>CAIMUZ010000033.1 GCA_903844775.1 uncultured Burkholderiales bacterium | reverse complement strand
TGGCGCCAGAAGTCGATACCGTCTTTTTGCACACCAGTGCTTCCGTGCAACACATTAGCAGTACCTTGGTGAGAGAAATATCCAGCCTGGGCGGAAAAATCGAAGGCTTGGTATCGCCTTCCGTGCTGAAGGCCTTGCAGGGCAAACACCGCTGACCCATGGGTCACTCGCGCTTTAAATTTCAGCCGCTTCAATTAAAAACCGCACGCGTTTTTGGCCCTGCCACTCGTCCACATCGAGTCGATAGGCCAATTTGACGCGTGCCGGGAGGGGTTCAATTCGGCCAAACCAAATACCGTCCACGGGTTGACCTTGGTGCTTGAGCTTCAGGGCCAAATGTTTTTCGCCTACCAAGCGCTGCGACAACACCTCGACTTCTTCGCTGAACACGGGCGGCGCAAAACCTTGGCCCCACACTTCGCGGTGCATCACTTCCACAAATTCGGCCCTTCGATATTGACCGTCTAAGGGGCCATCGGTTTCTAACTTGCGTTGCAGGGTGGCAGAAGACAAAAGTTGCGAAGCGACTTCCATGAAGCAAGTTTCAAACTGCGCTAAGTTTTCTTCCTCGATGGTGCAGCCTGCGGCCATGGCATGACCCCCAAATCTAAGGAGCATGTTGGGGAATTTTTTGGCCATCAAATCCAACGCATCGCGAAGATGGAACCCAGGAATCGAGCGGCCTGAACCTTTGAGTTCATGTTCTTTGCCCGGCGCATTGCTGGCGGCAAACACAAAGCAGGGTCGGTGGAATTTGTCTTTGATTCGGGAGGCCACAATGCCCACCACACCTTCGTGAAAATCGGGATCAAACACGCAGATTGCGGGTGGTGGTGCATCACTGTCGTCGAACAAAGATTCTGCAATCTCCATGGCCTGCTGGCGCATGTCGCCTTCAATGTCGCGCCGTTCGCGGTTGATGGCATCGAGTTGCCTGGCCAACTCGTCTGCGCGCAAAGCATCGTCGGTGGTCAGACATTCAATGCCCAAGGTCATGTCTGAAAGTCGGCCCGCTGCATTGATGCGCGGCCCTAGTGCAAAACCAAAATCAAAGGTCGTGGCCACCTTGGGTTCACGGCCTGCTGCTTTGAAAAGCGATTGCATGCCAGAGGGCATCAGGCCTGCGCGAATGCGCTTTAAACCTTGGGCTACCAAACGGCGATTGTTGTTGTCAAGTTTGACCACATCGGCCACGGTGCCCAGAGCCACCAAGGGCAACAGTGCATCCAGTTTGGGTTGGGTTTCTGCTGTGAACAGGCCCCGTTGCCGCAACTCTGCACGCAGAGCCAGCAGCACATAAAACATCACGCCCACGCCCGCCAAGGACTTGCTTTCAAACAAACAGCCAACTTGGTTGGGGTTCACAATGACTTCGGCGGCGGGCACTGCGGCGGCTGGCAGATGGTGGTCTGTGATTAATACTTGCATGCCCAAACTTTGCGCTTGTGCCACGCCTTCTAGGCTGGCAATGCCGTTGTCGACGGTAATGAGGACATCTGCGCCTGAATCTTTGACTCGCCTTGCAATGGAGGCTGTGAGTCCGTAACCGTCCACGACTCGATCGGGCACGATGTAACTCACATGCTGCGCACCCAACATGCGCAAGCCGCGGAGGGCCACGGCACAGGCTGTGGCCCCATCACAGTCGTAGTCAGCGACGACGCAAAGTTTTAAATTTTGAGCCATGGCATTGGCCAGCAATGCGGCAGCATCTTGTGTGCCCATGAGACTGTTGGGTGGCAACAGCTTGGCGAGGCCATCGTCCAGCTCTTCGGGGCTCACGATGCCTCGTGCCGCAAACAGTTTGGAAAGCAAGGGGTGGATGCCGGCCTGCTCTAGGGCCCAAGCACTGCGAGGTGGCACATCACGGGTCAATATTTGAAAACTCATGGGGTTGTCGGATCTTGAATCAGCGCGCGCAATTCGTTGCGCACAGAAATTTGAGAGAACATGCGCTGGAGCGCGTTGAACATTGAGGCTTTTCTCGGGCGGTAGTGTCGCCACGCCGTGTCGCTGCAGAGCGTGATGGAGACATCTTCCTGGCGCGAAAGCGCATCGAGCAATGACTTGCAAACAGTCGCGTCCAAGTTTTCCCACTGCTGGCACCAAAGCGCGGCATTCTGTTCAGCATTGGCAGTTTGCAATTGCAAATGAATTTGAGCAGGGTAGGGTGGCTTGTACATGTGAGACCACTCTCGGTGGACCCAAAAAGAATTGAGGGTCCATTGCCCTCGCAGACTGCGTTGATCGTTCACAGGGTGTTGGTAAAGTAGCATTTGCATTTCACTTTGCAATCGCTGCAACTGACGCGCCTGACCTGCAGAGGGCATCCAAGCCTTGACATTGCGGCCAATGACCTTTTCTAAGGCTGCAAAAGGCAGGCCTTGAAACATTTCGCCGTGCGCACGCCAAACCATGGGGCTTTCGTAGCGAACCGTCAGACCGTCTTCTGCAAAATACGCTTGAATGGCTTCAAGCAAATCCCTGGATTCAAGCTCGGTCAGTTGAATCTCAGCGGGATCGAGCATGACCACCTCATTCATGCCGACTTGCCAATGACAGGGCGTTATCAAAGCCTCAGGCCCCCAATGTGGGCTTTGACCCCAAAGCCCCATCGCGATTTCGTGTGGCAAGAGATAGGCATCGCTTTGCGAGGTGTCATGGGGCGGTTCAGTGGGCACCACGCCCTTAGACACGCAAGTCAACTTGCCCAATAATTCAGCCAAATGGGGCAAATACAATGTGTCGAGTGCGCCTTGAAGGGGCGCCGCAGGGCTGCTGGCGTAGGCAATGATGCCGTGATTCAGGCTGTCTTTGGGTGGATGGGAGGGCGTCATTTGACCGTCGTTCATGCCGCTATTGTCGGGGATGACACAATCCCCCTTGTGACAATAGGCATGCAGCCCTTGAAGACGAAGGAAAATGAGCTGAATGAAACTTGAATGGCCTTACGAGTTGGTTCTGGGTTGGCGCTATACCCGCGCGGGAAGAGCCACGCGTCGCAATGGCTTTATCTCCTTTATTTCGGGTGTATCAATGCTGGGCATTGGTCTGGGTGTTGCCGCATTGGTCATCGTGCTGTCGGTCATGAACGGCTTCCAAAAAGAAGTGCGTGATCGCATGCTGAGCGTGGTCTCGCACATCGAAATTGTGTCTGCCGATGGCGGTGCCTTAGACGATTTCAAAGGCACTTTGCAAGCGATTCAAGCCAACCCGCAAGTTGTGGGTGCTGCCCCCTTTATTTCTGCGCAAGCGTTATTGGCCAGAGGCGAGGACATGAAGGGCGTGCTGGTGCGCGGCATCGATCCCGCCTTAGAGCCGAGCGTGGTTGATCTGTCTGTGGGTTTGCTTGGGAAAAATAGCAACATGCCTGGCGTGGAGGCCTTGCTGCCTGGTCAATTTGGGGTGGTCTTGGGCCTTGATTTGGCCAGGCAACTTGGGGTGCGTTTGGGCGATCCTGTGACTCTCATTGCACCCAATGGTCAGGTCACGCCCGCAGGTGTTTTGCCGCGCTTGAAACAAATGCAAGTGGTGGGTCTTTTTAATTCAGGTCATTATGAATATGACTCAGCCTTGGTCATGCTTCATGTCGAGGATGCAGGCAAAATTTTCAGGTTAGAGGGCCCAACGGGCATCCGTTTAAAAATCAAAAATTTGCACGATGCGCGCATTGTGGCTTGGACTCTGGCGCCCACCCTGCCAGCCGGCATGGCCGTCCGTGATTGGACTCAGCAAAACCGCACATGGTTTGCAGCGGTGCAAGTTGAGAAGCGCATGATGTTCATCATCCTCACCCTCATTGTGGCGGTTGCCGCGTTTAACTTGGTCAGCACTTTGGTGATGTCCGTGACGGACAAGCGCGCCGACATCGCCATTTTGAGAACATTGGGCGCAAGCCCTGGCAGCATCATGGGCGTCTTCATGATGCAGGGGGCCATGGTGGGTGTGATTGGCACCTTGAGTGGTTTGTTCTTGGGGCTTTTGATTGCCTTCAACATCGATGTGATCGTGCCCGCGTTGGAAACACTTTTCAATGCCAGCTTCCTGCCTAAAGATATTTATTTGATCAGCCGCATGCCCAGTGATCCGCAGATGAGCGACATCCTGCCTGTTGCGATCATCTCTTTGTTGCTGTCGTTTGTGGCCACCTTGTACCCCAGCTGGCGTGCCAGCCAAGTCAATCCTGCGGAGGCTTTGCGTTATGAATAAGCCGGTGTTGGAAGTTCGCGGTTTGAGCAAACGCTTTACGGAAGGCAATTTGAACGTGCCTGTGTTGCAGGGCGTTGACTTGTCGGTGGCCGCAGGTGAGACAGTGGCCATTGTGGGCGCTTCAGGATCGGGCAAAAGTACCTTGATGCATTTGATGGGTGGCCTAGACCGTCCTACGCAAGGCCAAGTTTTGTTGCAGGGCCAAGATTGGTCTGGCTTGAATGCGGCCGAGCAAGGCTTGAGGCGCAATCAACTATTGGGATTTGTGTATCAGTTCCACCACTTGTTGCCAGAATTTACAGCACTTGAAAATGTGGCCATGCCTTTGTGGATTCGCCGCGAATTGCGCAACGAGGCCCATCAAATCGGTATGAAGTGGCTCGAGCTTGTGGGCTTGAGGGCGCGTGCGGCCCACCGACCCGCTGAGTTGTCTGGAGGCGAGCGGCAGCGGGTGGCCATTGCGCGTGCCATGGCCACTCAGCCTGCATGTGTGCTGGCCGATGAGCCCACTGGTAATTTAGACAGAAGCACTGCAGAAACCGTGTTCGACCTCATGCTGAACACCGCCCAACAACAAGGCACGGCTTTTGTGGTGGTCACACACGACCCGCAATTGGCTGCGCGGTGCAGTCGTGTGCTGCGCATAGACGGGGGCATTCTGCAAGCATGATGTTGCAGTGGATCGACAGCCATTGCCATCTCGATGCGCCTGAGTTTTCGGCAGACCGTCTGGCTGTCTTGCAGCGAGCGCAAGAGGGGGGTGTTGGTCACTGTGTCATGCCTGCCGTGCAGGCGAAAGATTTTGAAGCCTTGCAACTTTTTGCGCATCAGGTGCAGCAGCCCTATGCTTTAGGCATCCATCCTTTGTTTGTGCCGATGGCGCAAGAGAAGGATTTGCAGCAATTGGAAAACGACATTCAAGCGGCACTTGAAATCAAGGAAAATGCTCAAGCGAGTGATCCTCGTTTGGTTGCACTGGGTGAAATTGGCTTGGATTTTTTTGTTCCGGCACTGTGCGAGCCCAGCTTGCGTGACAAGCAGTTATTTTTCTATCACGCGCAGCTGAAACTGGCCCAAAAATTCAAATTGCCCGTGATCTTGCATGTGCGCAAATCAGCGGACGAATTGCTGCGCGGTCTCAGGCGGTTTCCAGTTCAAGGCGGCATTGCCCATGCCTTCAATGGCAGTCTTCAGCAAGCCGAAGCCTTCGTCAGTTTGGGCTTTGCATTGGGGTTTGGCGGCGCATGCACCTTTGATCGTGCACTTCAGCTAAGGCGATTGGCCACGGCCTTGCCCTTGTCGGCCATCGTCTTGGAAACAGATGCACCCGATATCCCCCCGCATTGGCTGTATCGGACTCAAACCCAGCGACAATTGGAAGCGCAGAGCCGAAATGAACCTTGCGAACTGCCCAAAATTGGCGCTCTGTTGGCGCAACTCAGAGGCCTGCCGATCGAAGAACTTGCGCAGGCTACGGTCAACAATGCGAAGCGTGTTTTGCCACAACTTTCATTATTTATAAAAACGCATGACAGCCAAAAAAATCAAGGCCATTGAACTTCCCGAAGTCAATTTTTCTGAAAGCGGGGAGTCTAGGTATTTGCATTTGGGCACACCTTGGATTCAAGGTGCTATGAAAATCAATGCGCCATTTGAGCTTGACCTTGAATACATCCAACGCATGATGGTGGGCTTGTTATTTTTGAAGTCGGGTTCAGTGGCGGGTCGCCACGCCATGCAGTTGGGTTTGGGCGCCGCCAGTCTGACTAAGTTTTGTTATAAAAAATTACGTTGGACATGTACTGCCATCGAGCTCAATCCCGGTGTGTTGCATGCCTGCCGGGGTTGGTTCAAACTACCCGAAGAAGGTCCGCGAATGCGCGTCATCATTTCGGATGCCGCTGAAGAAATTCAAAGTGACGAATGGCAAGGCACTGTCGATATCTTGCATGTTGATCTTTACGATCATGAAGCGGCAGCGCCCGTGCTTGACAGCGTTGAGTTCTACAAAAACTGCCGCGCCCTGTTGGCAGACGAAGGCACCATGACCGTGAATTTGTTTGGCCGATCTGCCAGCTACGCCCAGAGCGTTGCCAAAATGGCAGAGGCTTTTGGAGAGGATGCCCTGTGGGCTTTCAAACCCACGCGCGAAGGCAATACGGTGGTGATGGCGCAAAGACAAGCCAGCCGCCCCAAAAGAGAGGCCTTGGCGGCGCAAGCTGAAGTCATCGAGAACAGGTTTGGTTTACCGGCCACCAAATGGTTGCGCGCATTTAACCCATTGGTGAAATGAATTCACAAAAAACCTAGGGTTTACCCAAGTTTTGCAAGCTTAAATCGCTGAACTGTAGGTGAAACCCACATTTCGAAGTGCTGCCTTTGCACCGACAATCGGCCATCCCAAACTTTTTGGAGGAGTGTTCCTGTGAAAATCAAAAGTCAAAAAGACTTTTTCTCTGGGCTTGTGTTCACCTTGGTCGGTGCCTCATTTGCTTACGGAGCTACAAGCTACAACATCGGATCTGCCGCACGCATGGGCCCCGGTTATTTCCCATTTTTGCTTGGCATCATTTTGGCCCTCATCGGCGCCTTCATCTTGTTCAAATCACTGGTCGTTGAAACACCGACTGGCGATGCCATAGGTGCCTGGGCTTGGAAGCCTCTGATTTTTATCATCGCGGGCAACTTGCTTTTTGGTATTTTGTTGGGCGGCTTGCCCAGCATCAAATTGCCAGCCATGGGCCTGATTGCCGCAATTTATGGAACCACCTTGATTGTCAGCTTGGCAGGTGACAAATTCAAACTCAAAGAAGTTTTGATTTTGGCCACAGTCTTGTCTGCCATGAGCTACGTTGCCTTTATCGTGGTGCTGAAATTGCAGTTCCCTGTGTGGCCATCTTTCATTGCAGGTTAAGGAGTCTCCCAAATGGATTTGATCAATAACTTGTCCTTGGGTTTTGGTGTTGCTTTCACCTTCCAAAACCTGATTTACGCTTTCATCGGTTGTTTGCTGGGCACCCTCATTGGCGTGTTGCCTGGCATTGGCCCTGTGGCCACCATTGCGATGTTGCTGCCTGCGACCTACGCATTGCCGCCCATTGCCGCTCTCATCATGTTGGCCGGTATTTACTACGGCGCCCAATATGGCGGCTCTACTACGGCCATCTTGGTTAACTTGCCAGGCGAGTCTTCATCGGTGGTGACCACCATTGATGGCTATCAAATGGCACGAAAAGGCCGCGCCGGGCCCGCGCTGGCAGCGGCTGGCCTTGGCTCCTTCTTTGCGGGTTGTGTGGGCACCTTGATCTTGGCTGCGTTCGCTGCGCCGCTGACCGAGGTGGCCTTTAAATTCGGTCCTGCCGAGTATTTCTCGCTCATGATCTTGGGCCTGATTGGCGCCGTTGTTTTGGCTTCTGGCTCACTCGTCAAAGCGGTTGGCATGATCGTGTTGGGTTTGTTGCTCGGCTTGGTGGGTACCGACGTTAACTCGGGTGTGGCTCGCTACAGTTTTGACATTCCTGAACTCACAGACGGTATTGGTTTCATTACCATTGCCATGGGTGTGTTCGGCTACGGTGAAATCATTGCCAACTTGTCTCAACCAGAAGACAAACGTGAAGTTTTCACCGGCAAGGTCACGGGTTTATTCCCCACCAAAGAAGACTTCAAAAACATGTTCCCTGCGGTTTTGCGCGGCACAGCGATTGGTTCTATGCTGGGAATTTTGCCTGGCGGTGGTGCCTTGTTGGCGGCCTTTGCTGCTTACACCATTGAGAAGAAAACCAAATTGAGTCCGGGTGAAGTGCCATTTGGTCAGGGCAATATTCGCGGCGTTGCAGCGCCTGAGTCAGCCAACAACGCAGGCTCACAAACCTCCTTCATTCCATTGCTCACCTTGGGTATTCCACCCAATGCCGTGATGGCCTTGATGGTGGGCGCCATGACCATCCACAACATTCAGCCAGGCCCCCAAGTGATGACCAGCAACCCAGAGTTGTTCTGGGGTCTGATTGCGTCCATGTGGATTGGTAACTTGATGTTGATCATTTTGAATTTACCGCTCATTGGCATGTGGATCAAATTGCTCACCGTGCCTTACCGTTGGTTGTTCCCTGCCATTATTCTGTTCTGCGCGATTGGCGTGTACTCCACCAACAACAACACCTTCGACATCTGGATGGTGGGTGCGTTTGGCGTGATTGGTTATATGTTCATCAAGCTGAGCATGGAGCCCGCACCGCTGCTGCTTGGCTTTATCTTAGGCCCCATGATGGAAGAGAACCTGCGCCGCGCACTGCTGCTTTCACGCGGTGACTGGTCGGTGTTCGTCACCCGTGGCTTGTCTGCCAGTTTGTTGGCCGCCGCTGCAGTGCTTCTCATTGTGGTGTTGTTACCTTCTGTGAAGTCGAAGCGCGAGGAAGCCTTCGTCGAAGAGTGATCCATCTTCTAAGTTGATCTTCTACGGCACCTTCGGGTGCCGTTTCTTTTGGAGTCATGGGGTTTCATGAACTTAGGTGACTAAGCATCACTTTTTTCCTGAGACAATGAGTGGCTTAAACGACTTTGGAATTTCATCATGCAGTCCCCAATGAACTTGAAACTTCGACGCCTAGTCTGTTTGAAAGGGCCTGGCGCTCTGGCGCTTGGATTGGCCTTGATCGTCAGCCCGATGCTGGCATTGGCCCAACCCAATGCCATTGCTTACCCCACCAAACCCATCCGTTTGGTCGTGCCGTTTCCCGCGGGTGGCGCGACAGACATTTTTGCCCGAACCTTGTCGCAAAAACTGGCAGAAAAAATCGGCGCAACCGTGGTGGTTGAAAATAAGCCTGGCGCAGGTGGCACTTTGGGTTCTGACTTGGTGGCCAAATCGCCGCCAGATGGCTACACCTTGTTGTTGGCCACCTCCAGTACGCATTCCATTGGCCCAAATCTCAACCCCAAGATGCCTTATGACTCGGTCAGAGATTTCACACCCATTGGGCAAGTGGGCAATGCACCCAGCATCATGCTGGTGCCCAACAGTTCTCCCGCCAAAACCATTCAAGAGTGGATTGAATTTGCCAAGAAAAATCCAGGCCGTTTGAACTACGCCTCCAGTGGCAATGGCACCATTGTTCAACTCACTGCAGAATTGTTTAAATCTCAGGCGGGTTTGTTTGTGGTCCACATTCCCTACAAAGGAACTGCCTTGGCCATGCCCGATTTAATCAGCGGCAAGGTCGATGTGTTGTTTGACTCCTTGCCTACCGGATTGCCCCATGTGAGGGATGGCAGGCTGCGTGCCTTGGGCGTGACGTCTGCCCAGCGAACCAGCATGGCGCCCGGTTTACCAGCCATTGCAGAAGTGCTGCCAGGCTATGAATCCACCACTTGGTTTGGCCTGTTTGGCCCCCCGGGTGTGCGCCCAGAAATTGTGAGCCGTGTCAATGCAGCCGCACTTCAGGCTTTGGCCGACGCGGAGGTCAAAGACAAATTAATTCGATTGGGCATTGAGCCTATTGGAACCTCGCCTGCGCAATTCACTTCGATGTTGGCCAGTGAATCTGCCAAATGGAAGAAAATAATTACCGAACGCAAAATCACTTTGGACTAAACCATGCGCTTTGATTTCAGCACGCCCTATGCCTCGACACGTTTGCCGCTGTTTGCGCGCAACATTGTGTCCACGTCTCATCCCTTGGCGGCCCAAGCAGGTTTGCGCATGATGCTCAAGGGTGGCAATGCAGTCGATGCCGCGATTGCCGCTGCGGCTGCCATGACCATTGTGGAACCAGTGAGCAATGGCTTGGGTTCAGATGCTTTTTGTATTTTGTGGGATGGTCAAAAGCTTCATGGCTTGAATGCTTCAGGGCCTGCGCCGCAAGCTTGGACACCAGACTACTTTCACCACAAATATGGAATCGATGTCGTCAATCCTCCCAAGCGAGGATGGGATTCTGTCACGGTGCCGGGTGCCGTCAGTGCTTGGGCCGCGATGAGTGAGCGATTTGGTAAATTGCCTTTTGCCGATTTGATGGAACCTGCGATTGAGATCGCCGAACGCGGCTACTTGATCCCGGTGGTGGTGCAACAAAAGTGGGAAGCCGCCACACCCTTGTTGCAATCTTTGCCGGGATTTGCCGAAAGTTATTTGCCTTGGGGCCGTGCACCTCAGGTGGGTGAACTGTTTCAGTTCAAAGCCGCTGCCAAAGGCTTGAGGGCCATTGCCGAAACCAAAGGCCGCGCGTTTTACGAGGGTGAAATTGCGCAGGCATTGGTTCGCTTTTCAGATCAACATGGCGGCGCAATGACACTAAAGGATTTGGCGGAATATCGACCTGAATGGGTCGAGCCCATCGCCCAAAACTATCGCGGTTACACCTTGCATGAAATTCCACCCAATGGCCAGGGCATTGCGGCCTTGATTGCTTTAGGAATTTTGGAAAACTTTGACTTGTCGAGTATGAAAGTGGACGGCATTGGTTCACAGCATTTGCAAATTGAAGCCATGAAGTTGGCGTTTGCCGATGTGTACCGCTATGTGGCTGACCCTCTGCACATGGAAGTCACGCCAGCGCAGATGCTCGATCCCACTTATTTGAAGAGCCGCGCACAACTCATCGACATGAAGCGAGCCCAAGATTTCAAAGCTGGTAACCCTGTCAAAGGGGGCACGATCTATCTCACAGCGGCTGATGAAAACGGCATGATGGTCAGCTTTATTCAAAGCAACTACATGGGTTTTGGCTCTGGTGTGGTCGAGCCTCACTACGGTATCAGTTTGCAAAATCGCGGGTTTGGTTTCAGCACCGATCTTCAGGGTTTGAACCCTGCCAATTTGGTGGCACCTGGCAAGCGACCTTTCCAAACCATCATTCCAGCATTCCTCACCCAAAACGGACAGCCCGTCATGAGCTACGGTGTGATGGGAGGTAACATGCAACCGCAGGGCCATATGCAAACATTGGTTCGCATGCTCGACTATGGTCAAAACCCCCAAGCGGCATGTGATGCACCCCGCTGGCGCTACAACACGGGCATGTCCATCAATGCCGAAGCCAATATGGACGCACACACCGTCCAAGGCTTGAATGATTTGGGCCACGAACTTGAAGTCATCAATGACTCTTACCAAGATTTTGGGGCTGGCCAGTTCATTTGGCGCATGGGTGATCCCAAAGTTCAGGGTTATGTGGCTGCTTCTGATCCTCGTCGTGATGGCCAGGCGGTCGGCTTTTGACGCACCTCTTAGAATCAAAATTCACCTCAGGCTTGCTGCTGGCTGCGGCAGGTTCTATTGCATTCAGTGGCAAAGCAATCATTGTGAAATTGGCTTATCGACATGGTGTCGATGGCGTCACCTTGTTGATGTATCGCATGTTGTTTGCGTTGCCATTCTTTTTGGCACTTGCTTGGTGGGCTGGGCGCGGCAAAGCGCCACTCACTCGGCGTGATTGGTTGGGTGTGGTGGGCTTAGGTTTCTGTGGTTATTACCTGTCGAGTTATTTAGATTTCTTAGGTTTGCAATACATCAGCGCAGCCTTTGAGCGTTTGATTTTGTACCTCAACCCCACCTTGGTTTTGGTCTTGGGATGGGTGCTTTACAAACGAAAAATTTCTTACCGCCAAGGTCTTGCCATGGCGGTCAGTTACAGCGGTGTGCTGTTGGTTTTTGTCCATGAAATTTCTTGGGTGGGCGAGAATGTGTTTTTGGGGGCTGGATTGGTTTTTTTAAGTGCCATCACCTATGCCATCTACCTCACCTACAGCGGACAGCTGGTGCAAAGATTGGGCTCGATGCGATTGGCTGGTTTGGCCACCACCGTGGCTTGTTTCCTGTGCATACTGCAGTTCGCAGTGCTTGAACCCCTTCAAGCCTTGAACGTCGTGCCCGAGGTGATTTGGTTGTCATTGCTCAACGCCATCGCTTGCACGGTACTGCCTGTGCTGATGGTTATGATGGCGATTGAGAGAATTGGCGCAAGCCTGACCTCGCAAATTGGCATGATTGGCCCTATGTCGACCTTGACCATGGCGGCATTGTTGCTAGACGAGCCGTTGACAATGTGGATTTTGATCGGCACTGCTTTGGTTGTGGGGGGTGTGTATTGGGTCACCCAAAGTCCCAAAGTGGTTGAGCCATTGTGATTTTTTGCTGAATATTTTTTGAAGGAGCCATCATGGATTTAGGGATCAAAGGTAAGTGGGCATTGGTGGGTGGTGCCAGTAAAGGATTAGGCTGGGGTTGCGCACGCGCTTTGGCATTGGAAGGTGTGAATGTCGTCATGGTGGCGCGTGGCGCCGAGGTATTGAACCAGTCTGTGGCCGATTTGAAAAAAGAAGCGCCTGGTGTGACTCTGATCGGTGTTGCGGCAGACATCACCACAGAAGCTGGGCGCGCGGCTTTGTTTTCAGTGTCTGGCGGACCTGGCAAAGATTTCGACATTGTGGTCACGAATGCCGGCGGCCCGCCCCCTGGTGATTTTCGCAATTGGGACCGTGAGGCGTGGATCAAGGCGGTGGATGCCAACATGCTGACGCCCATTGAGCTCATCAAGGCGACCGTCGACGGCATGGCCGCACGTGGCTTTGGCCGCATCGTCAACATCACTTCCAGCTCTGTCAAATCGCCCATCGATATTTTGGGACTCTCCAATGGCGCTCGCAGCGGCCTGACTGGTTTTGTAGCAGGCGTAGCACGCACCAAAATTGCGGCACAAGGTGTGACCCTGAACAACATTTTGCCGGGTAAATTTGACACCGACCGCATTCGAACTACCGTGGAAGCGACCGCTCAAAAAACCGGCATGACAGTGGCTGAAATTCGTGCGCAACAACAGGCCTTGGTGCCCGCAGGTCGCTACGGTACACCGCAAGAATTTGGCGCTTTGTGTGCCTTTATTTGTAGCCAGCAAGCGTCTTACATCACAGGCCAAAACTTCCTGACAGATGGTGGCGCATACCCAGGTACTTATTGAGCCAAAGGGTGGCGCTTGTCAGTTCGAGCGGCGTGAAGAAACCACAATGCCGCCCACGATCAGACCAAAAGCGAGGGCGTGATACAGCTGAGGCAGGTCGCCCAAAAATGCGCTTGCCATGATGGCTGCAAACAGCGGTGTGAGGTTGGCGAAAAAACCAGCTAGCACAGGCCCCGCTGTTTGCACGCCCAAGCCCCAGCATCTGTAGGCCAGTACGGAGGGGCCAATGGCGACATAAGCCAGCGCGGCGTAAAGCGGGGGTCCCCATGTGATGTGCACATCGGTCAAGGCCCATTCAGCGCCTGTGAACATACCGGCCCAGCCTAATCCAAAAATCACCTGCGCCATGAGGAATGTGGCCCAGTGGTTTCGAATTTCGTCGGGCTCATTGCGTTGGGTCAGAAGCCAGCTGTAAAGGGCCCAACATAAAGTTGCCAAAAGAATATAGAGATCACCCACCACGAAGCTCACTTGCAACAGTTGTTGCCAATCGCCTCGCGAAAGCACGATCAAAACACCTGCAATCGAAAGCACAGCACCTAACCATTGGGCGCGGCGCACGGGTGTTTGAAAAAACAAGGCGCCCATGACCAGCATGAACACCGGCGAGCTGGCCGCCACCAAGGTGACGTTGAGGGGTGTGGAAGTTTGCAGCGCCAAATATTGCAAGGCGTTGTAGCAACCCACTCCGAGCAAACTCAAAACCACAAAGCGACGCCATGCAGGCCACATCGCACTGTTGGGTTTGAGCAAGTGTCCGGCCATGGGCAGTAAGATACAAAATGCGATCAGCCAACGCAGAAAATTCAGGGTGAGGGGCGGCACCAGATCGCTAACAAGCCGTCCTACGACGGCATTGCCTGCCCAAAGCAAAGGGGGCACGGTCAGCATCAAAGCGGTGGCTGGAGAAAGTTTTTGTGTCATGCCCGAGACTTTACCGGCATCTTGATCGACTGAGTGTCACGCATGGGTATTGAATTCGTGGCAAAGTAGCGGGCAGTGTGATTTCGTATTTTTCTTAGGAGACATCCATGAGCTTAGCCGTCCAAATTGACCAAACCGGTGGTCCAGAACAACTTAAATTGGTAGACGTCACGGTGGGCCAGCCTGGCCCGGGCGAGATTCGCATTCGTCACAAAGCCATTGGCTTGAATTTCATTGACGTGTACCAACGCAGCGGCTTGTACACCTTGCCCATGCCCTTGAAGTTGGGCATGGAAGCCTCCGGCATTGTGGAGGCTGTGGGTGAGGGTGTGACACACCTGAAGGTTGGTGATCGTGCTGCTTATGCCAGCCAACCTCCCGGCAGTTATTGCGAAGAGCGTGTGATGCCTGCGAAATGCGTTTGCAAATTACCCGACGACATTTCCTTTGAGACGGGCGCGGCCATGATGCTCAAAGGATTGACGGCGCAATACCTGCTCTTAAAAACGCGTCCCGTTGAAGGCCTGCAAGCCGGCGACCATGTGTTGTTCCATGCGGCTGCTGGCGGTGTGGGATTGATTGCTTGCCAATGGGGTAAGGCCTTGGGCTTTCGCATGATTGGTACGGCTGGTTCCGATGCCAAATGCCAACTGGCCATGGCCAATGGCGCCGAGCACTGCATCAATTACAGCACCGAGGACTTCTTGGTGCGCGTGAAAGAAATCACGGGCGGTAAAGGCTTGAAAGTGGTTTATGACTCTGTTGGAAAAGACACTTGGGACAAATCGCTGGATTGCTTGAGACCCTTTGGTTTGATGGCCACGTTTGGCAATGCTTCCGGCGCGGTGCCGCCTTTTGCGCCGGGCATCTTGGGCAACAAAGGATCTTTGTATGTCACACGCCAAACCTTGTTCAGTCACATCACCACGCGCGAAAACACACAAGCCATGGCCGACGATTTGTTTGCTGCGGTCCAAAGTGGCAAGGTCAAAATTCACATTGAGCAGACCTTTCCGCTGGCACAAGTGCAAGAAGCACATCGTGCTTTAGAAGCCCGCAAAACAACAGGTTGTACGATTCTCACGCTGTAAGACTTAGCAGCCAAGGCGCAGGGCAATGACTTGCCCTGTTTATCAAAAAAAGGGCACTTCAAAGAGTGCCCTTTTTGTTGCGGAGGCTTGTTTTATTTGCCGCGACGTACCCGCAGCAACTCATCCAAGATCAGAAGCGCAGCGCCTACTGAAATGGCACTGTCGGCCACATTGAATGCGGGAAAGTGCCAGCCTGCGTAATGAAAGTCTAGAAAATCAATCACATGGCTGTAGAGCACGCGGTCAATGACATTCCCAACAGCACCTCCCAATATCAAAGACAAAGACAAGCAAAACAAGCGCTGCCCAGAGTGCATGCGAAGCAAGTAAATCATGACCAAGGAAGCGACAAGGCCAAGCCCCGTGAAGAACCAGCGCTGCCATCCACCAGCGTCTGCCAAAAATGAGAATGCGGCGCCAGGGTTGTGCACACGAACCAAATTGAAAAACGACGCAAGGGGCAAAGTTTCACCCAACTGAAAAGCACCCACCACTGCAATTTTGGTGAGCTGGTCCAAAATCAGAGTGATCAGCGCAATACCTAGCCAAAGCCAGACGCCAGAGCCTGATTGGAATGCGCTTTTGTTTTTAGCCATAGTGACCCACAAGGTTTTGTTGAGTACGCAATGGACGCCTTAAGCAAACAAACGCTTCTCACCACTGCCGTGCAAATTAGCGTCGCAACGGCCACACAGTGTGGGATGTGCGGCATTCACGCCAACATCTGGGGCGTAATGCCAGCAACGCTCGCACTTCGTGTCTTGGCTGACAGAAACCTGGGCGACCAATTCGGTGCCAAGCTCCAAATTAAGTTGTGACGTGATGAACACAAACTTCAAGTCGTCCCCCAAACTGGCCAGCAGTGCATGATCTGCTGGCGCCACTTGCAAATGGACGGAAGCTTGCAAGGACGCGCCCACTTTGCCATCGGCGCGCAGGGCTTCAATGTCTTTGTTCACCTGATCGCGAATTTCGCGAATGCGCGTCCATTTGGCAAGCAATGCGTCGTTGGGCGCGCCCAAGTCACTGAAGGTTTCCATGAAAATGGACTCAGAACTGCCAAAGCTTTGCCAAGCTTCTTCAGCTGTAAAGCTTAAGAATGGCGCCATCAAGCGGAGCATGGCGTGCGTGATGCGGTACAGCACGGTTTGCGCTGAACGTCGCGCCAATGATTGGGGCGCACTGGTATAAAGACGATCTTTTAAAACGTCTAAATAGAACGCGCCCAAATCTTCTGAGCAGTAAATCTGCAGCTTAGAGACAACAGGGTGAAATTCATACACCTTGAAGTGCGCCAAGATATCGGCTTGCAATTGCGCGGCACGACTCAGTGCAAAGCGATCAATTTCCAAGAGATCGGCATCGGACACCGCGTCTTTGGCAGGGTCGAAGTCACTCACATTGGCCAACAGGAAACGCAAGGTGTTTCGAATTCGGCGATAGGCATCAACCACGCGCGCCAAAATTTTGTCGTCAATATTCAGGTCGCCGGAGTAGTCGGTGGAGGCCACCCACAGGCGCACAATTTCGGCGCCCATTTTGTCGCTGATTTCTTGGGGTGCAACCACATTGCCCAAGCTCTTGCTCATCTTGCGACCTTGGCCATCGGTGGCAAAACCGTGCGTGAGCAAGCCGCGATAGGGTGCGCGATCGTACAAAGCACAACCCAGTAATAATGAGCTGTGGAACCATCCGCGGTGTTGATCGTGACCTTCTAAGTACAAGTCGGCTTCAGGCCCCACGTCATGAAAAGGCTTGCGATCATATGCATCTTTGTGACTGCCACGCAGCACGTGTTGGAAGGTGGAACCAGAGTCAAACCAAACTTCCAAAATGTCGGTGCTCTTGGTGTAGTTGGCGGCATCGCTTGCGCCCAAAATTTCTTCCACTGTGACACGGCTCCAAGCTTCAATGCCACCTTTTTCAACGATGCTGGCCGCTTGGTCCAAAATTTCCATGGTGCGTGGATGCAACTCACCAGAGTCTTTGTGCAAGAAGAAGGGCACAGGCACCCCCCAGCTGCGCTGACGTGAAATACACCAGTCTGGGCGGTTGGCAATCATGTCGCGCAAACGCGTCTTGCCGTTTTCTGGATAGAAGTTGGTTTGATCGATGGCATCAAGGGCCAGCTGACGCAGTGTCTTGGCCGCTTTGTCTTGCGTGAAGACACCAGCACCTTCGTCCATGCGAACGAACCACTGTGCTGCAGCGCGGTAGATGACCGGTGTTTTGTGGCGCCAGCAATGCGGGTAGCTATGGGTAATGCCATACGTGGCCATCAGTCGATTGCTTTCACCCAAGACTTCAATGATGCGAGGGCAGGCCTTCCAAATATTCATGCCACCAAACAGCGGCAAGTCTTCGGCATAGCTGCCGTTGCCTTGAACGGGGTTCAAGATGTCGTCATAGGCCAGGCCATTGGCGACACATGAGTTGAAGTCATCGACGCCGTAAGCGGGGGAGGAGTGAACAATGCCGGTGCCATCTTGAGCACTCACATACTCAGCAACATAAACGGGCGATAAGCGTTGGTAGCCTTCGTGCACGTCGTACAAGGGGTGTTTGAAATTCAAGCCGCCTAGTTTTTCGCCAGTGGTGGTGGCCACCACTTGACCTTCTAACTTGTAGCGCTCTAAACATTTCTCCACCAAAGACTCGGCCAAGACCAAGAAGCCTTTGTCCGTGTTCACCAATGCATAAGCCAATTCAGGGTTCACGTTGAGTGCTTGGTTGGCAGGCAAGGTCCAAGCGGTGGTGGTCCAGATCACCACAAAGGCTGACTTTGTATTTGAAGGCAATGCGTTCAATCCAAAAGCTTGGGCCAATGCCGCGATGTCGGCCGCTTCAAAGGCCACATCCAAGGTGTCGCTCTTTTTGTCAGCGTATTCAATTTCAAATTCGGCCAAGGAAGAGCCACAATCAAAACACCAGTAAACAGGCTTCAGGCCGCGGTAGACAAAGCCCCGTTCAATGACGCGTTTGAAGGCGCGAATTTCGCCGGCTTCGTTGGCGAAGTCCATGGTGCGATAAGGACGCTCCCAATCGCCCAATACCCCCAAGCGTTTGAAGTCTTCGCGCTGTTGCTCAATTTGCTCGGTGGCAAAAGCGCGGCTTTTGGCCTGCATGTCGTCGCGAGTGAGTTTGCGACCATGCAATTTTTCAATGGCGTTTTCAATCGGCAAGCCGTGGCAATCCCAGCCTGGAATGTATTGCGCGTCAAAGCCAGCCAATTGCTTGGACTTGACGATCATGTCTTTGAGCACTTTGTTCAGCGCGTGGCCAATGTGCAAATTGCCATTGGCGTAGGGTGGACCATCGTGCAGTACAAACAAAGGCGCGCCTTGTCTGGCCACGCGAAGTTTTTTATACAGGCCTTGGTCGCTCCAAGCTTGGGCCCAGGCTGGCTCACGCTTGGGCAAATCGCCTCTCATCGCAAAAGCGGTGTCGGGCATGTTCAGGGTGGCGCGGTAATTTGTTTTTGGTTCAGACATTGTTCAAAGCGTCATTGTTGGGGCGGCCTGTTAAGCCTTGTACCTAGCGGCGAAAAATGCACGCGCATCGTCACAGTCCTTGGCAATGCCCACGGTCAGGGCTTCCAAGCTGTCGTACTTGAGTTCGTCGTGTAATTTGTGCAGCAAGTCAACTCGGATGATTTTACTGTAGCCGCCTTCGAGCCCAAGCTGGGTTGGCCAGTCTAGGCAATGGGTTTCCAAGAGCACCCGGCCAGCATTGACATCGTTGGGGTCCAAAGACGGACGAATGCCCAAATTGGCCACACCCGGCAGGGCTTGGGGGCTCAAGCCATGGACTTCCACATTAAAAATACCGCTGGCTGCGGGTTGCCAGTGACTGAATCGCAAATTGAGGGTTCTGAAGCCGTCCTCACCGCCCTCCATCGAGGCGCCTAAGCCACGTCCGAGCTTTCGACCATGCACGACGTGGCCGCTGATGCTGTAGGGCCGTCCCAGCAAGCGGGTGACACCTTGCATGTCGCCTCTGGCTAGGGCTTCTCTGACGGCTGAGCTTGAAACTCTGAGGCCATGCACTTCGTAGCTGTTCATGCGGGCCACATCAAAGCCTAGGCGCTGACCGGCTGCATCGAGCATGGTGTAATCGCCGGCGCGCTTGGCGCCAAAGCGGAAATCATCGCCCACCAGCAAATATTTAACGCCCAGGCCATTGATCAGAACAGACTGGATGAAGTCTTCAGGTGATTGACTTGCCAGACGTTTGTCAAAGGGCAGTACCACCACTTGATCGATGCCGCATCGCTCAAGCTCAATTAATTTGTCGCGCAGGGTTGCAATTCGCGCAGGGGCCAATTCAGGCTTGTGATGAAGCTTGGCAAAAAAATCTCTGGGGTGTGGCTCGAAGGTCATGACGCAACTGGGCACCCCCCGATTTGCTGCTTCGTTGATTAAAAGCGCAAGCATGGCCTGGTGGCCGCGGTGGACGCCGTCAAAGTTGCCAATGGTCAAGGCGCATTGCTGAGCCCTGTCTGGGTGGTTGAATCCGCGAAATACCTTCATGCTGCCTGAGTCATAAAAATGAATTGATTACAGGGTATATTGTGACCGACCAGAAGGACTGGCCTGTTATCGTTTCATGGGATGGATTTACCGTTGAATGGAGGCGCATGTGAAGGTCTTGAAATTGTCTGCTCAGGGGCTCCCGCAGTCTTGGATTTCCTTGGAACAAGCCGTGGTTTATTACGCTGCCGAGGATGTTCGCTGGGAAGCAGGTGAAGAAATTGCCGTTTTTCACGGCGGCCACAATGCCATCACGGGCGAGCAGTCCATCATCAAGGTCAACAGCATCATTGGCACCCGAGGTGTTCACGGCATCAATCCTTTCGAGCTGCGCCCTGGCCTGACCAACAGTAAATTGTTTGTTCGCGATCGCAATGTGTGTGCTTATTGCGGCCAGCGATTCCATGAATCAGATCTCACCCGCGAGCACATCGTGCCCTTTGCTCAAAATGGCATCGACAATTGGATGAACGTGGTCACGGCGTGCCGCTCATGCAACCACCGAAAAAGCAGTCGAACGCCTGAGCAGGCTGGCATGCCCTTGTTTTATACCCCTTATGTCCCCAGTCTCTGGGAAGATTTCATTTTGCGAAACCGCAGAATCTTGACCGATCAAATGGCGTTTTTAATGGCACATGTGCCTCAAAACTCCAGATTGATCGATTAGGTTTTGGGGCTGTTTTAAGCAAAGACGCCAGCAGTCTCTTGCATGCTGTCCGAAACCTCGCCCAAGTGGTGCAGTGTGTCACCAAATGTCATTTCCAGTTGCGTCAATTTCTTGAAGTAGTGGCTCACGATGTATTCGTCCGTCACGCCAATACCACCATGCAATTGCACAGCTTGTTGGCCCACGTAGCGCATGGAATTGCCCAGCTGGTATTTGGCACGGGCCATGGCTTGGTGGCGCTCAGCCGCAGGGGCGTTCAGCTTCAAGCTGGCGTAATAGCTCATCGAGCGGCCCAACTCCAATTGCATCTTCATGTCTGCGACACGGTGACGCAGCGCTTGAAATGTTGCAATGGTGGTATTGAACTGCTTGCGTGTGTTCATGTACTCCACGGTGATGGCCATGGTTTTGTCCATCACACCCACGGCTTCGGCGCAGGCACAGGCAATACCGATGTCCACGGCATGGCGCAATGCGGTTTGACCGTCCAGTGTGACCAAGCTGGCAGGGCATTGGTTGAGCTGAAGCTCTGCAGCGCGGCCGCCCTCTTGGGTGCCATAGCCAGATGTTGCGCAACCCTTGGCATCTTTGGCCACCAAGAACAAGGCCAATTTGTCAGAGGCCATTGCAGGAATCAAAAAGGCATCG
This sequence comes from uncultured Burkholderiales bacterium, assembly GCA_903844775.1. Taxonomy (GTDB): domain Bacteria; phylum Pseudomonadota; class Gammaproteobacteria; order Burkholderiales; family Burkholderiaceae_C; genus Limnohabitans_A. The sequence goes on along the minus strand of CAIMUZ010000033.1, from coordinate 5,382 downwards.
GCGTGATCGCCCACGGCCACCAAGCTCTTCGTTCCTGAAATCTGCCATTGACCGTTTTGTTGCTGCGCTTGTGCATCGCACTTTTGGGTGTTGTAACGCGATTTCCGTTCTTGGTATGCCAAGACCACAAGGGCCTCGCCACTTGCTAGCTGGGGCAGCCACTCAGCTTTTAACGCGGCGGGTGCGTAGCCCTCTAAAACTGCACCTGAAATGAGTGCTTGCTGAACAGGCTCAATCACGATGCCGCGTCCCAGCTCCTCCATCACCACCATGCCTTCAACAGGGCCCATGCCCATGCCGCCATGGTCGTCGCTGATGTAAAGGCCACACAAGCCCAGTTCTGCAAGCTCGGTGTAGGCGGCGCGATCAAATCCACCGGCCTGGGTAATGGCGCGACGGCGATCAAATGTGTAGCCCTTGTCCACCCATTTGCGAACCGCATCGCGAAGTTGTTCTTGGTCGTCTGAAAAATCGAAGTCCATGTTGTGTCCTTGTGGGGTTAACTGAATTAACCCAAAACTGTTTGAGCCACGATGTTGCGCTGCACTTCGTTGCTGCCGCCGTAAATGGTGGTTTTACGCATATTGAAATAGTTGGCTGCCAGTGGCGCATTGCTCACCTCTTCCCCAGGGAAGTGTCCTTGCCACCCGGCATTCATGGCTTCGAAGATGAAGGGCAGGCTGAAAGGGCCCGCTGCCAACATCATGAGCTCGGTGTAACGCTGCTGAATTTCGCTGCCTTTGATTTTTAAGAGGCCGGCAATATCGAGTGAGTTCTTGCCTGACTTTTCGGCAGACAGCACACGCAATACCAGCATTTCCAAAGCCACGATGTCGACTTCGAGTTTGGAGATTTCGTCACGAAAGCGCATGTCGTCGTAGACGCCTTCGGTTTTGGCAATTCGCTTCAGGCGCTCGAGTTCGCGCTTGGCGCGGTTCACATCGGCAATGTTGGTGCGCTCGTGGGCCAACAAATGCTTGGCGTAATTCCAACCTTTGTTTTCTTCGCCAACCAAGTTCTCAGCGGGCACTTCCACGTTGTCGAACCAGACTTCGTTCACTTCGCACTCGCCATCCAGCAACTTAATGGGGCGGACCGTAATGCCGGGGGTCTTCATGTCGATCAACAAGAAAGAGATGCCAGTTTGCGGTTTGCCTTCATTGCTGGTTCGGACCAAGCAAAAAATCCATTCGCCGTATTGGCCCAAGGTGGTCCATGTTTTTTGGCCATTGACGATGTATTTGTCGCCTACACGTTCGGCGCGTGTTTTGAGAGATGCCAAGTCAGAGCCTGAGCCCGGCTCGCTGTAGCCTTGACTCCACCACACTTCACCACTGGCGATGCCGGGCAAGAAACGTTGTTGTTGTTCCGCATTGCCAAAGGCCATGATCACTGGCGCCACCATGACAGGGCCGAAGGGCACCACGCGCGGCGCACCGGCCAAAGCGCATTCTTCTTCAAACAAATGCTTTTGCACGGCCGTCCAGCCTGGGCCTCCAAATTGTTGAGGCCAACCCCATCCAAGCCAGCCTTTTTTGCCCAAAATCTTGGCCCAGCGCTGCATGTCATCGCGCGTCAGGCGCATGGCGCTGTGCACTTTTTGTGAAATATCTGCGGGTAAATTTGCTTTAACCCAAGCGCGAATTTCCTCGCGAAACGCGAGCTCTTCAGGTGTGAATGCCAAGTCCATGAAATGTGTCTCCGGTCAAAGCCAGTGAATGGTCAAAAGAGCGTTTTTAGCACGACCGTACGCAAATAGTCTGTCTTGGCAGTGACAAATTGCAATTTAGTTGATGTGTGCAAGGATAATCACAGTGTGAAAAATATCGTTATTTTGATTTCGGGCGCAGGCACTAACATGGCTGCCATCGTTCACGCTGCCCACCAGCAAAGATGGCGCGAGCACATGGGCCTTCAGGTTTCGGCTGTCATCAGCAACAAACCCAACGCCTCTGGGTTGGACTGGCTTCGCTCTCATTCTGAATTTTCTGAGGTGAAGTCAGAGGTCCTAGACCACACCCAATTTGAATCGCGAGAAGCGTTTGATCAAGCCTTGATGAGGCGCATTGATTTGTACGCCCCGGATTTGGTGGTGCTGGCTGGCTTTATGCGAATTTTGACGCCCCCCTTTGTGGCGCATTACGAGGGTCGTTTGATCAACATTCATCCCTCTTTGCTTCCTGCTTTTACCGGACTCAATACGCATCAGCGCGCCATCGATGCCGGCTGTCAATTTGCGGGCGCCACTGTGCACCAAGTGACAACTGCGTTAGACCATGGCGCTATTCTGGCCCAAGCTGTGGTTCCCATTGTTTCTGGCGATACGGCAGAAACTTTGGCCGCAAGGGTGTTGTCTCAAGAGCACCTTATTTTTCCAGAGGCGGTTAAGCATTTTTTCAAGACTGAGGCAGTTCTTCTCCAAGCCACGTAAAACGGGGCTGAAGGACGCCATCAATGGTCACAGTTTCGTTGAACATGGCAGCCGGTCTGACCCACAAGCCTTGTTCGCCATAAAGTGCTTTGTACAAGGTCATGGGTTCTAAAGATTCGCTGTGCCTGGCAGTGCCAAGCACTTGGTACAGCAAATTTTTGTAGTGACGGTAGTAGCCAGGTGGCGTGATGATCAGTGGCGGTAAAGTTTCTTCTTGCATGGCATCGATCTTGGGTGTGTAGCGGTGGGACAATAGAGACTATGCATCCTAAAGCCCTGTTAGACGCCTGTGCCGAATTGGTCAGGCTGACCCTCCAATTTAACCACCCCGCCGATGCGGTGGTCTCCCGTTTTTTTCGTGACAACCGCAATTTGGGTCCGCGCGAACGTGCCACCCTGTCCGAGACAGTCTTCCAAGTTCTGCGCAAAAAGCTTTTGTTTGAACACATGGCGCGCTCAGGGAGTGGCGCAAAGGAAAGACGCTTGGCCATTTTGGGTTTTGCAGGGCCGCGTGACTTTGTCAAAAGTGCGCTGATCGACACCGAAAAAAAATGGCTCGACATGTGCGACAGCATTCAACCTAGCGACCTGATGTCGCAGCACATTCACAATTTGCCTGACTGGTTGGCGCGTCCACTCAAAGAACAATTGGGCGATGAATTCGTGGCCTTGGCCAATAGTTTGCAGCAAGCGGGTACTCTGGATTTGCGCGTCAACGACTTGAATGAAAAACGTTCTGTTGTGCAAAAAGAATTGACAGCGGCAGGCATTGTTTGCGAGCCCACACCTTATTCGCCTTGGGGCTTGCGTTTGAAGGGCAAGCCTTCATTGGCCAAAGTGAATGCCTTCGAGCGCGGTGCGGTGGAGGTGCAAGACGAAGGCTCGCAATTGCTGGCGCTTTTGCTGGATGCGCACCGCGGCGAAATGGTGGTTGATTTTTGCGCAGGCGCAGGTGGAAAAACCTTGGCCATTGGTGCCTCTATGCGCAACACAGGACGCCTGTATGCCATGGACACGTCAGCGCATCGCTTGGATGCTTTGAAACCGCGCTTGGCGCGCAGTCAACTGTCCAATGTGCACCCTGCCGCCATTGCGCACGAACGCGATGAGCGTGTTAAACGCCTTGCCGGCAAGATTGATCGTGTGTTGGTCGATGCCCCTTGCTCTGGCTTGGGCACTTTGCGCCGCAATCCCGATTTGAAATGGCGACAAAAGCCGGAAGGTCTTGCGGAAGTGGCCGCCACTCAAACTGCTATTTTGGACAGTGCTGCGCGACTGTTGAAATCGGGTGGCCGTTTGGTTTATGCCACGTGCAGCATGTTGCCTCAAGAGAACGAGGACATTGCCAATGCGTTCTCGGCTGCACATCCAGATTTTTTGCCGATGTCTGTTTTTGATGAACTCAATCGCTTGAAAGTGGCCAATGCGCAAAATCTTTGCACAGGCGAGTTTTTGCGTCTGTGGCCTCATCGGCACGACACAGACGGTTTCTTCGCCGCCATTTGGATACGAAAGTGAATTCTAAAGAGTTCATTTTGAGGACATTTTGCTGATTTAATTTTGAAATTGATTTCGAAAATCTTAAAATAAAGGGATTGCCTTCAGAGGCGCCCCCACATAGAAAGCGACTGCATGTTGTTACTCGATTCGGCTGTATTTGACGCCGCCATTGACTGGTTGGCCAACGGGTTGTTGGGCTTTTCTGGCTGGCAAGTATTTTTTGTCATCTTGGGCCTCACGCATATCACGATTGCCAGCGTGACCATTTTCTTGCACCGTCATCAGGCTCACAGAGCTTTAGACCTGCATCCTGCTGTATCTCATTTCTTCCGCTTTTGGTTGTGGATGACCACCGGTCAAGTGACCAAAGAATGGGCTTCTATTCACCGCAAGCACCACGCCAAATGCGAGCAGGCTGAAGACCCGCACAGCCCGCATGTCCATGGCATCAAAACAGTGCTGTTCAAGGGCGCTGAGTTGTATCGCAAAGAATCTAAGAACAAAGAAACCCTGAGCCGTTATGGTCATGGCACGCCTGACGATTGGATTGAGCGCCATATTTACTCACGCTTCTCTTGGCAAGGTGTCGCATTGATGTTGATCATCGATGTGGCCTTGTTCGGCGCTTTGGGGCTCACTGTATGGGCTGTTCAAATGGCTTGGATTCCCATCACTGCCGCTGGCATCATCAATGGCGCAGCGCATTACTGGGGCTACCGTAATTTTGAGGCGCATGACGCCAGCACCAACATCTCGCCTTGGGGCATTTTGATTGGCGGTGAAGAGTTGCACAACAACCACCACACCTATCCCACGTCTGCCAAGTTGTCTGTCAAGCCCTATGAGTTTGATTTAGGTTGGACTTATATCTGCATCTTGCAATTCTTCGGTTTGGCCACTGTGAAGAAAACACCACCCGTTTTGGCCTATGGCGAAATCCGTCCCGTAGCCGACGAAAAAACTTTGGAGGCTTTGATTGCCAATCGCTATGAAGTGATGGCCGGTTACGCCCGCCAATTGCGCAGCGTCTTTCGCGAAGAAGTGGCGAATGCCAAGCTTGATGCCAGTGTTTTGAAAGTGGCCAAGCGTTGGATTCACCGCGATGGCGATAAAGTGCCGGCTGAAGCGCAAGCGCCTTTGAACGCCACACTCGCGGCTTACCCGGTTCTGGACAAAATGTTGGCCATGCGCGAAGAGTTGCGTCAAATTTGGCTCAACACTTCTCACAGCCGCGAACAGCTGGCCCTTGATCTGCAAGCTTGGTGCAAACGCGCTGAAGACAGTGGCATTGCCGCCTTGCAAGAGTTCTCCACAAAACTTCGCGCTGCTCGCGCGTGATCGTTTTGGGCGGCTAATTTAATTGGGGTCAGATCAACATTAATTTCCAATCTAAAGGGCAAAAGCCTGAGGGGGGCTTCCTCATACTGGAGTACCAGAAATCGTTCAGCCCC
>CAIMUZ010000032.1 GCA_903844775.1 uncultured Burkholderiales bacterium | reverse complement strand
GGCCACATCCAACATCCGCTTCATGTCAGTCACTCGTTCCAAGGGCATTTCACGCCCTTCCTTAATGCGCGACCCAAGCCAAGCCAATTCCAATTTCAAGCCCGTTAATTGCTTCCCTAAATCGTCGTGTAACTCTCTGGCAATGCGAGAGCGCTCTTGTTCGCGAACTTCTTGCAAAGATGCGGAAAGTTCTCGCAACTGCGCATTCATGTGACGCAATTCAAATTCAGCGCGCCTTCGCTGCGTCACATCGCGCAGCACTGCGGTCATTTGAACTTTGCCACCTATCCGTGTTTTGGAAATGGTGGATTCAATAGGAAACTCTGTGCCATCAGCACGGCGGCCCATCACATCCAATCTGGGCGCCATGGCACGCGACTCGCCTAAAGAGCCAGCAAAATCTTCAACATGTCTTATGTGCGCTTGACGCAAGACATCTGGCAACAAAATGGACAAATGCTCACCCAATACTTCGACCGCTTTCATTTGAAACATGCTTTCAGCAGCCGGGTTGAACAACTGAACCAGTTGGTTTTCATCAATCCCCACAATGGCATCCATGACCGATTCAACCGTGTGGTGATAGCGCACATGCGCCTCATTCAGGGCCAAGGCCATCTTTTCTTCGCGTTCAATTTCTCGCATTAAAAATCCAGCGACTGAAACGATGGCAATCAACATGAGGACCGCGCCCAAGGCTATTGGCACAGAAGTTTCGCGCCACGATGCCAAAGCCATTTCTTCATCGTTCATGACACTGACTAAAAACGGAAAGCTCTTCAACCGTCCTAAAGAAAATACAGTGACTGCACCATCTCCACTGCGATGGTGGATCATTCTTGATTCACCACCAATTTGAGGAAGCGTTTCTCGGCTCAACTCAGGGGTCAGCGCGCCCATTAAATTTTCTCTGTGCGGTGAACTTGCCACCAAGCTACCGTCCGCCATGTAAATGGAAATGGGCCGGTCATATTCAAGCTTCACATGACTGAAAAGTTGTTCCAAATTGGCGATTTGCAAAGTCACCACAACCACACCGCCAAACTCGTTCTTGGATCCATTTAATCGCCGCACCAAGTTGAGCGTCCACACGTCCTTCTGTTGCGTTTTACTGGGGCGATCAATCAAGAGGCCAGCGTCTGTGTCTTGCAAGACCTTGAAAAAATTCTGATGGGCCACATTGGTGCCCAACTCTGACGCATTCACGGAGCTGTTGACCACATTGCCGCGCTGATCAACCAGCAGCAAGGTACCGGCAGCCTTTAAGAATTGCGCTCGCGTGTTCAGTAACAGGTGAATTTGCTCGCTGTCCAGTGCAAATTGCCGACCATAGGTCGTTTGAAGCCGCTCTTGCACGCCTTGCAAGACCATATCTGCAGACTCAAGGCTCTGCTCCGTCTGCCGCATGAACAGTTGAGTCAGCCCCTGGGTTTCAAGTCGAGATCTTTCCAATTCGCGGACGCGCAAATCGCGAAGCAACAAAAGCACAGCCAACAACACCACACACACAGTGATGCCAGCCAACAAGATAATGGAGTGTGCAGGTTTGAAGCTCAGGCGCATGCGCCAATTTTGCTTCGCAGCGCCTCGTCAAAGGCGCTGGAGACAGCATCAATCCTTGATGTACATCAAGGATTGATGGGGCAAAGACTAGTTTTTAGGCAAGGCGCCTTGTTCTTGTTCTAATTCTTTGGCCCGTTTATCGGCCTCAGACTTTCTGTACAAGCCCAACACATTGGGCAATCTGTCTAACATTTCAGTCCACTCATAT
>CAIMUZ010000031.1 GCA_903844775.1 uncultured Burkholderiales bacterium | reverse complement strand
GTGTTCTTGCCCACAGTGGGCAAGCGCGGTGCAGCCATCATTGAAGCCCGGGGTTTGTCGTCTGCCGCTTCTGCAGCCAACGCGGCCATTGACCACATGCGCGATTGGGCCTTGGGCACCAACGGTCATTGGGTCACGATGGGTATTCCTTCACAAGGTTGGTACGGTATTCCCAAAGATGTCATGTTCGGATTTCCTGTCACATGTGCCAATGGCGAATACAAAGTTGTCGAAGGCTTGGAAATCGACGCATTCAGCCAAGCTTGCATTGACAAGACTTTGAAAGAGTTGACAGACGAGCAAGCCGGCGTGGCTCACTTGGTCTAACCGACTTTAACAGCTGTGAAACACCCGCGCGACATCCTGTTGGGATCACAAGCTGCAGGCACGGTGTTGCCTGTGTGTGATCACTACAGTGGTGTCGAAGTCCGGATGCGTAAAAGCTTGCAGCTGCAAGCCGAGATGACCCAAGAGTTCGGTGCCTGCGTTTTCGATGTCACCTTAGACTGTGAAGATGGCGCACCTGTAGGCGGTGAAATTGAACATGCGCATTTGGTCAGAGAAATTGCGATGAGTGCCGCCCTTGATTCGCGCGTTGCGGTGCGTGTGCACCCAGTAGATCACGCATCGTTTGAAAATGACATTGAAATCATTGCGCGTACTTCCCATTCAAAGTTGAGGCACCTGATGGTGCCGAAAGTTGAATCTATTGCAGACGTGCAAACCGCTGTCAATGCTTTGAATCAAGTGGGCGCTTCCAATTTACCTGTTCATGTTTTGGTTGAATCGCCCGCAGCGGTTCATCAGGCATTTGAAATTGCATCTCATCCACGTGTTCAGTCGATCAGCTTTGGGTTGATGGATTTTGTATCGGCCCATGGCGGTGCCATTCCTTCCAGTGGTATGGGACTTCAAGGCCAGTTCACCCACCCCTTGGTGTTGCGTGCCAAATTAGAAATAGCCAGTGCGTGTCATGCGCACGGAAAGGTGCCATCGCACTGTGTGGTGACAGAGTTTAGCGATTTACAAGCCATCAAAGTGGCCGCAACCAAAGCCTCGAGAGAATTGGGTTTCACTCGAATGTGGAGCATTCATCCAAGTCAAATTCGGCCGGTGGTTGAAGCCATGGCGCCCACTGCCGATGAAATTGAACTGGCTGCCAATTTGATTGAATCTGCGCGAGATGCCGAATGGGCGCCTGTGAGTTACAAGGGACAACTGCATGACCGTGCCAGTTACAGATTTTTTTGGCAGGTTTTAGAACGTGCGCATCAAACGGGACGTGCACTGCCTCAAGCTGTGCAAGGCTATTTTGTTGACCTGGCATGCGCGCCATGAAAATATTCGTAAGACCTGCGATGATTTTATTCACAGCATTTGGATTTGTTGCAGCGCATGCGCAGACAAGCACTCCTGTCAAAAAGAACGAAGCCTCAAAAAATTCCGCACAAAAGCGACCTGTAGAACCTGCTTTGGCGCCTCATGAAATCAGCATCGCCGAGAAGGTGCATGTTGGCCGCATGCCTTGCGAGTTGGGCGCCTCTGTTCACATTTCGGCAGACCAACACGCACCTGGCTACTTTAATTTGCAGGGACAAGGCTATAAATATCGCATGCGTCCAGTGACGACCAGCACAGGTGCCATTCGTTTGGAAGATGAAAAAGCGGGCGCGGTTTGGCTGCAACTTGCCAACAAATCCATGCTCATGGACCAAAAAAAGGGGCGACGCTTGGCCGATGAGTGTGCACACCCTGACCAAGTTGCCGTTGCCAAAGAAATGAAAATAAATCCACCGCCAGCCTTGATCGATGTGAGCAATGGTGCTTCATCCAATCAGCGTTGATGTTTTTTTGAAATTTTTAATTGATGAAGTTAGACAGGAGAAAATCATGTTGAAAGCCTATCGTGAACACACCGCCGAACGCGCAGCGCTGGGAATTCCCGCACTGCCTTTGGACGCCCTACAAACTGCTGAGTTAATTGAGCTCATCAAAAACCCGCCCCAAGGCGAAGATGCCTTTCTATTGGACTTGCTCACTCATCGCGTGCCGCCAGGCGTGGACGATGCGGCCAAAGTGAAGGCCTCTTTTTTATCGGCCGTTGCGCATGGCGATGTCAAAGTGACCTTGATCAGCAAAGCCAAAGCCACAGAATTGTTGGGCACCATGGTCGGTGGCTACAACGTCAAGCCATTGATCGATTTGCTCGATGACAAAGAAGTTGGTGCTGTTTCTGCTGAAGCTTTGAAGAAAACATTGCTGATGTTTGACTTCTTCCATGATGTCGCTGAGAAGACCAAATCAGGCAATGCCAACGCCAATGCTGTGATGAAGAGCTGGGCAGATGCCGAATGGTTCACGACACGCCCCGAAGTGGCCAAGAAAATTACCATCTCTGTTTTCAAAGTGCCTGGTGAAACCAACACAGACGATTTGTCACCCGCACCCGATGCATGGAGCCGCCCAGACATTCCATTGCACTACTTGGCCATGTTGAAAAACACACGCCCTGATGCTGCCTTCAAACCCGAAGAAGATGGCAAGCGTGGCCCGATGGCATTCATTGAAACTTTGAAGAAAAAAGGTCACTTGGTTGCCTATGTGGGTGATGTGGTCGGTACGGGTTCATCACGCAAATCTGCCACCAACAGCATCATCTGGGGCTTTGGCGAAGACATTCCTTTTGTGCCAAACAAGCGCTTTGGTGGCGTGACATTGGGCGGGAAAATTGCGCCTATCTTCTTCAATACGCAGGAAGACTCTGGCGCATTGCCGATTGAGGTCGATGTTTCCAAATTGGAAATGGGCGATGTGAATGACGTCTTGCCTTATGACGGCAAGATTGTGAAAAACGGGGAAACCATCGCCAGCTTCCAGCTCAAAAGCGAAGTGTTGTTTGATGAAGTTCGCGCCGGTGGCCGAATCAACTTGATCATTGGTCGTTCATTGACAGCCAAAGCTCGCGATTTCTTGGGCTTGCCTACCTCCACCTTGTTCCGTTTGCCCAACGTACCTGCCAGCACCAAAGCCGGTTTCACATTGGCGCAAAAAATGGTGGGCCGAGCATGCGGTTTGCCAGAAGGTCAGGGCGTTCGTCCAGGTGTTTACTGTGAGCCCAAGATGACCACAGTGGGTTCACAAGACACCACGGGTCCAATGACACGTGACGAGCTGAAAGACCTGGCCTGCTTGGGTTTCTCGGCAGACATGGTGATGCAATCTTTCTGCCACACCGCCGCTTATCCCAAAAAAGTGGACGTGAAAATGCACCACGAGTTGCCAGCCTTCATTAGCAATCGGGGTGGCGTTGCCTTGAACCCTGGCGATGGTGTGATTCACAGTTGGCTGAACCGCCTGTTGTTACCTGACACGGTGGGCACGGGTGGTGATTCCCACACACGTTTCCCCATTGGTATTTCATTTCCCGCTGGCTCTGGCTTGGTGGCTTTCGGTGCCGCTACGGGCGTGATGCCTTTGGACATGCCTGAGTCCATCTTGGTTCGCTTCAAAGGCAAGATGCAGCCGGGTATCACCTTGCGTGACTTGGTGCACGCCATTCCTTATTACGCCATCCAGGCGGGATTGTTGACCGTTGCCAAGTCCGGCAAAATCAATGAGTTCTCTGGTCGTATCTTAGAAATTGAAGGCTTGCCAGATTTGAAGGTAGAGCAAGCCTTTGAATTGTCAGATGCTTCTGCTGAGCGTTCTGCCGCAGGTTGCACGGTCAAGCTCAACCCTGAGCCCGTCAAGGAGTACTTGAATTCCAATATCGTGTTGATGAAAAACATGATTGCGCAGGGCTACAACGACAAGCGCGCACTGGAGCGTCGCATCAAAGCCGTTCAAGCTTGGTTGGCCAAGCCCAACTTGCTTGAAGCCGACGCCAATGCAGAATACGCACACGTGCTCGAGATCGACATGGACCAGCTCAAAGAACCTGTTTTGTGCTGCCCTAATGACCCAGATGATGCCCAATTGTTGTCTCAAGTGGCTGGCACGAAGATTGATGAAGTTTTCATTGGTTCTTGCATGACCAACATTGGTCACTTCCGTGCCGCTTCTAAGTTACTCGAAGGTCGCCGCGATATTCCTGTGAAGTTGTGGGTGGCCCCACCCACCAAAATGGACGCTGCCGAGTTAACCAAAGAAGGTCATTACGGCGTTTTCGGTGCCGCTGGCGCGCGCACCGAAATGCCGGGCTGCTCTTTGTGCATGGGTAACCAGGCTCAAGTTCGGGAGGGCGCTACGGTGGTTTCTACTTCAACACGTAATTTCCCCAATCGCTTGGGCAAAAACGCCAATGTGTATTTGGCTTCTGCGGAAGTCGCGGCCATCAGCTCCAAATTGGGACACATTCCTTCTGTGGAAGAGTATCAAGCCAGCATGACTGAAATCAACAAAGACGGCAGTCAGATTTACAAGTACATGAACTTCGACAAGATCGAAGAATATGCTGAAGTTGCAAAAGGCGTAGCTGCCTAACTGACTTCAAGCCTCAGCCTGAGAAGCCCAAAAGATTGAAGTCTTTTGGGCTTTTTTGTTGCATCTTATGTTGAGACGACATGGATCGTTGCAAAATGAACGCTGTGAAAAACTCAATGTTGATTGTGGGTGGCGGAATTGGCGGATTGGCTGCTGCCTTGGCTTGTGCTGCTAAAGGTGCGCAGCCGCACTTGATTGAGCGCGCCCCCTTTTTCAGTGAGGTGGGGGCAGGCATTCAAATGGGCCCTAACGTCACGGGAACCCTGTTTGGCTGGGGCCTAGAGAAGGATCTTCAGGCACTTGTTTGTCACCCCCAAAAATTGCAAGCGAGGGACATTCATTCCGGACAGTTTTTGGGGAAACTTCGATTGGGGCAACGAAGTCTCGATCATTATGGTGCGCCTTACGTCACGGTTCATCGTGCAGACCTGCATCGGGTGCTTTTGAAGAAAGTGGTGAGTTCTGGCGCGGCCGAGCTCACGCTCAACTGCGAAATTGATTTGAAGCGCGAAGATGACCAAAGTATCACAGTCAGTGGCCGTGGACTGCCACAGGGTTCTGGTGAAACTTTAACTTCAGAATCCTTGGTGGGTGCAGACGGTTTGTGGAGTGCCACACGGCAGTATGTCGTGCCCAAAATGCCGCCCAGAGTCTCGGGCCTGCTGGCCTACAGGGCCTTGTTGGATGTTCAGACCTTGCCTGAAAAATTGCGCACTCAGGATGTCACTGTTTGGGTGGGACCTCGCGTTCATGTGGTCTTGTATCCCGTTAGACAAGGTGATTTTCTGAATTTGGTGGTGATCGTTCAGGGCAGCCCCCCCCAGGAACTTGAAGATTGGGATCATGCGGCCAACAAACGCGATTTAGAGGTGGCCTTGGGCCATATCCATGCGGATTTGAAAGACGTCTTAGCGGCTGTCAAGGCCTGGCGAATGTGGCCTTTGTGCGATCGGCCGCCAGTCAGCGGTCCTGAAGAAATGGCAAAAGGCAGAATCGCACTCTTGGGTGACGCTGCGCACCCCATGAGGCCCTTCTTGGCGCAAGGCGCAGGCATGGCGATTGAGGATGCGGCAGAGTTGGCGGCCTGTTGGGCGCGTTTTGATTTATCGGTGCCGCTTCGTTGGCAGTTGTATGCCAAAGCGCGCTGGGCTAGAAACGCCAGGGTTCAACAGCGCTCAATCCGCAATGGCCAAATTTTTCATCTTCAAGGCCCTCTTCGCTGGGGCCGTGACTGGGCCATGCGGACAATGGGTGAGTCCTTGATGGATGTCCCTTGGCTTTATCAAGGTCCTTGAGCCAGGGAGCGTGCTCCGCTCAGGCTTTGCCAAGCAGTAAAAAAGCCATCAGCGCTTTTTGAACGTGCATGCGGTTTTCAGCTTCGTCCCAAACCACGGATTGCGGGCCATCGATGACCTCTGCGCTAACTTCTTCGCCACGGTGTGCGGGCAGGCAGTGCATAAAGAGAGCGTCAGGTTTGGCCACTTTCATCATGTCTTCATCAACGCACCAATCTGCAAAGGCCTTTTTGCGCGCCTCGTTTTCAGCTTCGTAGCCCATGCTGGTCCAGACGTCGGTGGTGACCAAATCGGCACCTTTGCAGGCCTCCATAGGGTCCTTGAAAAACTGCGTGCTGGCTGCGCTTCGGACACCCACCACGGCAGGGTCCACTTCATAGCCACTGGGCGTACTCAGGTTGACTTTGAAGCCCAGCAAGTCGGCAGCTTGAAGCCAGGTGTTGGCCATGTTGTTGCCATCACCCACCCACGCCACAGTCTTGCCCTGAATGGCGCCGCGATGTTCTATGAAAGTAAAGATGTCGGCCAGAATTTGGCAGGGGTGATACTCGTTGGTCAGGCCATTGATCACAGGCACGCGTGAGTGCGCTGCAAACTTTTCAATTTTGTCTTGGCCATAAGTGCGAATCATCACCAAGTCGACCATGCGGCTGATGACGCGGGCACTGTCTTCAATGGGTTCAGCGCGTCCCAGCTGGCTGTCGCCCGTAGTGAGGTGAACCACAGAGCCCCCCAGTTGGTACATGCCGGCTTCAAAACTCACACGCGTTCGGGTTGAAGCTTTTTCGAAAATCATGGCCAGCGTGCGATCGGCCAGCGGCTGATATTTTTCGTAGGCCTTGAACTTGGCTTTGATCAAGGACGCACGGCTGAAAATATGGGCGTATTCATCGGCCGTTAAATCTGTGAACTGCAGGTAATGCCGAAGTTTCGCTGCAGGGGCTTGAGTGGCCGTCATGTTGTTTCCGATAGAAATGTATGAATCAAGGGCAGCAAAATATCTGCCACTTCATCGGCTTCAGCTTCCGTCATGATGAGGGGTGGCACCAAACGAATGACACTGTCAGCTGTCACGCTGATCAGAAGACCTGCATCGGCTGCACGCTGAGTCAGAATACCGCACGCTTTGTCCAGCTCGATCCCTAGCATGAGGCCTTGTCCACGAATTTCTTTCACGCCTTGTAAGCCTAAAAGGTCTTTTTCTAAGCGTGCTTTGAGATGTGCGCCCACGCGCGCCGAATTTTCAAGCAGGCCCTCTTTTTCCATGATGCGAATGGTTTCGATGCCAGCCCGCATGGCCAATGGATTGCCGCCAAACGTGGTGCCATGATTGCCAGGCTGAAATATATGGGCGGCTTTGGGGCCTGCCACGACTGCTGCAATGGGGACGCCCGAGCCTAAGCCTTTGGCCAACGGCATCACGTCCGCTTTGATACCAGACCATTGATGCGCAAACCACTTGCCAGTGCGACCCATGCCACATTGAACTTCGTCGATCATCATCAGCCAATCTTTGGCGTCGCAAAGCGCACGCACATCGCGCAGATAGTCCATGTGCATGGGGTTCACGCCGCCTTCGCCTTGGATGGTTTCAAAAAAAACAGCCACCACATTGGGGTTGTTTTCGGTGGCCTTTTTCAAAGCCGCAATGTCATTCAAGGGAACGCGCAAGAAGCCCTCAACCAAGGGTCCAAAACCTTGTTGAATTTTGGTATTGCCTGTGGCACTCAAGGTGGCAATGCTGCGGCCATGAAAAGCTTTTTCATACACCACGATGACCGGATTCTCGACGCCCTTGTCATGGCCGAACTTTCGGGCTAACTTGATGGCAGCTTCATTGGCCTCTAAGCCTGTCGAGCAAAAAAATACATTGGTCATGCCAGACAACTCAACCAACTTAGCGGCCAATTTTTCTTGATTGGGCACATGGTAGTAGTTGCAGCTGTGAATGATTTTGCTGACTTGATCTTGAAGCGCAGGCACCAACTCTGGGTGATTGTGTCCCAGCGTATTGACAGCTATCCCGCCCAGTGCGTCCAAATACACCTTGCCATTGACGTCCCACAGGCGGCAACCTTGACCGTGGCTCATGGCGATTGGCAATCGGCCATAAGTGTTCATGGTGTGCGGCGAAGTGGCTTCAATGAAAGCGGACATGCTGAGTGCTCCTGTCAAAAGAAATCGGCCCAACGAAAGGGCCGCTGAGGAGAGATTTTAGGGCCAGAATTCAGGCGCCAACTCTTCTATAAGATACAATTCTTGTGCAATGCAGCATAGCGGCGATCCCTCTTGTCTGCCCACACATTTCTTTAACCTCTGATCGATGGTTTCAAATAACGCCCAAGAAGTTCTGATTCAAGGTATTACCTTGGATGGGCGCACCTTCAGACCCAGCGATTGGGCTGAAAGATTGGCCGGCGTGATGGGGCAATTCAGGCCAGGGGGCGCCACACCCGGCAGCCATTTAAGTTATTCCCCATGGTGCATCCCGCAAACTCTGGGTGGAGTGAAGTGTGTGGTGGTCCATACCGACTTGCGCAGCTATGAGCCCATGGCCTGGGACTTTCTGATGAACTTTGCCAAAGACAACAACTTGCAACTTTCTGAGGCCTGTCTTTTGCCCACCCCCTCCAAATAAAGCGCCCACAAAAAAGCCGTCTTGCGACGGCTTTTTGCTTTTTCTTTGCTGACAGCGCACCCGTTTCAAACGGCGGCAACCCTATTGGGTGCCGGGCTGGTGATCAATTGATCAGGCGGCGAGGGCCAAGGTTTTCACCTTGGTCGACAAGCGGCTCTTATCGCGAGCTGCTTTGTTCTTGTGGAAGATGCCTTTGTCGGCAATGGTGTCCACAACGGCTTGCATTTTTGCAAACAGTTCTGTTGCTTTGGTTTTATCACCAGCCAGAACAGCTTTTTCAACGTTCTTTACGGCGGTGCGGTATTTGGAGCGCAGTGATGTGTTCGCTGCGTTCAGTTTCACGTCTTGACGTGCGCGTTTGCGGCCTGATGCCAGGCGGGGGTTTTTTTTCTTGGGTTTTGCAGAAGCCATTTTAAGTGTCCTAATTGTCTGAGGATGTTGTCAGCAAAGCCGACTATTGTATCAGTCAAAAACAGGGTTCGTCGAGGGGTCTGACACAGCCCTTGGGGAGTCGCTACACTCTCGTAGTGAGCCTACTTAAATCCGCCTCAACAGTTTCTCTTTGGACCTTTGCTTCCCGCATCACGGGGCTGGTCCGGGAGCTGCTCATTGCGTCAGCCTTTGGTGCCAGCGCATTGACGGATGCCTTTAATGTGGCCTTTCGTATACCAAATTTATTCAGAAGGCTGTTTGCAGAAGGTGCTTTCAGCCAAGCTTTTGTGCCCGTTTTGGCCGCCAGCAAGGCCCAAAATGGCGAGGAGGCCACCCGCCAGGTCATTGACCATGTGGCCACCCTGCTGGCCTGGTCGCTGTTGGTGTTGAGTCTGATGGGTGTCCTGGCGGCGCCTTGGCTGGTGTGGGTCATGGCGAGTGGATTGCAGCAACAGCCGGAATCTTATTTGGCTGCCGTGAACATGACGCGGTGGATGTTCCCCTACATTGGATTCATGTCGATGGTGGCCTTGTCAGCCGGTATCTTGAACACATGGAAGCGCTTTGCAATTCCGGCAGCGACGCCCGTCTTGTTGAATGTGTCCATGATTGTTGCCGCCTGGCTCTTGGCGCCATGGCTCAAGTCGAAAGGCTATGAGGCCATCTATGCATTGCCAGTGGGCGTGATGTTGGGTGGGGTGTTGCAATTGACCCTCCAAATTCCTGCCTTGAAAAAACTGGGCTTGCTGCCGCAATTGGGGGTGAGCTGGAAGGCCGTCAAAAATGCCGCCAGTGACCCCGCCTCAAGGCAAATTGCCAGTTTGATGCTGCCCGCATTATTGGGCGTGGGTGTGGCGCAAATTTCTTTGTTGATCAATACCCAAATTGCATCGCATTTGGCGCCTGGCAGTGTGAGTTGGCTCACCTACGCAGATCGCTTGATGGAATTTCCAACGGCCATTTTGGGGGTTGCATTGGGTGCCGTGCTGATGCCGCAATTGGCTGCTGCAAGGGCCAAAGGTGATCAAGCAGAATATTCGGCCATGTTGGATTGGGGCTTGCGTTTGGTTGTTTTGTTAGCGCTGCCCTGCGCTGCTGCGCTTTTGATTTTTTCTCAGCCATTGGTGTCGGTTCTCTATCACTATGGGGCTTTCACGGACAAAGATGTTCAGCAAACAACATTGGCACTGAGCGGATACGGGGTGGGGCTGCTGGGTTTGGTGGCCATTAAAGTTTTGGCACCTGGTTATTACGCAAGTCAGGATATCAAAACACCCGTCAAAATTGCAGTCATTGTTTTGTGCTTCACTCAGTTAATGAATGTTGTGTTGGTGCCCTACATGGCCCATGCTGGTTTGGCCTGGTCGATTGGTTTAGGCGCCTTGCTGAATGCGGCCTGGCTGCTCGTGGGCTTGTTGCGCAAAGGCAGCTTTAAGCCACTGCCTGGATGGCTGTTGTTTGGTTTGAAGGTCATGATCGCAACGGCACTGCTGACAGCATTTTTATACCATGTCGCATCGCACTTTGATTGGTTGGGCATGCGACATCAAGTGGGCTTGCGATTGGGCACCATGACCCTGGTTCTTGCCGCTTCAGGCGTCATTTATTTTGGGTGTCTCAGATTATTCGGTTTGCGATGGCAAACATTTGTGCGCCGATGAGTGCTTCGAGGTGACCATGAACTTTTCCATTGACGCTGTCACACCCTTGAGCTATTTCAAAAGCTTGGTGGGCTCTGATGCGGAGCTTCCGTTGTTCGAGGCTGCCGCATGCATTGCCCAAGATGAAGAGCCAAGCCTTGACGTTCAAGAAGTATTGGCCACGTGTGATGCGCTGTTGGTAAGACTGCAGCGGCGGGTGAAATCAGATGCTGAACCTATCGACAAGTTATCGGCGCTGAACCGATTTTTTTATCAAGACCTTGGCTTTGCAGGCAATGCCAATAATTTTTATGCCCCAGAAAATAGTTATTTGAATGAGGTCCTCCGATCACGTCGCGGTATTCCCATTTCACTTGCTGTCATTTGGTTGGAGCTGGCGCAGGCGATCGATCTCAAAGCTGAGGGCGTCTCTTTCCCTGGGCACTTTTTAGTCAAAATCACGCTGCCTGAGGGCTTGGTTGTTTTGGACCCCCTCACAGGCGATTCATTGGGTCTGGACAACTTGGCAGAACGATTGGATTTGTTTCGTCCCCATCTTGGCGATTCTGGCGACATGGACACCCCGTTGGGTTTGTTTTTACAACCCGCACCCCCGCGGGACATCTTGAATCGCATGCTTCGAAATTTGAAAGAGATCTTCAACAGCCAGCAAGATTGGCCGCGCTTGGTCGGTGTCCTAGACCGACTGATTGTTTTGAATCCGAACGCTGTTCATGAGAAGCGCGATAGAGGATTGGCATTGTTTGAAATGGGTGAGACTGCACGTGCCCGTGAAGACTTGTCTCACTATGTGTCATTTGCACCCGATGCCAGCGATGTGCCAGAGATTCAAAAAAGACTGGACAAGATTCAGTAATTGCGCATCGAAAGGGCGCTGGTAGGCGCGTGCTTGGACGCAGTGAGGCTCAGTTAGCGCACTTCCACTTGTGCACCGCTACCTTGCGCAGCGATCACGCCGATTTCATAAACCTTCTCGCCCGATTGACGCAAAGTTTCAGCACAAGCTGCAGCATGGGATGAATCGATCACGACCACCATGCCAATGCCGTTGTTGAAAGTGCGGTTCATTTCGATGTCATCGATGCCTGCAGTTTTTTGAAGCCATGCAAAGAGTTCAGATTGGGGCCAGCTGCCTTTTTGGAGATGCGCCGCAGTCCCTTCTGGCAAAACGCGAGGAATGTTTTCTAACAGGCCACCGCCAGTGATGTGAGCCAAGGCTTTGATGGGGTGCACCGACAGGGCGTGCAATACAGATTTAACGTACAAGCGAGTAGGGGCCATGATGGCTTGTTTAAAGCTTTGCCCATCTAAGGTCTGAGGCAAGTTTGGTGCGGCGCGTTCAATGCATTTTCGAACCAAACTGAAGCCGTTTGAGTGAGCGCCACTGGAGCCCAAGCCCAAAACAACATCGCCAGGCCTCACATTTTGACCCGTCAAGATTTTTGATTTTTCAACAGCGCCAACGGCAAAACCCGCAAGGTCATACTCGCCAGCAGGGTACATGCCTGGCATTTCAGCTGTTTCGCCGCCAATCAAGGCACAACCCGACATCTCACAACCGTTGGCAATACCTCCCACCACCGCCGCCGCGGTATCAACATCCAGCTTGCCACAAGCAAAATAATCGAGGAAGAATAAGGGCTCAGCGCCTTGAACCAATACGTCGTTGACACTCATGGCCACCAAATCGATACCGACGGTGTCATGCATGTTCCATTCAAATGCAAGCTTGAGTTTGGTGCCAACGCCATCGGTTCCAGAGACAAGCACAGGCTCCTTGTAGCGTTTGGGAACTTCAAAAAGCGCACCGAAGCCGCCAATTCCAGCCAAGACCCCTTCGCGCATGGTTTTTTTGGCCAAAGGTTTGATGCGTTCGACCAAAGCGTCGCCCGCGATGATGTCGACGCCGGCGTCTTTGTAAGAAAGAGGGGTTGAGCTCATGAGAATTAAGGGGAAATTGGTAGGACGGAGGTCGGGAGGACTAAAATCAGGCTCTATTTTAGGTGCTGAAGACCAATCAGCTGTTGTGCTTGGCGGCTTCTTTTCAATATCTTTAACCTCAAACTGCTCACATGCTTATGACCCCATCCTCCAAAAGCCTGGCCCTCTGGATGGGTGTTGCTATTTTGGTGGCTTTGCTTTTGTGGGTCCTCGGACCTGTCTTGGTCCCTTTCGCGGTGGCTGCTGTTTTGGCTTATGCGCTGCACCCCGCCGTCATTCGGCTGCAACAAGGGCTCCCTTTCCTGCCCAAGCTTGTCTGTGTGCTGCTCGTTGAGATCTTTGCTTTGCTTTTGGTGGTGGGTGTTTTGTTGTTGTTGGTGCCGATTCTCACCAAAGAAATACCTTTGCTGCAACAACAACTGCCCACACTGCTCGATCAATTGGCCCTCAAACTCAACCCCTTATTGGCCCAGTATGGTTGGAATTTGACGATCGATGTGGGAAGTCTGAAAGCGCAGCTCATCAAGTACCTCAGCAGCAACCGCGATGATTGGATGGACCCTCTGATTGCCTCTTTGAAGTTAGGCGGAAATTTTGCGCTGGCTGCCTTGGGCAATGTGATTTTGATTCCCGTGGTTTTGTTTTATTTGCTCAGCGAATGGGAGCGCTGGGTGGCGCAAGTGGTGGCCTGGGTCCCACCGCACTGGCGACCTGCATACGACAGCTTCATCCAGGAATGCGATGCCGTATTGGGCCAGTACTTAAGGGGTCAAATATTGGTGATGTTGGCCCTGTCTATTTTTTATGCCCTTGGCTTGATGTTGTTTGGACTGGACCTTGCGTTGCCGATTGGTATCTTCACAGGATTGGCTGTTTGCGTTCCTTATCTTGGTTTTGGTTTAGGTCTCATGCTGGCATTGTTGGCGGGACTGCTTCAGTTTGCATCACTCAAGGCGGTTGTGATGGTGGCTGTGGTTTTTGGCGCAGGTCAGCTGATCGAAGGATTTTGGCTGACGCCTAAATGGGTGGGCGAGCGAATTGGATTGCACCCATTGGCCGTTATTTTTGCGCTCTTGGCCTTGGGCCAGTTGTTTGGTTTTGTGGGTGTCTTGATAGCCTTGCCAGCAAGTGCCGTCTTGTTGGTGGCCCTGCGCCGCATGCGCTCGCAGTATTTCAACAGCAAGCTCTACCAAGGGCCCAGCGCATGAAGCAAATGGCCTTAGACATCGGCCTGCACTCGCTGCCCAGTTTGGACAGTTTTTTTGCAGGCCCCAACAAGGCGGCTCACCAACATTTGAAGCTATGGACCTCCAGTAGCATGCCCAGCCCGGTCCCCTCCTACTTGTGGGGAGAAAGTGGCTCAGGCAAGACGCACCTTCTGAAGGCTGTTTATTTGTCATTCAAAGATCAAGGCCTGTCTGTCGGTTGGATGGATGCAGATAAACAAGACCAACTGAATTTTGATGAGTCTTGGGTGGCTGTGCTCATGGACGATGTTCATTTGTACAACCTCACCCAACAACAGGCTGCATTCAATTGGTTCGTTAATGCATTGACGCCAAAGTCAGGCCATCCTCGTTGGGTATTGGCCGCCGGTAGCGTCCCTCCTGCCGATTTGAAATTGCGCGACGATCTGCGATCGCGTTTGGGTTGGGGGCATGTTTATGCGCTTCAGGTATTGAGCGAACCTGAGCGGCGTTCAGTGCTCAGGCAGGAAGCTGATTCTCGTGGGCTGCATCTCAGCGACGAAGTCATGAGCTACATGCTGACGCGATTTTCAAGAGACCTCGGTAGTTTGATGACCTTATTGGATCACCTGGATCAATATGCATTGCAAGCACAACGCGCGATCACCATTCCTTTGATTAAGTCGATGTTGGAGAACTCATGAATTTGGCGCTGTTTGATTTGGATCACACCTTGCTGCCAATTGATTCAGACTATTCCTGGGGTGAGTTCAGTTTACAAATTGGTTGGACGGATCCGGTGGTCTTTAAGGCGAAAAATGATCAGTTCTTTGCCGATTACCAAGCAGGCGTTTTGGACATTCACGATTACGTGCGATTTGCCACGGAAGCGGTCCGTTTGCGCGGGGCTGAGGCAGCTGACAATGCGCATCGACAATTCATGCAAGAGGTGGTGCTTCCCAAGGTTCGGCCTGAAGCCCTTGAGCTTGTCAGGCGCCATCAAGAGGCGGGTGACCATGTCATGATCGTCACCGCCACCAATGAGTTTGTCACGCGACCCATTGCCGATGCCTTTGGTGTGACGGACCTCATTGCGGTGGCCTTGGCGCGAGATGCAAAGGGTTGGATCACCGGCGAAATCAGCGGTACGCCCTCTTTCAAAGATGGCAAAGTTAAACGGGTGGCAGAGTGGTTGGCGGCGCGTCATCTCGCTTGGCAAGATGTGAACATTACTTTTTATTCCGATTCGGTGAATGATTTGCCATTGCTTGAGAAAGCGCAGACACCGGTAGCAACCAACCCTGATGCGCGATTGCGTCAAATTGCGACCGATCGAGGCTGGCGCATACTAGAGCTCTTCAAATGATCAAAAAATTCATCCAAAAAATTCTGGGTAAGCCGCAAACGGCGACCCTAACCACCTACTTCGGCAAAAGAGTAGAAATCCCACCTGCTGTTCACGGCATTGACCCTTCCTTGGTCGACGATCGAGCCTTGAACGTGGTTCGAACCTTGCAAGATGCGGGTTACGAGGCCTATGTTGTGGGCGGCGCTGTTCGTGATTTATTGCTTGGGCTGAGGCCTAAAGACTTTGATGTTGCAACAGACGCCACACCCGAAGAAGTTAAAAGCCTCTTCAGGCGAGCCTTCATCATTGGGCGTCGCTTTCGAATTGTTCATGTGGTTTACGGTCGCGGGCGAGAACATGAAGTCATTGAGGTTTCAACTTTCAGGGCTCACCTGGACAATCGAGCGGCAGAGCAGGTCAGCGGTAACGAAAAAACAAGTAAATCTGATTTGGCTGGCATGACGCATGCGGTGGATTCAAGCGGTCGTGTTTTGCGAGACAACGTTTGGGGTCCACAAGACGAGGATGCGACGCGGCGCGATTTCACAGTCAATGCAATGTATTACGACCCAGAGTCTCAGTATTTGGTGGACTATCACGGTGGCATGCAAGATGCCAAGAAAAAAATTCTTCGGATGATCGGTGACCCCGTTGATCGGTATCGGGAAGATCCCGTTCGAATTATTCGCGCTGTTCGATTTGCTGCCAAATTAAGTCCGCTGGGATTCAATCTTGAAGCAAAAACAGGTAAGCCTTTAGCGACCATGCTTCGTTTGTTGGCAGATGTACCGCAAAGCAGATTGTTTGATGAAATGCTCAAACTTTTACAGACCGGACATGCACTGGCTTCGGTCGCTCAACTTCAGCAACTGGGTTTGCACAAGGGTATTTATCCTCTGCTCGATGTGGTTGTGGAGCGGGTAGACACCCCCTTTGTGAAAGCTGCCTTGATTGACACCGATCGCAGAGTGGGTGAGGAAAAACCGGTTGCACCCAGCTTTTTATTGGCCTGTGTTCTTTGGGCTGATGTTCGCTTGGGTTGGGAGCAGCGCTTGTCAAATCGTGTGCCACCTTTTCCTGCTTTGCAAGAAGCTATTGACGAGGTGTTCGATGCGCGCATTGGCGATGTTTCAGGCCGTGGAAAATTGGCCGCAGACATGCGTGAAATTTGGATGATGCAACCCCGCTTTGAAAAACGAGTGGGCAGCACACCCTTTAGCTTGGTGGAGCAGGCCCGTTTCCGTGCAGGTTTTGATTTCTTAAGACTTCGCGCTGAGGTGGGTGAAGTCGAGTTGACGCTGGCCGATTGGTGGCAGGAGTTCAGTACCGCAGACGATGTGGTGCGAGAGGACTTGATTCAACAAGCCAAATCAGAGAAACCCAATGCGCCGCATGCCGGCTCTGTCAAGGCTCGCCGTGCCCCAAGAAAACGCAAGCCAACGACTCAAGCTGGCGAGACAAAAACTGACTCCCAAGCTGGCAATTCAGACGGCCACAATTGAAAAAGAGGGTGCTGTTTGATGTTGCCGCGCGACTTTGTATCGGTATTCGTTGGTTTGGGATCTAACCTCGGCAATTCGCAAGAAACAGTCGAGGCCGCCATCAGGGCGTTGTCAAATTTGCCTCAAACCCAGATGCTGAGTTGCTCCTCTTTTTACCAGTCAGCGCCGGTGGAAGCAGAGGGGCCTGAATTTGTAAATGCCGTTGTTCATTTTCAAACTCGTTTGAACGCATTTGATTTGTTGCGAGCCTGCCAGACGATTGAAAATCTGGCGGGCAGAGAGAGGCACTATGTCAATTCGCCTCGTACCCTCGACTTGGACATGTTGATTTACGGCGATGCCAGAATTGACAGTGAATTCTTGAAAGTGCCGCATCCCAGAATGCACGAACGCGCTTTTGTTTTGCACCCATTGCGCGAATTGGCGCCAGAAAAAGTGCTTGAAACCGACTTGAATTTTGTGAGTGACCAAGCAATTCGCAAGATCTGCTGAACCCATCTTCGACGGGCAGTCCTGAGAGAGTGCTTTACTTGGGCGTTTGGCTGATTGCGCGTGCCTCTTCTATTTGATGTTCAAAGTAGCGTTGAAAACTAAACACAATGCTGGCCATCAGGACGGTGGTGCCCAGCAGCAAAGCGGTTGCAATGCCAAAGACGGTCACCCAATTGGTGGCGCCTGAGACCTCTGTGTCTGGTGTGCTTGGATTGAACTTTTGATTCCATTTTTCTAAGGGCATGAGACCGTAGATGATGGCATTGAGAGCGCAGCCAGCAAGCGTAAATCCAATCAGAGGAATTAACGCCCAACTCGTGGCGTCGTCTTGTCCAAACTCAAGGGCCCTTTGGATGCCATACCAACCCAGCGCGGTAGGAATGGGAATTAACCAGCCAAGTTTGTCTGTGAATCCGTTTAAATAGAAGCGGTGCAAGCCCAAGGGGCCGCCAAAAAAGGTCAGCCATACGGCAAAAGTTTTGTTTTTCATGGTGTCGATTATTCAGGACTTCGGGTTTGACCGTATCCCAAGGACTTTTCCATCATCACAATGTCGAGCCAACGATCAAATTTCCAGCCGCAGCCACGGATCAGTCCAACTTGCGTAAAGCCCACTGACGCGTGAGTACCGATGGACCTGGTGTTGGCCGAATCGCCAATGATGGCGATCAATTTCCGAATACCGGCCTGCTCGGCGGATCGACATAGCTCAGCCAAGAGCAGTCGGCCCCAACCTTTCCCAGCTGATTCTGAAGCCATATAAATGGAATCTTCGGCGGAAAATCGATAAGCAGGGCGAGGTTTGAACCAATTGCAGTAGGCAAATCCTTGAATTTCCCCATTTTCTTCGAGTACCAAATAAGGCAAGCCTTTGCTCAGCACATCGTCCCGTCTGGCGACCATGTCTGCCAGAGAGGGGGGCTCAATTTCAAAAGTGCCGGTGCCATGAAGGACGTGGTGCTTGTAGATGCCTGTGACAGCGGTCAAATCTTCAGCTTGGCTGGGTCGAATCAATGGCATTCCTAAACTCCGGGTTATAATCAGCAGCTTTTCAGTGTGTCACTGGCCGGGTGGCCAGTTGCGTGTCTCAAACGCTGGAAGAATTTGTGGGGCAGCAGTTTTTGCTGTCTCGACACCACCCTAGGATAAATCATGGTTGTCATTCGTCTTTCTCGTGGCGGTTCTAAAGCCCGTCCATTTTTCAACATTGTTGTGGCCGACAAGCGCGTTCGCCGCGATGGCC
>CAIMUZ010000030.1 GCA_903844775.1 uncultured Burkholderiales bacterium | reverse complement strand
TTGCAGCGCCACATGGCGGGCATTCAGGCCCCACCGTTTTGGCAAATGGCGATGAGCGCCAATGGTCTAGACCCCAATGCTCGGGTGGACCGCTGGCAGATTTGCCGTTTCACGCCGCCTACCCACATCATGATTGACGTGGGTGTGGCACTTGCAGGGCGGGGTGGTTTTGATGCCGCCCCTGAGCACAAAGCCTACAGCGTGGTGGTGGACTTCATTACACCCGAGACGGAAACTTCGCATTGGTACCACTGGGGCATGGCGCGTCAGTTCAAACCTGATGATGCAGAGCTCACGGTCAAAATTCGGGAGGGACAGGGCAAGATTTTTAACGAGGATATGCAGATGCTGCAATTGCAGCAGGCTAACATCAGCAAATGGCCCGACCGAAAATTACTGCTGCTCAACATCGACTCGGGGGGTGTGCAATCACGCCGAATCATTGACCGTATGTTGGCGCAAGAACAGGCCAACAGCAATCACGAGCCTGAAGGCATCATCACCGGAACCACTGCATGAGCCATGATGATCTGACCCAGTCCCCTTTGGCTGCCGACGGCGCCTTTGAAGTGCATCTGGCACAGCGTGGCGAGAAGTATCGAGTGCCTGCAGACCAGTCCATTTTGCGTGTGCTAAGTGATGCCGGTGTGGACGTCCCGTTTGCATGTGAGCAAGGTGTTTGCGGCACTTGTCTGACCCAGGTTTTGGCGGGACAGCCCGACCATTGGGATATGTTTTTGACCCCTGAAGAGCAGGCGGCCAACACCCAGATGATGATTTGTTGCTCGCGCAGCCAGACGGCTGCTTTAGTGCTAGACATATAAATTGAACACCCCTTTTTGTAATTTTTTAACCAACCAACCAGGAGACAACCATGACTATTAAAAAACGATTGATACAAGGTGCAGCTGTGCTTGCCCTTGCAGCGACAGCACAAGCGCAAGCTCAGGAAGTGCTTCTCAAAGTGCATCACATTTGGCCAACCGTGGCCATGGGGCACTCACGCGTTGTGGTGCCTTGGTGTGAAGCCATTGCCAAAGACTCTAACAACCGGATGCGTTGCCAGATTTTGCCGGCCATGACGGGTGGTGGCACGCCAGCTCAATTGGTTGACCGAGTGAAAGACGGCGTGGACGACTTGGTGTTGACGCTGCCGGGTTACACGCCTGGGCGCTTCCCCATCATGGAAGCATTGGAGCTGCCTTTCATGACCAACACCGCCGAATCAGCTTCTGCCGCTGCTTGGGATTTTTATAACAAGTACGCCACCAAAGAGTTTGCAGGCACCAAGATCTTGGCAACCTGGGTGCATGACGAAGGCTTTGTAAGTACTTCGAGCAAACCCATTAAAAATTTGAATGACTTTAAGGGATTAAAGATCCGCGCGGCCAGCCGCCAGTCTTCCAAGTTGTTGGCCAGGCTGGGTGCAACACCCGTGGGCATGCCTATTCCGGCAGTGGCCGATGCCATGACCAAAGGTACGATCGATGGCTTCATGACAGCCTGGGAAATTATTCCCGCCTTCAAGCTGCACGAGGTTAGCAAATATCACACTGAAATTGAACAGAGTCGCCCTTCGATGTTCACGGCCGGTTTTGTGATGGCCATGAATCAAGCCAAGTATGACAGTCTGCCAGCAGATCTGAAGAGTGTGATTGACAAGCACAGTGGTGCTGCTTTGTCTCGGACCATTGGACGTTATTGGGACGAAGCTACCGCACCTGGTCGCAATGCCGCAATTGCACGGGGTAACACCTTCAACAAAATTGATGCCGCTGAAACCGATCGCTGGATTCAAGCTTCAGCACCCCTTTATGAAGAGTGGGTGGCTGACATGGACAAACGTGGTTTGCCTGGCAAACAAATGTTGCAGGATACCAAAGACTTGATCAAAAAATACACCAAGTGATCGTCTGTCTGCCCCTCGATTTTGAGGGGCAGAACTGCTAATTTAAATTGGAATATTGATGCTCTTTTCGACATTGCTGCTGGCCCCTGTGTGCCGTGTTTTTGCGGTGGTGGGTGCAGCGGTTGCACTGATCACAGGATTGTTGACCACCTTGAGTGTGATCATGCGAGCCGGTTGGTCTCAACCCATTCCAGGGGATGTCGAAATGACTCAAATGGGAATTGCTTTTGCCATCTCCCTTTGTGTGCCGTATTGCCAGTTGCAAAAGGCCAACATCATTGTTGATTTTTTCACCCAGTCGACCTCCAACAAAACCAGACAATCTTTGGATGCCATGGGAAACCTGATGCTGATTGTGTTGTATTGGCTGTTGGCTTGGCGGACCAGTGTGGGTGCGTTGTCTGTTCGTGAGGCGGGCGAAACCACCATGATCATCAGCTTGCCCATGTGGTGGGCTTATGCCTGCTTGGCCCCCGGTTTGGCATTGGCAGGATGGGTGGCCTTGATGCAAGCCTTTTCCGGTTGGTCAACACTTGGATCCGAGGTGAAAGCATGAACTCGTTGGCCCCCCAAATTGGTTTGGCCATGTTTGGGGTCATGATTTTGTTGATGGCTTTGCGTGTGCCCATCTCTGCGGCCATGTTCATTCCGGGCTTGGTCGGTTATTGGTTAATGAGTGATGGCATCACCACACTTAACTTCCTCAAAGGCAGCGCAGTGGCGCGGCTGACGGTTTATGAATTAAGTGTCATTCCCTTGTTCTTACTGATGGGACAATTTGCGACGCAAGGTGGGCTGAGCCGTGACTTGTTCAAAGCGGCGGCTGCTTTGGTCGGGCATGTGCGGGGTGGTTTGGCCATGGCTTCAGTATTGTCTGCTGGCGCATTTGGTGCAGTTTGTGGCTCCTCTGTTGCAACATCGGCCACCATCACGCAAGTTGCCTATCCTGAAATGCGTCGGCATGGCTACAAGGGCCGCTTGTCGACTGCCTCATTAGCCGCAGGTGGCACGCTGGGTATTTTGATTCCACCTTCGGTACCCTTGGTGGTGTATGCCATATTGACCGAGCAGAACATTGCCAAGTTGTTTGCCGCCGCCATTATTCCGGGCATCTTGGCGATGTTGGGATACATCTTGGTCATATTTCTTTATGCCAGATCTCGACCCGACATGGCCCCTCTGAGTCCAAGCTTGGCCGGTTCAGAAAAATGGTCCGCACTGATCGCCATATGGCCCATCGTGGGCGTCTTTGTGATTGTCTTTTGGGGCATTTACGGTGGCTTTTTCTCGCCCACTGAGGGCGCGGGTATTGGCGCAGTCTTGACCATGTTGGTGGGTATCGTCAAAAAAGATCTCAAATTATCCGGGATGCAAGATGCCTTGTTGAGCACCGCTGAAACCACCGCCATGGTCTTTCTGATTTTTCTTGGCGCAGACATGATGAACGCCACATTGGCTTTGACAGAAATGCCCAAAATGGTGGCCTCTTGGGTATCTGGTTTGCCTGTTGCGCCTTTAGGCATCGTCACTGCCGTTTTGATTTTATACATTGTGTTGGGTTGTGTCATGGACGAGTTGTCAATGCTCTTGCTCACCATTCCTGTGATATTTCCTGCAGTGATGGCACTTGACTTATGGGGTTTGTCATATGAACTCAAAGCTTTGTGGTTCGGAATTTTGGTGTTGATGACAGTCAGCTTCGGACTGATTGCACCACCGGTTGGATTGAACGTGTATGTGGTTAACAACTTGGCCCGCGACGTTCCCATGTCTGAAACCTATAAAGGTTTGGTGCCATTCCTGATTTGGGACATTGCGCGAATGGTCATCTTGCTTTTTGTCCCTGCACTTAGTTTGTGGTTGGTAGGCGTTTTGTTTGCTCGCTAACTTTACGAATGAAGTCATAGGGGATTTAGTGACTAAAAATTTAGGCAGTCTCCTTAGTGAGTCTTTTCTGATAAATGCTCTAAGGCCAGCATTAAGCAGTGGTGTAGATAAGCTTCTCCATAAGGAGTTACTTTTAAAGGCTGAGTTAATTGCTGGGCAATTAAGAGCGCACGGCGCACAAGCAAATGAGCCCATTCATGTTCTAGTGTCGAATAGACCATCTGACATAGTGGCAATTGTGGGAGTATGGCTTGCTGATGGCGTGATTGTTCCTATCAGTAGAGCTTCCCCAGCGGATGTGCTCCTCAAAATTCAGAAAAAAACCAATTCGAGGTTCTTGATAGATTATCAAGCTCTTTATGAAGAGCCTAAGATCGTGACGAGCTCTTTGAGCAAGATGTCTGAGTCAGACGTCCTTAAAAACGCAGCATTTATTATTTTTACCTCTGGCAGCACTGGTGAGCCAAAAGGGGTGGTCGTTTCCCACCAGGCCTTTATTGCCAAGTTATATGAAATAGACAAGTTGTTGGCATTTAAGGACCACGACCGACTTCTTTTGGTGCTGAACATTAATTTTGTTTTTGGGCTGTGGTTGGCACTATTGACCCTTCTTAAGGGGGGTGTTGTTTATCTTCATGAAAAATTTAATCCTGAGGACTTCATCCATGCCTTGGCCGAAAATGAAATAACACGTGTCGGCGTTGTGCCAACAATGATGAGAGTCATTTTTTCTAAGCCTGAAATAGTTGATCAGATTGAGAAAAAAGTGAATACAGGATGCTTGAAGCAAATTTTGATTGGTGGAGAATCCCTTGGAAGATCTTTGGCAGTCAAGGTTCGAAATCAATTTTCAAAAACTGAGTTGATTGATATTTACGGTTCAACTGAAACAGCAAGCTGCGACTTCTTTTCATTCCCCGATACTTTCTCTCAGTATCCAGGCTCTATTGGTAAGCCTTCTGGAGGTGTGACTTACAGAATTGTTGACTCTGCTAACCAGCCAGTACAAGCTGGCGTAGAGGGCGAGTTACAAATTTGTAGCCCCTATTTAATGAGTTGCTATCTGGGTGATGCTGAACTAACTCAAAAAGCATTTTCTGGCCCATGGTTTAA
This sequence comes from uncultured Burkholderiales bacterium, assembly GCA_903844775.1. Lineage (GTDB taxonomy): Bacteria > Pseudomonadota > Gammaproteobacteria > Burkholderiales > Burkholderiaceae_C > Limnohabitans_A. Next base: position 24,177 of record CAIMUZ010000030.1, on the reverse strand, counting down.
GACTGGTGACATTGCCAAGGAGGTGGGACCATCCGTTGTGGAATTAATGGGGCGTAGTAAGGAGCTCATTAGCCGTGGTGGAAATAAGGTTACGCCGGGTGAAATTGAGCAGGCTATTTGTTCTCATTGGGCTGTGGCTGCTGCAATGGCGGTGGGGGTAGCAGATGATGTGCTTGGAGAGCGTATACATATGCTGATTATTCCTAACCCCTCTAATCAAATCAGTGTGTCTGAAATAAAAACTCATTTAAGTGCGCGATTAGAAAAATACAAAATTCCAGATGTGATTTATTTTGATGTTGCCTTGCCAGTTGGACGAACTGGTAAGGCCGATAGAGCTCAATTTAAGAGCCAAATTCTTTCTGGGGTATTGAATGCAGCACCTCAGTAAATCTCTTCAGGAAAAGAAATGATCTTTAATTCAATTTTGTATCAAGTAGATGGTGGCGTCGCGCAAATTATTCTCAATAAACCAGATCGACTGAATGCCCTTGATAGGCAGACACTGCTTGAGATAAATGAGGCGATGAACTCTGCTGAAGTAAATCATGATGTGAGGGTCATTGTTATCAGCGGGGCCGGGCGCGCATTCTCTTCGGGGTTTGATCTCAAGGCGCAGATGGAGACTCAGCCTTCCGGAGAAAAAATCTGGCGTGAAATTTTAGATTTAGATTTTGACAGCACCATGCGTTTTTGGAATAGCCCTAAGCCCACTATTGCAGCTGTTCATGGCGCTTGCATGGCGGGTGCTTTTGAGATTGCATTGGCATGTGATATCACAGTGGCATCAGAAGACGCAATCTTTGGCGAGCCTGAGCTTAAATTTGGCGCTGGAATTGTAACGATGTTGTTACCTTGGGTTACAAGCCCAAAACGCGCCAAAGATATCATATTGACGGGTCAAGATAGGATAGATGCAAGTACCGCCTTAAGCGCAGGAATCGTGAGTCGAGTAGTCGAGAAGGGTAGGCACTTGGAAGTGGCTTTAAGTATTGCCAAGGGGATAGCCTTGGTAGATCCAGTGGTTGTCGCTGCCACAAAAAAAGCGCTTAATGAATCCTATGAAATTCAGGGGATGCAAAAGGCGTTAAAAAATGCTCTTGATATAGATCACGCCATTGAGTCTGTTGGCTCGCCAGATAAAAAAGCATTTATGGAAATTGCCCGTGAGCGTGGAATGCGCGAGGCTATTGCCTGGAGAGATGCTCGATTTACCAAGGCACAAGAATGAAGACTAGGCCAATCCTTTGGATTGTTTTGGCTGAGTTATTCGGAACCTCACTTTGGTTTAGCGCCAACAGCGCTGCTGATAGCTTGAAGCTAGTTTGGGGAATTGATCAGGGAGATGTTGGCTTGCTAACCACTAGCGTACAGGCAGGTTTTATTCTAGGCACTTTGTTTTTTTCATTATCAGGTTGGGCTGATCGATTTTCCGCTAGCAAAATTTTTGCTGTCTGTAGTTTTGCAGGCGCAATCTTCAATGGATGCTTTGCCCTTCTGAGTGTGGATATGCCTTCAGCAATTTTTTATAGATTTTTAGTGGGTCTTTCGCTTGCTGGCATTTATCCGTTGGGAATGAAGTTGATCGTCAGCTGGGATCCAAAGAGCGCTGGAAAAAGTCTTGGAATATTGGTGGGTATGTTAACGCTCGGTACAGCTTTGCCGCATGGCATACGCTCAATTGATGGAGTTTTATCCTGGCAGCTCGTTATTCTTGCTTCCTCAGTTTTGGCATTTGTGGGTGCAATTCTGGTGTGGAATCTAGGCGATGGTGCGCATGTCAAAAATGCGAACTCAAAATTAGGCTGGAATATGCAAGGAGTTTTTCAGGCATTTCGCATTCGCGAGTTTCGGGCTTCAGCTTTGGGATATTTTGGGCATATGTGGGAGCTCTATTCTTTTTGGACTCTGGTGCCCATGCTGCTCGCACTTTGTTTTGCGACGGATGTGTCTAATTTAGAGACTCGTATTTCGCAATGGTCATTTTGGATCATTGGAGTTGGGGCAATCGGTTGCATAGTGGGAGGGCTCTTAAGTCAAAGAATCGGAAGTCCTAAGCTTGCCTTCTATTCGCTGTTGACCTCTGGGGTGATGTGCGCGCTGTATCCATTTTTAGATGATGCAAGCGTTGAGTTGCGTTTAGCTGTTTTGCTTTTGTGGGGGGTGGCAGTTGTCGCAGATTCCCCTCAATTTTCAGCAATGTCAGCAAAGGCATGTCCACCAGAACTGATTGGCACAGCGCTAACTATGCAAAATAGCATAGGTTTTGGACTGACCATTTTTTCAATCTTGCTTGTGACCTCTGCAGTTGGCAGCATTGGTTCATGGGTTGCGTGGATACTTCTTCCAGGCCCCATTTTAGGGATGCTATTGATGAAGCCTTTGCTAGAAAATCCTATTAGGTGAGCAAAACATTGGCAATTCGATGGCAATACTTTTGCTTTAGCCAGATGACTTTAGATTAATTGCAGAAAAATTTGAGGTGTCATGACATCTTCATATTCGCACGCAAAGATACAAGATCCTCAACATGAACTTTTGGAGCTTGAATCATGGAAATTAAGTCGATTGACAGTGAAGATTTGCCAACCAACACCTCGCAAAACGAGCACTTCCAATCCGTTGTGAATCGCGCGATAAATCGTCGCGGCTTCCTCAAATTTGGAAGTGGCGCCGCTGTCGCAACTTTCCTCGCGGGCCCCCTCGCTGGCTGTGGAAGTAGCGATCCAGTCCCTTCATTGCTTGGTTTTAAAGCCGTAGCAGCCAACGCACTTGACACCGTGACTGTGGCCGAGGGCTACACCGCTACTACTTTTGTGCCATGGGGCACACCTTTATTTTCTTCGGGTGCAGGCGCTACTTGGGGTGGCACTGGCAGCGAAACTGCTGCGGATCAGGCGCGCCAAGTTGGTGACAACCATGATGGCATGCACTTTTTCTCGATTGATGGCACATCCAGCACAGAAGGTCTGCTGGTCATGAACCATGAATACAACACGACAGTGTCTACAACAAACTATTTGACATTGTTTGGCCCCACGCCAGCCCCAGCTAACACGCTTGAGCGCGTTAACAAAGCCATTAATTCATGGGGATGCTCTGTCATTCACATCAAAAAAGACACTGCCAACAAATGGACCGTGGTCAAAGACTCGTCTTACAACCGCCGTATCACAGCAGCCACACCGATGCAACTGACAGGCCCAGCCGCAGGCGATGCATTACTCAAGACCAGCGTCGACACCACTGGCACCGAAGTGCTTGGCACCTTCAATAACTGCGGTAATGGCATCACGCCTTGGGGCACTTATTTGACGTGTGAAGAAAACTTCAACAATAACTTTGGTACCACCGTTGCAACCTCTGTCGATGGCCGCACTGTTTCCATGAAGCGCTATGGCATTACGGCAGCAACGTCAGGCTACGCATGGGAAACGCAAATCGATCGATTCGACTATAAAAAAGAAGCCAACGAATCCAACCGCCATGGCTGGATCGTTGAAATTGATCCCTTCGATGTCACCTCAAAGCCTAAAAAACGCACAGCATTGGGTCGGTTCAAACATGAGAACGCAGCCTATGCATTCACCAAAGACAAGCGCGTTGTGGTGTACATGGGTGATGACCAAGCTGACGATTACATCTACAAATTTATTTCAACTGATAAATACGTTGAAGGCAATCAGCGTGCCAACGCCAACTTGTTAGACAGCGGCAAACTCTATGTTGCCAAATTTGGCAATGGTTCGACAACCGGCGACTTCATGGGCACCGGCGAATGGGTGGAGTTGAAACTCAGTAGCATCCCTAGCTCTTACACCACTTACACATTTAGCAATCAAGCAGATGTTCTCATCAACGCTCGTTTGGCTGGTGATGCACTCGGTGCCACCAAAATGGACCGGCCTGAGTGGGTCACGGTGCACCCCACGTCTGGTGAGGTCTATGTCACGCTGACCAACAACTCTGGCAGAACAGTTGCAGACGAGGCCAACCCACGAACCAGTAACATCTACGGTCAAATCGTTCGCTGGCGTGAAACAGGTGGTGATGCAGCTGCCTTGACATTCGATTGGGATATTTTTGTTCTGGCTGGCAACCCCACCGTCACCGCCAATGTAGGAACTACCAAGGCGGGCTCTAGCAATGTGACTGCTGACAACACATTCAACAGCCCAGATGGCTTGGGCTTTGATAAATTTGGCCGTCTTTGGATTCAGACTGATGGCAGCTATGACAACTCTGGGAATTACGCCAACCAAGGCAACAACTCGATGTTGGCAGCTGATCCTGTGAGCAAAGAAATTCGTCGTTTCTTGGTGGGCCCCAAGCAGTGCGAGGTGACAGGGTTGACCTTCACACCTGACAGCAAAACCTTGTTCATCAACATTCAGCACCCTGGTGAACTCGGCAGCAACGGCAGCAATTGGCCAGATGGCGGCACTGCCATGCCACGCTCTGCCACGGTGATCATCACTAAAAATGATGGTGGTGTGATTGGGACCTGATTCTAAAACTAAGTAAAAACATGCGCTGGCCCCGCCTTGGCGGGGCCATTCGCGCTGGCCCTTAGCTTCTAACTTCTTGGGTCCATTTCGGCAGAGGCGCAGAACGATGCAAAACATCTTGATGTAACCATGTTGCACTTTTGCGCGCTCTCTCAGCAACAGTCTCGATAGGCAACTGCTGATAGTCGTCATTAAAGACTTCAAAGCTGTAATCACCACGATAACCAATGCGTTCCAGGCGCAACACCAAATCTGCCAATTGCTCGCTGTGAACACCTTCACCAGGGAACACACGGAAAGTTCGGGCAGTGGTCATACGCTCTTCGAAGGTGGGCGTTTCATGCCACATGAAGTCGGACAGTTGCGCCAAAAAGATTCGATCAGCGTCGATGTCTTCTATGTCATCTAAGGAAGAGTTGGCTGCAAAGATATGAAACGAATCAATGCCAATGCCCAGATTGGGGCAATCTGCTCGGCAGACCACATCCCAGGCTGTGGTGAATTCATTCACAGTACGTCCCCAAGAAAGCCCCTCATAGGCGACCTTGATGCCCAGTGGAATGGCCATCATGGCCAGCTTTTTAAGATCCTTGGCGATCAGATTCAAATCATCGGTGGCATGACGAGAAGTTGAGGAGCAAGCCAGCAGCACTTTGCTGCCAGTGGCAGCACACATTTCCAACATGGATTTGGCAATGTCAACTTTGTATCCGTGCAAGTGCCCAGACAAACCTTCAAAGTCTCTCAGTACTTGAAATCCTGTCGGTCTGAGGCCGCTTTCTTGAATGGCTTTGACCGCGGCTTTCACACCGCCAGGGTGTCCCACCAAATCTCGCGCCATCAACATCACTTGCGAGAAACCTGCGCCCTTCATAGCCTCTAGCTTGGCTTCTAAAGGCCCGGCCATTGTGATGGTGTCCATGCCATAACCGTCAAGTAAGTTCATGGCCGTCCTTAGGTGTTCTGGTGAACCAACTCGAAAGAGACTGAACCCAATGCGCTACGTGTTAAAGCGCCGCGGTCTTCAGGGTGCAAATCTTTCGACTCGACAAATTCAACGCCGTTGGCTTTCAAGGATTGAACTGCCTTTGCAACGTCCTTGACGCCAAAACCAATTCGTTTGAGTGATTCTGGTGATTCATCAGCTTCCATCCAAGGGTCGGGTTCAATCAGTTGCCACAAAAATTTTCTGCAGGGGCTCTTCAGTAATTTACCTTTGGGCAAAATGCCAAATCGCTCACTGTCAGGAATGACACTGAAGTCAAACATGTGTTCGTAATAAGCCATCCAATCTTCGCTTCTGGCTGCACCAATATATTGCACAAGTCCAAAGTAGCTCATGCCTTCTACAGCAGGAGGAAGCTGATCGACCGTAGGGATGGGCTTGAAGTCGATGTCGTAAATGGAGAACTCTTGCCAACGGTCTACAAAGTAATAGCGTGTGCCACCGGGTCCGTGAATGGCTGGAATATGCAACTCCATCGCCTGAGCATGGCTGCTGACTGACCAAGCACCCAAATCGATGCAGCGAGTGTGCGCCTTCAGCGCATCTTGCACACGAAACGCGACGGCAGAAATTTCTGCTTGACCATCTTCTGTGGCAGCAACGCGTGCGTCATCTGGGTTTGCATTGACCACCAAGTTCATATCACCCTGACGGTACAAAGTCACTTCGCGTGAGCGATGTCTTGCAATCGGTTTGAAGCCCATCGACTCCAAAACTTGTCCTAAGGCTTGCGGCCGATTGGTGGCATATTCAATGAACTCAATGCCTTGTATGCCTAACCGATTGGGCATTTCTGGGACGGCTTCACGGTTCTCAGTACGCAGATTCATTTTTATTTCTCCGCTGTCAATTAATCTAATCGGGCCACACTGCGCAGTACTTCAGCAGTTGTTGTCTCTAATCCAAAGAACTCAAGATACGCTGGAATTTGCTCAAACAACATGTCTGAGCCTACCTGAACTTGACAGCCTCGATTCTTGGCGGCTTGCAAAAAGGCAGTCATCTCTTGTCGCATCACCACTTCGCCTACAAAAGTCTCAGGGGAAATGCGAGAAACATCCATGGGCAGGGGGTCGCCTTCATTCATCCCCAAGGGGGTGGCATTGACCACCAAATCATGTCCTTCTGGGTCATTAGATCCGGTGTTGACTTTAATCTGCGGATACTCTGATTGCAATCGTTGACCCAAGCCATCGCAAGAAGCCGTGCGGACATCAAACAAGCTGATGGCAGCAATTTTTTCGGCGGCCAGCGATGCGGCGATGGCGGAACCAACCCCACCCGAGCCCACCACCAAAACGCGTTTACCTTCAAGCTTAAAGCCTTTTCGCTGAACACCACGAACAAAACCTGCGCCATCAAACATATCGCCCTGCAGCTGGCCCAGAGGTCCCAGCCGTACTGCGTTGCACGCGCCCGCAATGGCGGCTGCCGGCAGAACTTCGTCCACCAAAGACAGCGTACTGACCTTGTGTGGCATGGTAATGAGTGCGCCTCGAATATTGCTCAACTTGAAGATGGCGCGCAGGAAGACAGGATAGTCCTCTGCCTTGCAACCCATGGGCACCACCAGTGCATTGATACCCTGCTTTTCAAAGTAGGGGTTGTAGATCAGCGGCGCCTTAAAGGCATGTGTCGGAAATCCAATGTGGGCAATGACTTCGGTGTGGCCGTTGATGAGCATGAAGATGCAATAAAGGTGATGGCGATTTACTGAAAGGATTTGACGGATTTGGCGGCGAGCACCGCGTCACCCAAGGCCAAGACATCGCGAATGTCGTGGCTGGTATCCGTCCGGGTACCGGCGAGGTTAACTGTCTGACCGCTACGGGCAGCTTCGGCAATGGCTTCGGTGATGCGCAGGTTGAGCAAACCATCTTGCGCACTTACCAGCGGCTCGGCCTCGCCCCGCACAACGCAGCCGAAGTGTTCCATCTGGTGTTTGAGCGGATCGTCACGCACCATGTCGACCACATCGACTTCAAATTCTTTCCACCATGAACGGTCTTGCGGCCGCGGGTAAGTTTTCAGTCGCATGGTCGGCACCGACAGGCTGCCGTTGGTGCCGGTGATGACGTAGCAGTCTTCGTCGTCATAGCTCGCGTAGGCCTTATTTTCGCGGCTGGTCTGTTCCCAGCTGCGCGCACTGGCCGCGGTGTCAGACAACAAAAACGTACCAAGGACACCGCTGGCAAAGCGCAGGTTGATGGCCACCGTATCTTCTACCGGAAAGCCACGCGTGGCATGCGAGGCAAACGCCTGCACAGCCACAATGTCGCCGCACAACATGCGCAGGTTGTGTACCTCGTGAATCATGTTCAGCAAGATCGGGCCGGCTCCGGCCTCGCGGCGCCAGGGTGCATCAGAAAAATAGTGGTCGGGCTTGAGAAAGGTCGCACTACCCATCACGGCCACCAACTGGCCGAGTTTGCCGGAGGCGATCACCTCAGACGCCTTGGCCATGATGGGGCTGTGCGCGCGGTGGTGGCCTATCAGCACACGGGCGCCGGTTTCTTTGACTCGCTGCACCAGTTGCGCACCTTCGGCAACGGTGGTGGCGATCGGTTTTTCAAGCAGGATCGGCAGCTTGGCCGTGATGCATTGCAGCGCCTGCGGCACATGCAAGGGATTCGGTGTTGCCAGAACTAGACCATCGGGTCTGTCTCTGGCCAGTAATTCTTCAAGGCTCTGGTAAAGGGGAACGCCGGCCTGAGCCGCAACATCTGCGGCAGCCGGCGAGGGATCGACAATCGCCGACAACACGACGCTCGCGCTGGCCTGGGCCACAGCCATGTGGGCCTGGCCGATATAGCCTGCGCCTACAATGGCGATACGCGTTGGGGTCATGGTGAATGCAAGGGGCCCAGCCTACCCGAAATGGGCGTGCTGGACCCGAATGCTTTACCTGCGCTGCTTGGCGAGTTCAGCCATCATTTCATTGACGGTGGCTTCGCCCACGTTGGCAGAGTACTTGGCAATGACAGGCTTCATCTTGTCGCGCAGTTTCGCCATTTCAGCGGCGGGCAATTCGGTGACCTGCATGCCGGCTTTCTTCAGATCTTCGAGGTTGCCGCTGGCAGCATCACGCGCCACTTTGCGCTGTGTCTGGGTTGCTTCGGTAGCGGCATCGCTGATGATTTTTTTCTCAGCTGCGTTCAGACCGTCCCAGAACTTTTTGCTCATGATGACCGATTGGGGGTTGTACACGTGGTTGGTCAGCGTCAGGTGCTTTTGCACTTCTGCAAATTTGTTGGCCAGAATCACGTTGAGCGGGTTTTCCTGACCGTCAATGGCTTTGGATTCCATCGCGCCGTAGACCTCGCCAAACGCCATCGGTGTCGGGTTGGCGTCCAGTGCCTTGACCCAGTCCAGGTTGATCGGGTTAGGGATGACACGAATCTTCAGGCCGGCCAGGTCTTCCACCTTGGTGATAGCGCGCTTGGAGTTGGTCATGTTGCGAAAGCCAAGCTCCCAGTAGGCCAAGCCCACAATGCCTTTTTCCTGCAGCTTGTCGTGCATCTTCTTGCCGAAGGGGCCGTCCACTACAGCGTCGGCTTCTTTTGCATTGGCGAACAAGAAGGGGAAGTCATACAGCGCGAATTCCTTGACCTGGCTGGCCAAAATACCCGAGTTCAAGGAAACCATTTCAATGGTGCCGCCTTGCAGAGCTGACACATTGGGTGCGTCACCGCCCAGCACGCCGGCTGGAAACAAGTTGACCTTGATCTTACCGGCTGACTTGGCCGTGACGATCTCAGCAAATTTTTCCATGCCAACCATGATCGGATGACCCTTGGGGTTTTGCGTGGCAAACTTGATGGTGTGCTCGCGCACATCTTGGGCAGATGCCAAGCCAAAAGCGGCGAGAGCGGCAGCGGCCACCAGAGTTTTGATCATCATACGTTTCATGTTGTCTCCTGGAAATGTTTCAAAGTACGCGTATAAAAAAAGTTGCAGGACATTGCGTACAAAACACGCCCTGCAAAGTAAAAAAACTGTTTAGTAAAACCAGCGCGCTGGCACCATGACAAGCTGGGGGAACAGCACCATCAAAAACATCAGGGTGAATTGTGCCAGCATGAATGGCATCACCCCGCGGGTCACATCGTCCATGCTGACCTTGCCGACGCCGGCAACGGTATTGAGCACAGTGCCCACCGGCGGGGTGATCAGGCCAATGGCATTGTTAATGATGAAAAGTACACCGAAATACACAGGGTCAATGCCTGCTGCCTTGACCAGGGGCATCAGCACGGGCGTGAGAATTAAAATTGTGGGCGTCATGTCCATGGCGGTGCCCACCAAAATGACCAGCACCATGATGGCAAACATCAAGAGCCGCGGGCTGTCTAGCAGCGGTTGCAGCAGCTTCACGACCTCGGCTGGCAACTGCGCCACCGTGATCAGCCAGGCCGACACCATGGCAGCGGCCACCAGAAACATGATCACGGCGGTGGTCTTGGAGGCTGCTAAAAACAAGCCGTACAAATCACTGAACTTGAGCTCACGGTAGATCAGCGTCGAAACAAGAATTGCGTAGACGGCAGCAACCACGGCCGCTTCAGTGGGCGTGAAGACGCCGAACTTCAAGCCCACCACCACAATCACCGGCATGACAAGCGCAAAAGTGGCGTCTTTGAATGCAGCCATTACTTCTGTCGCCGACTTCCGCGGCGGCACAGCCACCTGCTCTTTGCGTGCGACCCACCACCATGTCAGCCACAAGGCGCCAGCCAGCATGATGCCGGGCACGATGCCGGCCATGAAGAGCTTTGAGATAGACACGTTGGCAGCCACGCCAAAAATTACAAAACCGATGCTCGGCGGAATGATGGGGGCGATGATGCTGGCCGAAGCCAGCAGTCCGGCGGAACGCGCTTTGTCATGGCCGGCCGCCACCATCATGGGCAGCAGCAGGGCGGACAAGGCCGCCGCATCGGCCACAGCCGAGCCCGACAGCGCAGCCATCATGACGGCCGCCACAATCGCAACGTAGCCGAGGCCGCCCTTGATGTGCCCGACCAGCGTTAGTGCAAAGTTGACAATACGCCGCGACAAACCACCGGCGTTCATCACCTCACCGGCGAGCATGAAAAACGGAACCGCCAGCAGTGGAAAGCTGTCTGCGCCATTGATGACGTTTTGCGCCAGGATCTGCGGATCAAACATGTTCAAGTGCCACATCAAGGCGGCGCCACACAACAGCAATGAGAAGGCGATTGGAATGCCCAGCGCCATAGCGCCCAGCAACGAACCCAGAAAGATTGCAATGGTCATGATGATTCTCGGGGTAGTGCTTAGGCCGAATGTGTTTTGTTGTGCGGCTGATCTTCGCTTTCGCGAATGCCCACCAGCTGTTCGCTGCTCATCTGGCCGGTAATCAAGCGCCAGAAGTCCATCAGCAAAATCACCGCGCCCGAGACGGCAAACACCAGACCGCAGGCATAAAACAGACCCATTGACACTTCCATGGCGGCGCTGCTGGCATCCCAGTTGATCTTGACTTGGTCCAGCGAACCTTTGAACAACAGCCAACATACAAACAGCATCAGCAGATGACCCAGGCCGAGGCAGATTTTTTTACCGCTCACCGACAAGCGCGACACCAGAATATCCGTGCCCAGGTGAGCACGTTCGTGCAACGCGACGATGCCGCCCAAAAAGGTCAGCCAGACAAACAACCAACGCGATAACTCTTCAGATACCGCAATTCCTGAATTCAAGGCATAGCGCAACACCACGTTCGTGAAGACCAGCACCACCATCAAGGCCAGGCTGGCAGCCATCAGCCATGACAGCAACTGGCAATATTTAGCAATGAGTTTTCCGATCACGGACATCTCCTGATTTGGAAGTTGGTAATAATGTACAAACTAGTTAGTTTTAAAGAATAGGTGATAACCCTTGGGCCCGAGCTTCGCTGGCCGTCCGCAACTGCAACTGTGCCAGCGTCGGCGTGCCAGTGACGCCGCCGAAGACCTCACACTTCATAGCAGCCGCCAGGTTGGCCCACTGCACGATTTCAGGCATGGGCAAACCCATCACCAGGCCCCAAGTGAAAGCGCCATGCCAGACATCGCCTGCACCCAAGGTGTCCACGGCCTTCACGGCCGGCGCTGGCACCTTCAACACATGGCCCGATTCACGTGTCCACACCCAAGCGCCTTTCGGCCCCAGCGTCACGCCAACCACCTCAGCCGTGTTTTGCCGCGCCACTTCAAGCAGTGCCGCCTCCGGACTCATGTCAGGCGCCACAATACTGAGCGCCGACTCGGAAAAAAGTACGTGCGAAGCCAGAGGTATCAATGCATGCAAATCCTCCGCAGGCGCCGTGTCTGCATCTAGGATGCCTGGGACACCGCAGGCGTGAGCCTGCTTCAGAGCAGCAGCAGCTCCCGGCATCCATCGCATGTCCACCAGCACCGCGCCGGCCTGCGCCACTTTCTCTAGCGGCAGCCAGCATGCATCTTGGGAAATGTTTGCATCAAAAAACGGCACCAAGGTGCGCTCGCCATGCAGATCTACCAAAATCGAAGAGAAAGATGTTTGCACGCCGGTCAGCACACGCACCCCGTCGGCATTGATTCGTTCTTGGTGCAGGGCTTGAATGAACTGCTTGCCCGTTTCATCATCGCCGATACGCGTCCAAAGATGCACGTTGAGGGTCAAACGGGACATCGCCACAGCGGCATTGATGGCCATGCCACCGACCCGCTGCACAGCCTGAAGTGGCAGCGCCTTGACGCCCGCAGTTGGCACGCGCTCTACCTGGAAAATGGTGTCCCAGCATGCGCCGCCTACGCAAATAACGTGTTTGTTTGTCATGGCTGAGGTGGCGGTCTTTCAGCGCTTCACGAAGCGCACAATCATCTCGACGATGTTGCTGCGCCGAAGCGCTCTGGCAGCTTCCGCAGTCGGGTCATGCTTGAAAATCAGCCCGAAAGTGTGCTGATTGGAAACGTTGAAAAAGGTCAGCCCAGAGATCGATGCATGCAGGTCTATGGCGTCCAGTCCAGCGCGAAATATGCCCTGGGCCACACCACGCTCGTAGAGCTGCCGGATCGACTCAATGGCCGTGACATTAAGTTCTTGGATGATCTTACTTTGCGCCAGGTACTCACCGCGCTGAATGTTCTCTGACATGACCAATCGGATGTAGTCCTGGTTGCCGAAGTGATGGTCAAAGGTGAACTCCACCAAGCGGCGCAGGGCGGCTTCGGGTGGCAGGTCGCCCAGTTGCAGTTCGGCTTCGATGCTGCGCATGCGCCGGTAAGACTCCTCCAGCACGGCCAGGTAGAGACCTTCCTTGCTACCGAAATAGTAATAGATCATGCGCTTGCTGGTGCGGGTGGCCGCTGCAATCTCGTCGATGCGCGCGCCGCTGAGCCCTTTGCTGGCAAATTCAACGGTGGCCACCTCCAAAATGCCCGTCATGGTGCGCGCTGGATCGTTGGTGCGCTTGGGCGTTCGTGCAGCCGATGTTCCGGTTTTGCGCTTGGCCAGCGCAGCATCTCGCTTTATCGCCAAATGTACTGGTTCGTTCATTTCGTCAGTATAGGGTGCCAATTGATCCGTGGGGATTAGTTGACTCACTTCAAAGGAGAAACTGCCGTGGGCATGGCAATGGTGGACACCATGTTGGTGGTCAAATGGGCAGGGCCTCCTTTAGGGGGCCAGATGCCTTGAGCCACCGCTTCAGCTCGCGCTTTGCTGCGCGACTCAATGTTAGGGTAGGCCCAAATGTTAGTGAAGCGTAAAGGTCCATCCAAAGCAATCATGGCCACCACACACGGCGAAATTTTATCGCGCGCTGGCACAGCTTGCTCCCATAAATCAATCGTGGGTTGCACGCCGCCAGGTTTGATGCCATAGGTGCGAATTTCATACACAGGACCATTGATGCCGCTTTCGGCGCTGGGACGAACAGGCTTCATCCAAGAAAAACCTTGGTAGCTGTGTTGCTCCAAGCTTTGGAAAATTTCGCCGCAACCAAAGGGACTGGCGTTCAGTTGGGTCCGCTGACGTTCGGCCTGCAGCGAAGCCAGGTCATCAAAGCCGCGCAGCACAATCATTTGATTCAGAACACCAATGTCGGTGAACCAACAGCCAAGCAATTCACCTTGGCCTTGGGCAGTAAATGTTTGCACGTTGGTGGCAGCTTGCGCGGCCGTACCAAAGGGCAATGTCATGGTGGCGAGTTCGTAGTACATGGGGGAGGTCCTTTTGTAAAATGTGTGGTCTGGTGAAACTTGTGCTGCATGGTGTGCTGCCAAGTAGCCAAATGTCATGGCTGGACCCAATGTGATTCCGCCACTTGGATAGTTGCCGCCCATGACGCTGGAAAGATCGTTGCCACCGGCATACAAACCCTCAATGGCCTGACCTTGGTGGTCCAAGACTTGTGCGTGTTCATTGCAACGCAACCCAGCGAAAGTTCCTAAGCTTCCAGCGACTACTTTCACAGCATAAAAAGGGCCTTCAACCAAAGGCGCCATGCATGGGTTGCGTCCGTCGTGGCCGGCGTCGCCTTGAATCCGGTTATAGGCTGTTTGCCCTTTACCAAATTCACTGTCATGGCCAATATCGGCCATGGTGTTGAAGCACGCGATGGTGTCATTTAAATTGACAGAGTCAATGCCGCACTGTTCGGCCAATGCGTCCAAAGTGTCCCCCCGTTTTAAATAGCCGTTGGTCAGCATGCCTTTAAGGCTAACGGGTGCTGGTTTTACAGCGCCTAAACCCCAGCGCCTGATAAAGCGATGGTCTACCACCAACCACGCTTGTACTTCTTCACCTGGCGGCAATGCGTGCAGCAAACCTTTCATGAAGTCGTGATATGAATCGGCTTCATTGGTGAAACGTTTGCCAAACCGAGTGACGGCAATCAATCCTGGTTTCGCGCGTTCAATTAAATGCGGAAAATGCGTCACACTGCCGTCAGCATGGGGCACTAAGGATACGGGTGCCATGGCGGCTGCGTGTTTCAAGTCTGTGGCCACCACGGCACCTACAGACTCACCCATGCGCAAACCGTCCCCAGTATTGCCCCGAGATGCCGCGGAAAAATGCTGATGCCCCGTGGGGTCGTGGGCTAGCAATTGACGCTTGCGCACAGGGTCATGTGGAAAGCCCCCGGTTGCCAACATCACGCCCCTCTTGGCTTTGATGATTTGTTCTTGGTCCTTGTGCATGACCACTGCACCGCACACTTTGCCATGTTCTGTGATCAATCGCACAGCAGGCGTGCTCACACGAATTTCAACACCTTTCTCTAGTGCTGATTTGGCAAGGCCAGCAACCAAAGCATTGCCATTGACCAGATGCATGCCACGCCCATGAATCAGCAAATCAATCAAATGTCGAAAGACTCGCGCTGCGACATAGACAAAGGATGAAAACGACCGTGTCGCGTTAAAGAAATGTCGAATGTCAGCGCCCGATGCAATGCCCAAGCCCAAGAAAGTAGTTTCCCAAAGCGGTGTTTTGAGTTGTTTCACATTCGCACCCAGTAATCTGCCGTCAAAGGGTGCTGCGCACACCGAGCGCCCACCCAGCACCGCATCCTGCGTACGCCCATGAAAATCTGGAATGCCATTGCCATCAATGAATTGCAAGGCGGTTTGTTCTTGAAAGAAGCGAACCATGCGCGGTCCGTGCGTTAAAAATGTTCTTACACGGATTTCATCAAATTGCTCACCCAATTCATGGCGCAAATAGGAGAGTGGTTTTTCAATCGGTTCTGCAATACCTGCTTTGAGGGCCAAGTGATTTCTAGGAATCCACATCCATCCACCTGACCATGCGGTGGTTCCGCCATAGTGCGCATCTTTCTCCACCACCCATACCTTGAGGCCTAAATGCGCAGCCGTGACCGCTGTCGAAAGTGCGCCTGCGCCTGAACCTACGACCAGCAAGTCACAGTCCCAGTGGTCAGCCGTTGACGCATCATTCAAGCTCATGACTGTCTTTAGTTACTTTGCGACAGAATTGAAATCACGCCGCGTAAATGGGTTGCAGAGTCGATTGACTTGACCTGCGCGAGAGCAGGGGGGATGCACCACTGGCCGAGGCCAGTTGAGCAGCAGCCGACATCAAATGAGGCACCATGGACAACATGCGTTCACGCGTTAAACGGGAAGACGGGCCGGCCACACTGATGGTGCCCATGGGCATTTGACCTGACAAGCCGACAGGAACCGCAATCGCATTTAATCCGGTTGTATAGGTTTCTTCGGTCAAAGCAAAACCAGATTTTCGCGTATCTTGTAATGCCTTAAGCAATGCTTTCAAACTCTTTGGTGCATTGGGTCCAAACTCTTTGGGGATGCCCAAACCTTGCTGCGACACCAACTTCAGTGCAGTGTCATCCTTCAAGGTGGACAGCCAAGCCCAGCCGGACGACGAGCAGCTGAGGCGGGCAATGCTGCCCATGTCTGGGTCGTAGCGTAAGCCTTGCCTCGCGCCTTGAGCGCGGGCCACCCAGGTAAGCCTGTCACCATCGACCACCGACAAACGAACCAACTCACCCGTTTGTTCTGCCAAGCGGTCAAGCAAGGGCTGCGCCACATCAATCACGCCTGTTTGACTCAGAAAACTCAAACCCATGGAGACCAACTTGGTGGTGAGAACGTATTCACCCAGATCACGAACTTGTCTAACGTAGCCCAAGCGGATGAGGTCCACCAACAAACGGTGTGCAGCGCTCTTGGGCATGTTGAGCCGGTCGGCAATGGCAACCAACTCCATGCCCTGTCCTTGATCGGACAGGGTCTCCAAAATACCCAATGTTCTTTCGAGAACGCCGCTCATGTAATTTTCAAATGACTCGTTTAATTTTTGGCACTTTATCACGGAAATGATTTTTTATTCAAAAGTTGAACGACGTTCCATTTATTGATAAGATTCAATTTTCATATTCAATGACTTTGAGTCCACTATGCTCGAAAATTTAAGCGGCGCCACACGAATTCACATCATTGTGGGTGATCCCATTGCCCAAGTGAAATCTCCTTTTGGCATGACGCAGTCTTTTGAGCTCATTGGCAAAGACGCTGTATGCATTCCTGCTCATGTACCTTCCAAAGATTTAAAGCAATGGTTTGAAGGCCTGTCATTGGCGCGCAATGTAGATGGCATCATCGTCACCGTTCCTCATAAGTTTGATTGCCATGCCCTTTGCACCACACACTCTGCACGTGCAGATTTCTTGGGTGCCGTCAACACCATTCGTCGAAATGCCGATGGCACTTGGCATGGCGACATGTTTGACGGTCTTGGCTATGTGAAAGCGATGACACTCATGGGCTGTAGCCAGCAGAGCAAAAAAGTCTTGTTGGTGGGCGCTGGTGGTGCCGGTTCGGCCATCGCTTATTCCTTGGTCAATGGCGGCGTCCGTGAATTGGCCATTCATGACGAAGACATCGCACGCCGTAATGCGCTGATTCAGCGGCTGACATCAATGGGTCAGTGCAGCGTGGTCACGGGCAGCAGCGATCCGACTGGCTTTGACATCGCGATCAACGCCACACCGATTGGTATGAAGGTGGGCGATCCGCACCCGATCGACTCGAGCAAATTTACGCCTGGTATGTTTGTGGGCTGTGTGATCACTGCGCCTGCGGTGCCGCCCATGATTGCAGCGGCTCGAGCGTTGGGTTGCAACACCCTGACAGGGGCCGACATGTACGGACAGGTCAAAGACCTGATGATCGAATTCTTGATGGCGAAATGATATGCAAGTCCTCAAGAACGGCCTCGATAGTCTGAAAGATGGCCTGCAAGACGGTGCAGAATTTGACTTGGTGGTCATTGGTGCAGGCGGGGCGGGTTTGTCGGCGGCGGTGTTTGCCGCCATCGACGGGGCCAAAGTGCTGGTGGTCGAGCACACCGAGTACGTGGGCGGCACAACCGCCTGGTCGGCGGGCACGACCTGGGTGCCTTGCACGCACCATTCTGCACGAGTCAACTCGAGTGACACCCTTGCTGATGCGACCACTTACCTGAACCATGCCGTGGGCGATCAAGCGCCTGCCGCATTGCGTGACGCTTTTTTGAAACACGGTGCTGAGGCGGTGGCCACAATTGAAGCGCAGTCGTCGATGAAGTACCGGCCTTACCTTAAGCACCCTGACTACATCAGTGATCTGCCGGGCTCGACCTTGAACGGCCGTGCATTGGAGCCGGTTCCTTTTGATGGCCGTTTCTTGGGTGATTTATTCCCCTTGCTGCGTCCACCAATCCCCGAGTTCACCGTGCTCGGCGGCATGATGGTAGACCGCACTGACATCAACCATTTGTTGGGCATGACCAAGTCATGGGCCTCGCTTAAACATTCGGCCAGTATCTTGTGGCGGCACTTGCGCGATCGCCTCACACATGCACGCGGCACGCGCTTGGTGATGGGCAATGCACTCGTGGCTCGTTTGCTGTATTCCTTTTCACAACACGCTCACGCGACGCTGGCGCTCAAGACTTCGGTCGATGCGCTGGAGCGTGATGCCAGCGGCCGCGTCGTATCTGTGATGTTGAGCAGCGCTACCGGCAAGATCCGTGTATTGGCAAAGCGCGGTGTGGTGTTGGCCAGTGGTGGTTTTAACCGCGACCCAGCTCTACGCGCCCAGAAGTTACCTGGTATTCCAGAGCAGTGGTGTCCGGCCGCGCCCGGTCATACCGGAAAGGCGCTGGCTCTGGCGCGCAGCATGGGCGCGGTGGAAGGTCAGGGCGCACAAAGTCCCGCCTACTGGGCGCCAGTGTCTTTGCGAAAACGCTCAGATGGCAGCACTGCCGTATTTCCGCATTTCGTGATGGACCGCGCCAAGCCCGGCATGATCACTGTCAATCAGGCGGGCGAGCGCTTTGTGAATGAAAGCACTTCTTACCACCTGTTTGCCTTGGGCATGCAGTCGGCCATGCAAGCCATTCCCGCCTATTTGATTGCAGATGCCAAAGCTTTGCGCCAATACGGCATGGGCATGGTGCGACCCGGTGGCAAAGGTTTGGCACCGTTTCTGGCCGATGGCTACCTCACCGAGGGCAACAGCTTGCAAGCGCTGGCAGACCAGCTGGGTATTTCGGCCGAGGGCTTAGCCCAGGCGGTGGCCAATAACAATGCCTTTGCGCAAACGGGTGTAGACACTCAGTTCCAGCGCGGTGTGACAGCGTATCAGCAGAACATTGGCGATGCAGCCGCAGGTGGGCGGAACCCAAATCTAGGAGAAATCATTGAAGGCCCTTTTTATGCGGTCAAGCTTTACCCAGGTGACATTGGTGCAGCCAATGGCTTGCAAACCAACGAGCACGCACAGGTGCTCGATGCGAAAGGTCAGGCGATCGACGGTTTGTATGCCGTCGGAAATGATATGAATTCCATCATGGGCGGCGTCTACCCAGCCCCCGGCATCACGCTGGGACCGGGCTTGGTGTTTGCATATCTCGCTGTAAAAAATTCCGGAGTCAAGAAGGCATCCGCATGAGCACGAAATGTCCTGTTAATGGCGCGAATCGTCGTTCCCCTGAGCGCGCGCATTGTCAAAATTTGACAGTCGAAAAGCCTCAACTTAGCGTGTACTGTGCGTATCAGCGTTTACCCTGAACGTGTTCGTTAATTGAGTGTCTGAATGAATTGATCAAACTTTTTTTGGCCTGAAATGATTGAAATTGCATTAGACCCATTTAAAGTGCAGAAAACAAATCGTCTTGTAAAAGCATGAAACCCATGAGTCCGGGTAGTTGGACTTGAATCTTTTTTTGAAACTAGAAGGAGACAAAATGACCTTGAAGAAACGACAATTTCTAAGCGCTGCGCTTCTGGCCGTGACCGCCGCTACCTTGAGTGGCCAAGTTATGGCTCAAGCCTATCCCGCCCGTGATGTGACTGCAGTGATCCAGTGGGGCGCAGGTGGCGGTACCGACGTGGCCATGCGAGGCTATGCGCCTTATGCCGAAGAGGCATTGGGCAAAAAAATCATTTTGCAAAACAAACCGGGTGCCGCTGGTGTGATTGGCGCAAACTTTGTGTTGCAACAGCCCGCCGACGGTTACACCATTCTGATGGGTGCGGAGCCACAAGCGCTTTTCCGCGTTATGGGCGTGGCCGATTTTGATTACGATAAATTCACACCGATCAACATCGCTGCAGTGGCCAACAGCATTTTGTTGGTGGCACGTCCGAATGCGCCTTGGAACACCACTCAGGATTTGATCAGCCATGTGCAAGCCAATCCCAACAAGGTGAAGCAGTACCTTGCTGGGCAAGGTACGGTGCCATTTACCATGAACGCCATGGTCACCACCTTGACCAAATTTGAAACCATCAAAGTGCCCTTTGACGGAGAAGGTCCCGCGATTGCCGCCCTTTCAGGAGGGCACGTTGACATCGGATTCGTCGCTTCAGGCCCTGCCATTGAGCACATCAAGGCGGGTCGTCTAAAAGCGCTGGGTGTGGTGGACAGCAAGCCATTTCAGGGTATTGCACCTGTGACAGATGCACCGTCACTCAGGACCATCACCAAGTTCTTGCCTTGGGGCTCCTGGTATGGTGTGTTTGTGCGCAAAGAGACCCCTGACGATGTCAAGGCCAAACTGGTTGCCGCTTTCAAGAAGGCCGGTGATACCCCCCAATACC
Organism: uncultured Burkholderiales bacterium; assembly: GCA_903844775.1. GTDB lineage: Bacteria > Pseudomonadota > Gammaproteobacteria > Burkholderiales > Burkholderiaceae_C > Limnohabitans_A. The sequence goes on along the minus strand of CAIMUZ010000030.1, from coordinate 4,040 downwards.
GCGACATGATGACCGGCCGCGGCACCACCATGCTCAACCTCAGTGGTGCTGAGGCCGAACAGTTCATCAAGAAGTTCCAGTCCACCACCGCTTGGTTGTACCACGGAGCGGGCGCCGCCAAAGTGGACCCAGCCACCTTAGGCATACCCAAACCTTAATGCAGCTAGGCACATTAGGCAACCCTCTGTGGTGGCCTAATGTGCCTGCTTCACTGAGTCCGTTAAGGGCGCATTTTGTTTTAGGATTATTTTTTATGAACACCAACCATCCGCGAATGCCGGGCCAATTGAGTTTCATGGCACTGATTGTGGTATTCAGTGCATTCATGCTTTGGTCATCCTTCCGCATTTCCAAATTTGACTCCATTTCTTCACCTGGCGTCTTCCCCATGCTCTGCGCTGGTTTGATGCTTGTGACTGGCCTGATGAGTTTGCGCCAGGCCTGGAAGGCTTCACCAAGTGCCGATACCCATCAAACGGTGTTCCAACAGTTTGTGATTCAGTTGGCGCCCTTGAAGCTAATTTTGTTCGTAGCACTGATTTTGGCTTATATGTTGGCGCTGGAAGTGACGGGATTTTTGGTTTCATCCTACGTGTTTCTTCTTTTATCGATGCAGGTTCTGGGAAGTAAGAAGATTTTTGTCAATATCTGGGTCAGTGCCTTGGTCCTTTTTTGTATTTTCATTGTTTTTCGCACTGCGTTTTCTGTGGTGTTACCTGCAGGTTCCTTGTTGGGTCCTTACACGCCGGAGTTTTTAAAATGATGGAAGCCCTCGGTTATTTTTTCACGTCATGGTTGGACGTAAAAATGCTGCTGCTAACGGCAGCGGGTACTTTTGCGGGTATCTACATCGGTGCCATTCCGGGACTTTCGGTCACCATGGCCGTGTCCATTTTGATCTCATTCACTTTCAAGTGGGACATCAACGAAGCGCTGGCGCTGATCTCGGGCATTTATCTGGGGGGTGTCTATGGCGGCTCTCGTAGCGCCATTTTGTTGAACATTCCTGGTGCGCCTGCTGCAATTGCCACAGGTTTGGACGGGTATCCTTTGGCCAAACTCGGTGAGGCCGGGCAAGCCATTGGTTTGACCACAGTGGTATCGGTTTATGGCGGTTTTGTCGGCATTTTGGCCTTGGCCTTGGCGGCGCCTGCAGTAGCCGATCTGGCCTTGATGTTTGGTCCACGCGAGTATCTTTTGTTGGCCTTGTGGGGTATTTTGCTGGTGGGCAGCTTGTCCGGACAGTCGCTGTCTAAGGGTATCTTTTCAGGCGCATTGGGCGCGCTCATTGCTTGTGTGGGCCTCGACCCGATGACCGGTGAAAACCGCCTGACTTTTGGCAGCCTTCAAATGTCTGCGGGCATTTCTTATGTTGCCGCCATGATTGGTTTCTTTGGTGTGGCCGAAGTCATTGTGCAAATCCATGAGTTGAAAATCAAAGCGGTCAAGCAAAATGTGAGCAAAATCATCCCGTCATGGGGCTTGCTCAGGAAACACCTGCCATTGGCCACAAGAGCATCTGGAATTGGTGTGGTGGTGGGGGCCTTGCCCGGCGCTGGGGGGGACATCGCTGCGCTGATGGCCTACGACCATGCCAAGCGCACGGTCAAAAATCCTTCACGACCATTTGGCGAAGGTGCGTATGAAGGCCTTGTGGCACCTGAATCGGCAAATAATGCGGCTGTCGGCGGCGCTTATATTCCGATGTTGACACTGGGCATTCCTGGAGATGCCGTCACGGCAGTGATCATCGGCGCGCTTTACATTCACGGCCTCAAACCTGGCCCCATGCTCATGATCGAGACACCGCACTTGTTCTGGTTTGTAGTGGGGTCACTGACTTTGGCGAACATTTTCTTATTGATTTTCGGTCTCACAGGCATCAAGATTTTTGCCAAGATTGTGGAGACGCCCAAGCCCGTTTTGTTGCCCTTGATTTTGGTGTTATCGGCTGTCGGAGCCTATGCGATCAACAACAACCCTGCGGATGTTTATTGGATGCTGGGCTTCGGTGTGCTGGGGTACTTTCTCAAGATGTACGGATTCCAAGTGGGGCCGGTGGTTCTTGGCATGATTTTAGGCCCCATGATGGACCGAAGTTACCGACAGGCCATGATGTCAACCAATAACGATGGGTGGTTGTTTGTGACCGAGTTTTTCACGACGCCACTTTCAGCGATTATCCTGGCCGCAGTCGTGTTCACCCTGGTTAGTCAGACGCAATGGTGGCGGCGCCTTCGCGGAATTAACTGATGTGGCCTGTAGCGTTTAACAAACGCTACAGGCTGAAATCTTAATTGACAAGTGTTAACGAATAAAACAATCTGAACTCATCACGCCTATCTGTTTAGAAAGAAGGGGTTTAAATCCCATTTGGTCTAAAACGTCTTTTTGTAGGTCGATCCCAGGCGCAATTTCAAAAAGTTCAACACCTTGATTCGTCAGCCTGAAACTTGCACGCTCTGTCAAATACAGAACGTGTTGGTTTCTGACCAGCGATTGCGGTCCACTGAAAGTTATTTGCTCTACTTGCGCTACGAGTTTCTTGATCTCACCTTGTTTTAAAACCTGCATTTTTCCGTCACCCGTGGAAAGTTTGACGCCTTTCGCTGCAAAGGTTCCGCAGAACACAACTTTACGAGCATTCTGCGCAATGTCAATAAAGCCTCCTGGCCCTACTGTTAAGCCACCAAGTTTGCTGACGTTGACATTTCCATCTTGGTCTAATTCTCCAAACCCAAGAAAAGCAATATCGAGCCCACCCCCTGAATAAAAATCAAATTGTGTAGGTGCATCCAATACGGCAGTTGCATTTCGAGCGTAACCAAACAAAACGCCATCCATCAGTGTTCCACCATAGGTGCCGTGCTCAATAGTTTGGTAGATGCGATGCTGTTCATTCCGAGCCGCAATTATTTTGGCGATGGCGTCAGGCACACCAACGCCGTAGTTGATGACAGGCCTTGCCTTTTTAGTGTTGAATAGTTCTTCACACGCCCTTCGAGCGATGGCTTGACGTTCACTGAATTCTTCTTGGGACGCCGCCATTTCGTTTTGCTGGTCTAGAGCCTCACTGTTTAAACGCGCTTCATCAAAAAGTTCGCCGCTTAATGCGGGATCAAACGCAATGTCGTAACTGGTTTTTTGGTTTGAATCTACAACGATTGCATCAACCCATGCTGCAGGAATGCGTACCTCACGTGCTTTGAGAGATCCCTTAGGCAGACGCTCTTTCACTTGAACAATCACTTTACCTTCGCTATTGCGTGCCGCCAATGCAAGTGACTGTGCGTCTAAGTTTGCAGCTTCATGTTCAAAGCTGATGTTACCGTCTTCATCTGCAGCACTGGCACGAACAATGGCCACATGAATGGGGAAGGGTTTGTATCGCAAATATTCCCGACCATCCATTTCAATCACTTCCGACAAGTCTTCCTTGGCCGATGCGTTCATCTTGCCGCCACCTAAGCGTGGATCACAGACGGTGCCTATACCCACGTGCGTGAATAAACCGGGACGTCCTGCGCCAATCTCCCGCATCAGTTGGCTTGAGACGCCGCCCGGTAAAATATAAGCTTCGATTTTTTCATTCAGTGCCAGTTGTTGCATGGCAGGAGACCAAACCCAGTGGCCGCCAATAACCCGCTTAACCATGCCCTCATGTGCAAAGCAATTCATACCCGTAGTTTTTTTATCACCGATTCCCAGCGCATGAATGACAGTGAGGTTACGCGGCGTTTGGGTAGTCAAAAATCGATTTTGTATGGCTTCAAACGTATGCGAGGCTTCCATCAGACCGCCGCCGCCGCCCATTAAACCTACGGTGTCGCCATCTTGAATTAAATTGGCAGCCTCTGCTGCGGTCATGAATTTGCTGCGCATCACGATCAGCGATGAATATCAAACAGTGAGGCGCCTTTTTTCAGAGCGCTTTTTGCAATCACGCTACGGTGTATTTCGCTGGTGCCATCGTAAATTCGATAAATCCGAGCATCGCGGTAATATCGCTCGATGGGCAGTTCTTTGCAAAACCCCATGCC
>CAIMUZ010000029.1 GCA_903844775.1 uncultured Burkholderiales bacterium | reverse complement strand
TGTAGTCGGGGTCTTTTTCAATCAGGGTGCGAGACGCCAAGATGGACGCCTTGTAAACCTCTTCCATGGGCACGCCGTCATAGAGGTTGCGCATGGTCTCGGCCACGATGGGGTCGGGCTGCACGTCTTTGCCCAAACCTTGGCAAGCATTGACGATGAGGCCTTGTAAATAGTTGATGTCGAGGGGGAGGCGTTGACCGCCATCTAAAACGTGCAAGGTGGGCTGCTGGCTGACAGCGGCTTTTTCTACCTTGCTTTGGGCGCGTTCTTGTGTGCGACGTTCGCGGTACAAAACATAGGCACGCGCAACTTCGTGGTTGCTGCTGCGCATCAGGCCCAACTCCACTTGATCTTGCACATCTTCAATGTGGAACGTACCGCCACCGGGACGTGAGCGCACCAAGGCCCTCACCACGGCTTGGGTCATGTTGTCGACCACTTCACGAACGCTGGCAGACGCAGCACCTTGTGTGCCGTGAACTGCCAAAAAGGCTTTCATCAAGGCGACGGCAATTTTGTTGGGCTCAAAAGGAACGACAGCGCCGTTGCGGCGAATGATTTGGTAATTGGCCAAAGCATGGGTTGCGGATGGCGGGGACTGGGGGGCATTGGGGTTGCTCAATAAGCTGGTGTTTGTAGGAGTTTGATTTAGCTCAATTTGCATGGCGTTCTCTGTGGTCAAGGGCGGTTCGGTTTTAGGTTATTTTGGGTCGACAAAGGCGTGTAATTCTTGAGTTTCAATCGACGGTGTCTTTGGCGATGGGACACTATATCTGGGGTCTGAGTTGAACACAAGCCACTAGGGGTAGTGTACAGGCGGATTTTGGGCCTTGTGTGACAGACCGATGTCTTGGGCGCTTTATCAGGGTGCAATGGACGCACTTGGGGAGCACGAAAATCATGCTCCGAAACGCGCGTGAAATCTGCATGTATTTTGAAAGAATGAGAATTGACGGGCTATTGCTTGCATTTACATTCGCAAACCCTTGCAAATACATGCGTTGCAGAAAAAACTCTTTGGCTCACGTGACCTATCACGAGCGGAATCGGTGCATGAAAGGTGCTTTCAAATCATTGAAATTTTTTTTCAAATGTGAAAGTTTTTTTAAAATTCGGGAAAATACTGAGGCGGCAACGCCACATTTTTTTGGAGCAAGGCCCAATCGAAACCAGGCCCCGGGTCCTTTTTGCGGCCGGGGGCAATGTGCTCGTGTCCTGCAATATACCCAATGGGGTAATGCTGTGCCAGTGCTTGGCAGAGTTGGCCTAATTTTTCATATTGCGCGGTTTCAAATGGATCGCCTTCTAAGCCTTCCAGCTCAATGCCAATGGAATCATCATTGCAGTTGCTTCTACCGCGATAGCTGGATGCACCGGCATGCCAAGCGCGTTGGTCGCAGCTGACAAACTGCCAGACCTTGCCTGTGCGCTCAATGAAAAAGTGAGAGGAGACTTCCAGGCCGCGGATGGACTGAAAGTAAGAATGGGCATCCCAATCGAGTTGATTGGTGAAAAGCTTGTGCACGGCGCCGTTGCCAAATTCCCCAGGCGGCAAGCTGATGGCGTGAACCACAATCAAGTCGATGACGGCAGATGGGGGGCGCGGGCCAAAGTTGGGCGACTCGCATTTTTCAGCGTCTTGGCACCAGCCCTGCTGCCAATTGACAAAGCTCATGGTTCAAAGTCCATGGCACTTAAGGCTGTTGATCGCCTGCGGCTTGGCGATGAACTTCAGAGCAGTAGCGCCCCGATCGACCCTTGAGCATGTCTGATTCTGGCAGGTGAACGCCGCAATGGTCACAGGCGTGCATGGGGCTGGGTTGAGACAAGTTAGGGGTGTCATGGGCGGACGCTTGCGTTCTGGCATTGTTGGGCTTTTCTTTTTCCTTGAGGGCGTTCAGCCGATTCCTTCGCCACAACCAAACGCCGAACAAAATGGCCAACAAAAAAATGAGAATTTTCAAAGACTTCGTCCTAAAACGACTTCAACCACAAAACGCGAGCCCGCATAGGCCAGGAGAAGAAGGGCAGAGCCTGAATAAAGGACGCGAACGGCGCGACGGCCACGCCATCCAAATTGGCGACGGCCCACCAATAAAGCACCAAAGGTGAGCCATGACAAAAGAGAAAAAACCGTTTTGTGATCCCATTTCCAATTTGCACCAGCTGCCCCATAAAGCTGCTCACCAAAAACAAAACCCGCAATGAGCGTCAGGGTCAGCAAAATGAAGCCGATCAGAACAAAGCGGAACATGAGGCGTTCTAAGGTGAGCAAGGGCAGGCCGCTCGGATTTTCGTTGCCCCGCCTGATTTCAAATTCTGCGCTGGTCATCAGCGCTGCGTGGATGACAGCTGCCGCGAACATGCCATAGGACGCAATGCCCAAAGCCCAGTGCAAGGGCAGCCAAATGGAGGCCGAGACCTGAAGGGGCTGCCCCGGAAAGTACCAAGCTAAAGCAACCGCCGCACTGCCCAACGCTGCTGTCGCCCAGCGTGCCCTGAGTTGAGGAAAGTACTGACTCTCAACGGCGTAAGCTGTTAGAACCCACCAAACCGTGACAGACAAGGCGGGCGCAAAACCAAATCGAGGTGTTTCACCCCAAAGGCCCAGCCCCAAGGTGAAACCGTGCAAAACCCAGGCCAGCCAAAGGTAACGACGGACCAGATTCGCTCCCATTCGATCCGCCAAAAGTGCGGGAATGGCATAGGCGATGGCGGTTAAAAGTGCTAACCACATCGCCAATTCAGGTGGACTGGCTAAAATCATGCTTCCTAGTTTAGCGTTTTGAGCCGCTGCAATCTGGCAATGTGCTCAAAAGCTAGCGGTTTATGGAAATTTTTCTCTATGGCCTCCGCCCTCACCGACAAACTCTCGCAACTTGTTAAGCAAATCAGCGGACAAGCGCGGATTACAGAATCCAACGTGTCTGACATGCTGCGAGAAGTACGCATGGCGCTTTTAGAAGCCGACGTAGCGCTCCCAGTGGTGCGAGATTTTATTGCCCGAGTCAAAGAAAAAGCTTTGGGACAAGAGGTTCTGGGGTCTTTGAAGCCCGGCCAAGCTTTGGTGGCCATCGTCAACCGTGAGTTGGCTGCCACCATGGGCGATGGGGTGTCCGATATCAATCTGGCAGCGCAACCGCCGGCGGTCATTTTGATGGCGGGTTTGCAGGGTGCGGGAAAAACCACCACCACCGCTAAATTGGCCAAGCACCTGATTGAAAAACGGAAAAAAAAGGTGCTCACTGTGTCGGGCGACGTTTACCGGCCTGCCGCTATTGAGCAATTGAAAACCGTCACGGCTCAAGCTGGCGCTGAATGGTTTCCAAGTTCGCCTGATCAAAAGCCTTTGGACATTGCGCGTGCTGCCATTGATTACGCGCGCAAACATTTCTTTGATGTGCTGTTGGTGGATACGGCGGGGCGATTGGCCATTGACGAAGCCTTGATGGCTGAAATTCGTGAACTGCATGCCGTTTTGAAACCGGTAGAAACCTTGTTTGTGGTCGATGCCATGCAAGGTCAAGACGCTGTCAATACCGCCAAGGCCTTTAAAGACGCCTTGCCTCTCACCGGCATTGTGCTCACCAAGATGGATGGCGATTCACGGGGTGGCGCGGCTTTGTCAGTGCGTCAAATCACGGGTGCACCCATTAAGTTTGCGGGCACCAGTGAAAAAATTGATGGCCTTGAAGTGTTTGATGCCGAGCGCCATGCCGGCCGTATTTTGGGAATGGGCGACATCTTGGCTTTGGTTGAGCAAGTCACGGCCGGCGTCGACATGGAAGCCGCGCAGAAGCTGGCGGCCAAAGTCAAAAGCGGCAGTGGCTTTGACTTGAACGATTTTTTATCGCAAATTCAGCAAATGAAGCAAATGGGCGGACTCTCCAGCTTGATGGACAAACTGCCATCACAGTTGGCGGCCAAGGCTGGTAGCATGGATTTAGGCAAAGCAGAAAAAGACATTGCGCGCAAGCAAGGCATCATTCACAGCATGACGGCCAAAGAGCGCAGCAAACCCGAGATCATCAAAGCCACTCGCAAGCGCCGTATTGCGATGGGTGCGGGTGTTCAAGTGCAAGAGGTGAACCGCTTGCTCAAAGAATTTGAGCAGATGCAAGACATGATGAAAAAAATGTCGGGCGGCGGCATGATGAAGATGATGAAACGCCTTGGTGCCATGAAAGGCATGGGCGGTTTGGGTGGAATGGGTGGGGGCGGCTTCCCCGGCATGAAGCGCTGATTGAATTCAGCGCTAGTCAATTCAAATTTCATGGTTGATCATTAGGAATTTATGAGCAGTACCAACGCAGTCCCTTATGGCACCTTGCCACCGGCCTCCCCCGTTGCTTTGCGCAAGCCGATCAGCTTGCCGCGCCTGAATGAGATGCGATCGCGGGGCGAAAAAATCACCATGCTGACCGCCTACGACGCAACCTTTGCGGCAGTGGCAGATGCTGCCGGCGTGGAGTGCATTTTGGTCGGCGACTCCTTGGGCATGGTTTGCCAAGGCTTGTCTAGCACCGTGGGTGTGACGCTGGACACCATGCGTTATCACATTGAGAGCGTCACCCGCGGAATACAGCGTGTGCAGGGAACCGCTTGGATTGTGGGTGACTTGCCATTTGGCAGCTATCAAGAGTCCAAAGAGCAAGCGATCCGCAGTGCCACGGTGCTGATGCAAGCGGGTGCGCACATGGTCAAATTGGAGGGTGGCGACTGGACCACTGAAATTGTCAATTTCTTGGTGCTCCGAGGAATTCCTGTCTGTGCTCACTTGGGTCTCACACCGCAAACCGTTCACAGCTTGGGCGGCTATCGGGTTCAAGGTCGCGGCGATGATGCTGCGCACAAAATGAGACAAGAAGCCTTGGCTTTACAAGAAGCTGGCGCCGCCATGATGGTGCTCGAAATGGTGCCTGAACCTTTGTCGACCGCTTTGACGCTTGAGCTGCCCACCTGCCATACCATTGGCATTGGCGCAGGCAATGGCACCGCAGGTCAAGTGCTGGTCATGCATGACATGCTGGGCATTAATCTGGGCAAAAATCCCAAGTTTGTGCATAACTTCATGGAGGGTCGCTCCAGCGTGCACGAGGCCATGAGGGCTTATGTGGCAGCAGTGAAGAACGGTACATTCCCCGACAACGCAAAACACGCATGGGCTTGAATTGATGCAAGTTGTTCATCGCATTGCTGACTTGCAAGATGTGCTGGCAGGTGCCAGTTTGCGCGCTTTTGTCCCCACGATGGGCAATTTGCACGAAGGACATTTGGACCTCATGCAAAGGGCCCGAAAAGAGGTCGATGTGCGGGTGGGTGCAGCTGGTAAAACAGTGGCCAGCATTTTTGTCAATCGTTTGCAGTTTGGTCCTCACGAAGACTTTGACACTTACCCACGCACTTTGGAAAACGACTGCGCTTTGCTGGCAGCCCATGGTTGTGATGTGGTGTTTGCACCCTCAGAAAAAGATCTCTATCCTGAACCTCAGTGGTTCAAGTTGCACCCGCCTGCTGAACTGGCTGATATTTTGGAAGGTGCTTTTCGCCCTGGATTTTTTGTGGGGGTGAGCACCGTGGTACACAAACTCTTCAACATCGTCCAACCTCAGTTGGCGGTGTTTGGCAAAAAAGATTATCAGCAGCTCATGGTGATTCGCCGCATGGTGCAACAAATGGCCCTGCCCATTGAAATCATCGGTGCTGAAACTCGGCGCGCAAAAGACGGTCTTGCGCTCAGTTCGCGCAATGGCTACCTGAGTGAGGCCGAGCGTGCCGAAGCAGTTCACCTGTCATTGGCCTTGAAAGCATTGGCCGCCACTGTGCTTGAGGCAAATGGAAAAGCTAATTTAGACGTGGCCGCTGCAGAAGAAGCGGCGATGCAATCCTTGCGAAGCCGCGGCTGGCAACCCGACTACCTCAGCTTGCGAATGCAGCATGATTTATCGCCGGTCACTTGGCCCTGCCAGCAGCCGATGGTGGTCTTGGGTGCCGCCAAGCTTGGCAAAACCCGATTGATCGATAACTTGGAATTTTGAACTTGGTTCAGTCTGGCAATACCAATTGACCGCGCAATGAATGTGACATGGCCGCATCAATTTTGATGTCGACCATTTGACCCACCAGTCGCATGCCGTTGGGGCCTGCCGGAAAGTTAACCACGCGATTGCATTCAGAGCGTCCCGCCATTTCTGTCGCATCTTTTCGAGCGGGGCGTTCTACCAAGATGCGTTGCACGGTGCCCAAGCGACTGTCACCGATGCGTTTCACATTGTCTTCGATGGTCTTTTGCAAATGATGCAAGCGCTTTAGCTTGACGTCGTGTGGCGTGTCGTCGTGTAAGTTGGCAGCCGGGGTGCCAGGACGTGGGCTGAAAATGAAGCTGAAGCTGGTGTCGTAGCCCACATCGTCAATGAGCTTCATCATTTTATTGAAGTCTTCGTCGGTCTCGCCGGGAAAGCCGACAATGAAGTCGCTGCTCATAACCATGTCGGGGCGAATGGCGCGCAGTTTGCGAATGGTGCTTTTGTATTCCATCGCGGTGTAGCCACGTTTCATGGCCATCAATATTTTGTCAGAGCCGTGTTGCACGGGCAGGTGCAAATGACTGACCAGCTTGGGCACTTTATCGTAGGCTTCAATGAGACGCTGCGTGAATTCGTTGGGGTGGCTGGTGGTGTAGCGAATGCGCTCAATGCCAGGCATGTCGGCCACGTACTCAATCAGCAAGGCAAAGTCGGCCACCTCTGCCGTGTCGCCCATCTTGCCGCGATAGGCGTTGACGTTTTGACCCAGCAAGGTGACCTCTCGCACGCCTTGCTCGGCCAGGCCTGCTATTTCGACCAACACGTCTTCAAAGGGGCGACTCACTTCTTCACCGCGGGTGTACGGCACCACGCAGTAGCTGCAATATTTGCTGCAGCCTTCCATGATGGAAACGAAGGCGGTGGGACCGTCCATTTTGGCGGGTGGCAGGTGGTCGAACTTTTCAATTTCAGGAAAACTGATGTCCACTTGAGGGCGTTTTTTGGCACTGCGAGCCGCTAACAGTTCGGGCAAGCGGTGCAATGTTTGGGGGCCAAACACCACATCAACATACGGCGCTCGTTTAATGATGTCGGCACCTTCTTGGCTGGCCACGCAACCGCCCACGCCAATCAAAACACCCTTTTTCTTAAGATGTTTTACACGGCCTAAATCGCTGAAAACTTTTTCTTGGGCGCGTTCACGCACCGAGCAGGTGTTGAACAAAATGAGGTCGGCTTCGTCGACGTTCTGGGTGGGCTCGTAGCCTTCTGCAGCCTTCATGACGTCGGCCATTTTGTCCGAGTCGTACTCGTTCATTTGGCAACCGAAGGTTTTGATAAATACTTTTTTGCTCACATGAGACTCCAAGCGGGGGCTGGTTTATATCCAGGGGCTGATGGAAGATGCGTGCCATGGCGGCGCGCGAGTTAACCCGTCATTATGGCAGGCTCTGGCCTTTCAAAGACAACTTAAGATGAACCGGGCTTTTTGAAAAACATCGGATAGTAGCGTTGCACCAAGGCGCCGTCAAAAGCCCATGTTTTGCATTTGCCAACATAGGGCGGCGGCGTGGTGAGTATGTCTCGCGGAATGCCAGCCTGATCATTTCTAAAATGGATGGCGTGAGGAATGGTTTGAAAGGCAACAGTGGCCATGTTGAACAACAATTCTCTCAAATGGGTGCAACCTTCTACGCCGCCAATTTTCGATTCAATGGTTTTTCGCCAACCGGCGCCCAAAGTGCAGCCGATCAAACGGTGCATGCTGCTGGGCGCTTGATCACATTCAGGGTGAGGAATGTGCGCCATGTCTGTGGCCACCTCGAGAATTTTTAACTGGTCATCGACTGTGAGCCTGATGTTCAGGCCATGAATGGGGTCGCCTGGTTCCTTGGGGCCTTGGCTGGGAATGATGAAACCGTAGGTTTTAACGTCTGTGAGTGCGGCTTCAATGTCCCACAAGCCGTCGTTTCGCTCAAAGCCAGAATAGACCGCAGTGCGCGTATGTGACAGTTTTCGGGGGGAGGGTGGTGGAAGTGCCAATGTATGCCTCTTCAATTTCGAGTTCAATCACCGGATTATCGATTCGTTTTGGAATTTTGAATGTCAACTGAAGCTCATACCCTAATTTCTCCAGCCGTCAGACGTCAAACCATTGCCGATGCGCTCAGGCGGACGGCCTTGCGCTTGCCTCAAAAACTGGGCATTGTCTGTGGCAATACATCATGGACCTACGCAGAATTTGATGCGATCGTGTCCAGATTGGCCGCTGGTTTGTCTAACACCGGCGTGAAATCGGGTGACCGCGTGGCGGTGTTGGCGCGTAACTCACACGGTTTTGCAGCGCTCAGATTTGCCTTAGCGCGCATGGGCGCAGTCATGGTTCCGATCAACTTCATGTTAAAGGCCGAGGAGGTGGCCTACATCCTGCGCCACGCAGGTGCTGAAACGCTGGCCACCGACACAGGCTTGGCTGATTTGGCGCAACAAGCCGCCCAATTGGACACCCTGGTGAAGCAGTTTGTATGGTTGCCATCAGAAGACGTGACGGAAGCAGTTGCGGGCATGCACAACTTTCATGAATTGGCGGCTTGCACAGTGCCACTTGCTGAGTCAGGAATGGTCAGTCAAGATCTGGCGCAAATTGTTTACACCAGCGGTACCGAATCGATGCCCAAGGGCGCCATGCTGACCCATGATGCGGTGTTGTGGCAATACGTGAGTTGTGTGGTCAACGCAGAAATTGCCGAGCAAGACTTGGCCTT
>CAIMUZ010000028.1 GCA_903844775.1 uncultured Burkholderiales bacterium | reverse complement strand
GGAAACGATACCTACTACGTGTCAGATATCTACGATTTGATTGATGACGCCAGTGGCAACGACACAGCCTATGTGTCCACGAGTTTCGTCAAAATTCCAAGCTTTATTGAAAAAATAATCTACACCAATGGCGCAATCGCCTTGCCATATTGGGTCGACGCTCTTTTGCCCAATGAAGCTTCTGGAAATTACTTTGATTCATTGTTGGGTAACTCAAACACGTTCTATTACAACTTCCCCATATCCTTGCCGTCATACGATGCCTATACCTCGCATGGCTATGGTTTCGAGACGTTTAGCAGTGTTCAAATTGCCAGAACAGAAACGGCACTCAACTACATTGCTTCTGTCATCGACGTTCAATTTAAAAAAGCCATTTCTGCGAATAGCTTGAATACGTTTGTATTTGCCAACAACAATCAATCGTCATCTGCTGGCTCAGCAAACTATCCCAGCAACTCAATGATTGGGAGTGATATTTATTTTGACACTTCAGTCATCAATTCAAAATTTTCTGATGGGAGTTATGCAGCTCTGACACTGATTCATGAAATTGGTCATGCCCTTGGGTTAGAACATCCATTTTCATATGCTCAAGCAGGCGGTGGCAGTGTGTCTGATCCGCCTCACTTGACGGGAGCAGAGGACACTACAGCATGGACGGTTATGAGTTATGAGGATTCTTCAGCGCAATATTATTTGAGCTTGAGTCCCTTGGATATTGCAGCGCTTCAGTACATTTATGGACCCAGTAAAAATGCAAGAGTGGTCAACGATGTATACAAAGTTTCCTCTTCTGAGCCTAACTTTATTTGGGATGGGGCAGGTACGGACACGATTGATCTTTCTGCAGTGACTCAAGGCGCTACGGTGTTTCTCACGCCTGGTTACTGGGGATTTGTAGGCAGTCAGCAAGCTGCCACCATCACATCTTCGGGTCAGATTACAGTTAACTTCGGTTCAATCATTGAGAACCTAACAGGCTCATCTTTTGCCGACAAACTTTATGGCAACGATGCCGACAACCACATATCGGGCGGCCTTGGTAACGATTGGTTAGAAGGCCGGGAGGGCAATGACGTGCTCATGGGTGGCCTAGGCGATGATCAATTAAATGGTGGCGTGGGAATAGACACTGCGGAGTTTAAAGGGTCGTATGACGACTACAGCACCAGCAACAGTCAATCTGCATTTGTAGTCACTGACAAGCTTAGCAATGCCGAGGGCATGGATGTGTTGGTCAATGTAGAACGGTTGAAGTTTCTAGATAAATCGGTGGCCATAGATTTAGAAGGCCATGCAGGAAAAGCTGTCAAAGTGATTGGGGCCGTACTTGGAAAAGAGGCTGTCAAGAATCCTGGGTTGGTTGGGATTGGACTCAGTTATTTGGACAATGAATTAAGTTATTCCGACTTCGGCCTGCTTGCGTTGAGCGCGATTGGCGCTACCTCTAACGATGCCATTGTTTCTAAGCTTTGGTTCAATTTGGTGGGTTCTACAGCTTCTGCATCAGACAAGGCGCCGTATATCAAGATGCTGGCCGACGGCATGAAGCCTGGCGAATTGGTGGTCATGGCAGCTGATTTACCTTTGAACACCTACAACATTGGTTTGATTGGATTGATGCAAACCGGTGTTGAGTTTGTACTTGGGTAAATTCTTGATAGCAGCAAATATTAATGTTACTCTGACCCCAATTAATGATGAAGGGTGCGCGCATGAAGGTATTGGTGTTGATGGTCTTGGCTTTGTTGGCATTGCAAGGCTGCTCGGTAGTTCAAACGGTTGAGCCGTGGCAGAAGGGCAACTTGGCAAAGCCTGAGATGACCTTTGACGACGATCCCCTTGAGCGAGGTTACCGAGAACACATTTACACCAGCAAAGAAGCCTCCGCTGGTGGTTCGGGTGTAGGCGGAGGTGGTTGTGGTTGTAACTAAACATCACACCGAACTGGGCGCTGTGCTGCTAAGTGCCGCCATGGCTTTGCCTTGCGTCTTAACTACAGCACATGCTGAAAGTGCACCTGAAAAAGGCACGCTCAGTTTCAAATATTTAAACTACAAAGAAAGTCAGCAAACTTCCAGTGACGCACTGGGCGCATATGGGCGGGCTGACAGCAAGTCGGGGGCTTCAGCTTATGACGAGCGAATTCTCGTCAAAGCCACTTCCAGCAGTTTGGTCGTGCCACTCAACTCCGAATGGTCTGTGTCGGGTACGCTCATTACCGACAGCATTTCTGGCGCATCACCG
>CAIMUZ010000027.1 GCA_903844775.1 uncultured Burkholderiales bacterium | reverse complement strand
TTGTGCGTGCCGGCTGTGATGATTTGGCGATAGAGTTGATCGACCATTTCTGCCACTTCGGGTGTGGAGCCGGAGGTGACTTTTTGGATGTTAGGCAGGCGGTGCGCTTTGTCGCCA
The DNA here is from genome assembly GCA_903844775.1 of uncultured Burkholderiales bacterium. Lineage (GTDB taxonomy): Bacteria > Pseudomonadota > Gammaproteobacteria > Burkholderiales > Burkholderiaceae_C > Limnohabitans_A. Next base: position 5,198 of record CAIMUZ010000027.1, on the reverse strand, counting down.
GGGTTTATGCGCTCGGGGCTGTAACCGCAAAAAAAGTCTTGGTTGAATTTCAGGCCACTGAATTTTTCTAGCACGGGTACACAGTCTTCTTCGGTGCAGCCGGGATATACGGTGGATTCGTAGATGACGATGTCGCCTGCTTTCAGTACCTTACCAACAGTCTCACTAGCTTTGAGCAAGGGGGACAGATCGGGGCGTTTGTGATCGTCAATAGGAGTGGGCACGGTGACGATGTAAATGCATGCTACACGCAGGTCTTCTAGCTGAGTGCTGAATGTGAGGTGCTTGGCCGCTTTCAACTCTTGAGGCTCGGTTTCTAGGGTGTTGTCACGTCCGGCTTGCAGTTCTGAAATACGCTTAGCGTTGATGTCGAACCCGATGGCAGGGCGAAATTTACCAAACTCTACGGCCAGGGGCAGGCCGACATAACCTAGGCCGATGATGGCGATTGGTTTGTTTATTACTTTGTTGGTTGATTTGTGTGCGTTGGCCGAGTTCATGGTAATGATTAGCCGTTGAATTCTTGCTTCATCTGCTTGATTTCTTGCTTCAAGGCTTCGTATTCTTCCATCTTGCGCTGCAAGAAGCTGTTGGTGAGCGATGCCTTTTGCACGATGCCTGTTGGTGTGAGCAAGTAGGCATAACCAAGCTTGTTTTTGTTATTGCTGAAGTTTTGAATTTTGACCCAGCCTTTTTCAATCAAGGCTTTGAGGCAGTAGTTCAAACCGCCAACACTCACGCCAAGTTTTTCAGCCAACTCACGCTGCGTGATGTCGGGGCTTTTATGCAAGATGTGCATCACCCGGAAGTAGGTGTCTTCTTGCTGGTTGGTTTGACGGCTGGTCATGGAAGTGTAAATGCTGTAGGCAGGCTACCGCAATGCTTGGCTGCTTCAGCGGGGCTCAAAAAACTTGGCTTCGAGCTGGAAAGCCGGTGTTTGTTCGAAGTTGAACAATTATATCTTGAATTGGGTGAGTAAAATTACGATCTGACCCCCTTTTGTTTAACGCCGTATAGCCAATAGCTTAGGTGCTTTAAAGTGAACCAAGGCTCGATAAAGCCATATGTACATGGCCAGGTAGGTGAGCATTAGAGCGAGTTGGGCCCAGGTGTTTTGCATGAAGAGGCAGGCCAGGGTGTTGAGGGCGGCGGCAGGGAACCAGAAGTAGGGGCCGACTTTGGAATTGGCGGTGTTTTTTTGGGTGGAGGTGATGTGCGCTAGGGGGTTGAACAAGAGGCGCCGGTAGACCAGAGTGTGCAGGTGCAGGCCGTCTGGGTGGTTGACGGGGTGCTGGCGAATGAATTTGCGGCGGTACATGGAGAACAGGGTTTCGATTAAGGGCAATATGCCCGCCACCACGGGTGCCATGGGTGAGATGCTGGGGTTGCGCATGGCCAACAGGAGGCCGAGTTCCACGACCCAAAAGCCAATAAGATAGGCGCCTGAGTCCCCTAGGAAGATTCCGCCGCTTGGCCAATTGAACACAAAAAACCCGAGCATGGCGGCCAAGCTCAGGAGGCACATTTGCAGCAGCATGGTATCCCCCACGCGCCAAGCCATAAAGGACAAACCAGACACGGTGATGATACCCAAGCCACATGCCAGGCCATGAAAACCGTCAATGATGTTGACCGAGTGGGTAAAGCCTACAACCACCAGCAATGTGACGCTCAGCATTGCGCCAGGAATGAGCAGAATCAAATCTATAGGCCAAACATCGGTGCGGGTGACCGCAACGCCCAGCGCGCCAAACAGCCACACAGCAGACACTGTGGCCAGCACCAACCTGAGCGTGGGACCGACACGGTGTGTGAAGTCTTCCAGCAAACCACCCAGCCACACGGGCGCACTAGCAAGCAAGAACCACAGTGTGTTAAAGGTCGCTTCTGAATTTGGCGCCAGCAGCGCTAATGCGCCCGCCCCTGTGCACAGGCCCGAGGCAATGGCCACACCGCCCAAACGGGAGGTGGGTTTGACATGAAACTTTTGCACGCCCTCAGAGCGGTCGTGCCCAAAAGAGAAAGAATGCCCCGCATGGCACAGAGCCCAGGTAGAAAGCCAAGCCGCCAGAAAGCTTCCAAAAAATGTCGCTAGCAAATGAAACTCTGACAACTCCAGCATAATAAAGGCGACTAAGATTTGCTGCCCCGCAAACTCCAAGCACGCTGAAGGTCGCGCAAGCGTTGCATGCCTTCTGGTGTGCTTTGAGCGAAGCGCAGGAAAGCTTTGAGCAACGCCAACACCAAGCCGATGATCAGTCCGGTGACGGTGTAGGATAAGACCAATTTTTTTCTTTCGGGCTTGGCCCTGATCTCGGGGGCTCGGGCAACGTCAAGCACCTGCACGGGCGGGCCTTCTTTGGCTTCGTCAATCCTGGCCACTTCAAGTTGGCGCACATAACCGTCGAGCAGGGTTTCTTGGATTTTGAGGTCACGGTAGGCTTGCGCTGCGTCTTGCTGCACAGGGCTAATGTCCTTGGTTTTGACTGTGCTTTTTTCTTGACCGCCGCTTTGTTGGTTTCCTTTTTCATATTGACTGATCTGAGTGCGAAGCACGGCTATTTCAGTTTTCAGTCGATGCATTTCAGGGTTTTGTAAGGTTGCAAACTGCCCTAGCATTTGAAGTTGCTGCTCTTTGGCTATGATTTGCGCATGTGTGCCTGCCCACAAACCAATTGCAGAATCGACCAACATGCTGGTGACTTGAATTCCCGCTTTTTGCTGCGCCTCTTTGAAGCGCACTTCAGCTTCGGCCAAGGATTTTTTGGTTTTGGTACTTTGCTGCTCGTAATACAACCTTCTTTGCTGCGCTTCTGTAACGGCCAAGCGACTTAAGATGAGGTTGAGTTCGTGCACTTGTTGGTTGGCCAGTTTGGCAGCAAACTCTGCGTCGCCGTCTTGCGCCTCAATCACCAACAGGCCCGAAGATTTGTCTGCGGAAATACTCACGTTATTTGTAAGCGACATGCGCGCTTCTTCTAAATTTTTAGATTGATAACGCTCTTTAAGTTGGAGTTGGTCTATGAGGGCCATTTGCACCGACTGACTTCGCATGAAGGCAATGTACATTTGGTCTGAGCTTTTGACGACGCCAGACATGCCAGACAGCCCAGCCAAGCCCGCCAACCCGCTCAAACCCGCCAGAGCAGATGCGCCACCGCCTTGCTGGGCCGGCATGATGGTGGTGCGTGCCACGTAAGTGGGCAGCGTGATCAAGCTGATGACAATGCCGGCAATGCCAGCCAAAACAGTCACTCCAATGACGGTGAGCTTTTCTTGCCCGAGGGCAATCAAGACATCCAGTAGATTGATTTCTGATTCGTCCTCGCCTGATGGCGTTTCAGGCAAAGTGCTGGAAGAGGATTGTGCGCTAGGCGTGTTCATGCTCATTGTCGAAGTGTTTTGATGGCCGCAGCGCCCAAGCCCAGTTGGTACAGCACTTGAGTGAAGTCTTTGGCTGTGCGCACAGACTGGCTCCATGCGGATTCGCGGTCGAACTTTTCGGGCAAGACAATGGTGTCGCCTGGCAGCACGGTTGCGCTCAAAACATCATTGCCCCAATAGCTCTGATTGGTCATGGCGCTGCCGTCAGCCCGGACCAAAATGATTCCATTGAGATCTGCTGAAGTACTTGTGCCGGCCATTCCCAGATAGTCCTTGACTTTCAACCCCACACTGAACACAAGCGCAGACTCGGTGTTGACAGAGCCAAAAACTTGAATAAAGTCCGGTCTTGGTGGTATTTGAATACGATCACCGTTCTCAAGTCGGATAGGTGGAACATCTGATTTCGTAATGTCCGCACGCTGAGCCAGATTCAAGGAAATTCGTCCTTCTGGTTTCAGCGATCGAAATCTTTCTAACGATTGTTTTTGAGTCGTTTGCAAGGACTGAATTTTGTTTTGAAGTGCCCCCAAGTCTGCGCTGCCGCCACCGCTTTGAACGATTTGCGAAATCGATGCGGTTGACTCTGATTCCATTTTCCGAAGCAGCTTTTCCATGTTTCGGGTTTGGCTTTTTTTGACATCTTCTCTAAATAAACTCATGGCAAAAAGGTATGCCTCGGGCGTGGTTCCACCAGCCTTTTCAATCAAGGTTTGCAAATTATCGTTAGGCCCTAATGTGTAGATACCAGGACTGTTGATCTCCCCCTCAATGCGAACAAAGGCTTGACGGCGTGTCGTTGGAATTTGAATGTCTTTGTGAGAAAAAACAGTGATGACATCACCTGGCTCAAGTGCCAGGTCATCTTGACCTTTGAGGTTTGCCAAACTTTTGCCTAAATTGAAAGGCAATAAGGATACCTTCAAGGTCTCTCTCGAATAGCGCTCGATCACTGCGTAATCCATGTTGACTGCTTCATTAACGTTGCCAACCTTATCCGCCAAATTTTCTTCAGGCAGGGCGGGCCTACCCAAAAGTGCAATGGCGACTTCACGTTCAGATTGTTCTGCAAATGTTGCTTTTGAGGGGTCGACCCCTAATTGGATCACTGGTTCTGGTACTTTGCTAAGACCACCCCCCATTTGTGAGGCTTGCAGTCTTTCATCTTCTTTCTTTTGTCTTTCTAACAACACCCGATCAACCGCAAGATCAGACGGCACCCGCGCCCTGCCCCTGGCTGTGCGCTCTTGTTCGAAGTTGTCAAACAGCACTTCGTTTTGTTTTCTGACGGTTTCAGGGTTAATCAGCAAAGATTTTTTGCTGATAACGTCTGACACGCGCATGCCTTGGCGCCAGGCCATGCGGGTGGGTTGGGCTACGGCGCCGCGCAGTGTGACGGCGTTGGCCAATTCGGGCACGATGGCGGCCACGGTGAGCACATCGCCATTTTTGATGAGGGTTTGCAGGCCTGCGGCTGCCAGGGTGATGTCTTGCACGCTGCGGGGTTGGTCAGTGCCTACTTGTAGGCGCTCCAAAGTGGCGCGGCGAGGGTCGGCGGTGACGGGCAAGCCGCCTGCGAGGTTCAGATAATCGGCCAATGTTTCTTTGTTGTCTTTGCTGTCAGCGCCTTCTTTAATTTCGTAGACACCGGGGCTGTTGACTTTGCCTAAGAGGGCCATGAAGCCGGCGGCTCGGGGGTAGAAGAGCACGTCGCCGTCTTGCAGTTTGATGTCGGCTGATTTGTCGCCTTTTCCTAAGAAGGCGTAAAGGTCAAACTCGGCCACGGTTTGGCCTTGGCGCTTGAGTTGCACACG
>CAIMUZ010000026.1 GCA_903844775.1 uncultured Burkholderiales bacterium | reverse complement strand
GGTCAAACAAGCGGCAGCCAAAGCCGCCTAATCGGTTTTTGGCCAAGCCAAAGGCTTCGCAGTGCTACCCCATTTAGAGTTTGCCGATATGCCGGCAGACGCCATCGAAGTGGGGCGCATTGCAGATGCTTGGGGCATCAAAGGCTGGTTCAAAGTCTTGCCCCACAGCGCCTCGCCCGAGGCGCTTTTTTCTTCCAAGCGTTGGTATTTGTTACCCTCCAACCGCAATGTGGGCGCTAACAAATCACCCAGCCAAAAGTCGGCTGCTGCTCTAGGTGCCAGCGCCGAAAAACCCGTCCTCCTGAAAATCAGCGAAGCCAAAAACCATGCTGATACGGTGGTTGCTTTCTCATTGGAAGTGGCCGATAGAAATCAAGCCGAAGCTTTGAAGGGTGCGCGCATTTTTGTGCCTCGTTCGAGTTTTCCAACGGCAGGTACCGATGAATATTATTGGGTTGACTTGCTGGGCCTCAGCGTGGTGAACAGAGAAGGCCTTGCCTTGGGCCAGGTGAAGGATCTCATGTCCACAGGGCCTCAAACAGTGTTGGTCCTTTCGCAAGCGCCAGCGAAAGAGGGCCAGCCACCTGTAGAGCGCATGATCCCTTTTGTGGCCGCTTTCGTCGACAACGTGGACCTGCCTGGGCGCATGATCACCGTTGATTGGCAGCTGGACTATTGAACAGGCAAGAGAGCTGTATGCGTTTTGACGTCATCACTTTGTTTCCTGAACTGTTCGCACCTTTTTTAACGTCGGGCATCAATCGACGTGCCTTCGAAACGGGCGCCGTCGAACTGAAGCTGTGGCAACTTCGTGATTACGCCGATGGCACCTACCGCCGAGTGGACGACCGTCCCTTTGGCGGCGGCCCTGGCATGGTCATGTTGGCGGAGCCACTGGAAAAATGTTTACGCAGCATTCGTGAAGACAGGCCCCTTCAAAATGATTCTGAAAAATCAGTGCCGGTGGTTTTGTTTTCTCCCATTGGCCAGACGCTCAACCATTCTGGCGTTGAGGCTTGGTCTCAAAGTGAAGGCGCTATTTTGATTTGTGGCCGCTATGAAGGATTGGATCAGCGCTTCATCGATGCGCATGTCGATGTTCAGATCAGCCTTGGCGACTTTGTGCTGTCTGGTGGGGAAATTGCCGCCATTGCGCTTTTGGATGCGGTGGCACGTTTACAACCCGGCGTACTGAACGATGAAGGCAGCCATCAGATGGACAGCTTTAATCCAGCGCTCGATGGCTTGTTGGATTGTGGGCATTACACGCGTCCAGAAGTTTGGAATGAGGTGCATGTCCCCCCTGTTTTGATGTCCGGACATCACGCTGAAATTGCCGTATGGCGCCGTCAACAAAGTTTGGTGCTGACCCAAAAATACAGGCCAGATTTAATTGCGCGGGCCAGGCTGGCAGGTCAGCTCAGCGCCAAGGATGAATACTTTTTGTCTATTTTGAGCGATTCAAAACCATCTCATGCCCGGCCGGTTTAACTTAACGGGGCGCGGAAGAGGGGCTCTTCAAATGCGCCTGAAACGGCGATATAATCAAAGGCTTTTCGATCCTCTGCCCGCCGCGGCTGTTGCGGTTGAACTTGGCTTTTTGGCTGGGTGCAACAAGCATAGAAGCTGCCTTTAGCGTAGCGTTGCGCATGATCGATAGACGAAAGAGCTCACAATGAATTTGATTCAAACTCTCGAGCAGGAAGAAATTGCCCGTTTGGGTAAAACCATTCCTGACTTTATGCCTGGTGACACCGTGATCGTTAGCGTCAATGTGGTTGAAGGTACACGCAAGCGTGTTCAGGCTTATGAAGGTGTTG
>CAIMUZ010000025.1 GCA_903844775.1 uncultured Burkholderiales bacterium | reverse complement strand
TGGTTTCATAGGTTTCACAAACTTGCACTTCAAAGCCCGCAAAGGCTTGGCGCAGCAGGTCTTCGTCGTAGAGATGGTCTAACTTGCCAGGACCACCTGTGTTGTAGCTGAGTTGATTTTTGCCATAACCCTGAACGACCAACACACCGCTCGGCTTCAGGCTTTGTTTGATTTTTTCAAACAATTCAACGCGTTCATCTGGGGTGGCGAATTGGAAAAAAATGCCAGCCACCAAGTCATAGTGCGCGACTTTCCATTCGAAAGATTGCCAATCGCTGCAAGTAAAGTTGATTGTCACATGGTGCTTGGCAGCCAAGACCTTGGCCTTGTCCACCGCAGGGGCAGAAAAATCAAAGGCATCCACGGTGAAACCTTGCTGGGCCAACCACACGCTGTTGCGCCCTTCTCCATCTGCCAAGGCCAGTGCATGGCCCTTTCCTAAACGTGCAGCTTGGGACACCAGAAAAGCATTGGGCTCTTCGCCAAATACATAGTCGGGCGTGGAAAAACGCTTGTCCCACATGGCTTGGGGATTAGAAAAACCGGTCATGGCTGCTGGACCTTCAAAGTGCGTTCAAAGGAATTTTGGCGTATGAAATGCCGTTGTCTTCTTTGGGCGGCAACTCGCCCGCGCGGATATTGATTTGTACCGCTGGCAATATCAGCACCGGCATTTCCAAGGTGGCGTCACGCTTGGTGCGCATCTCGACAAACTGGGCTTCGCTGATGCCGTCATGCACATGAATGTTCTTGGCTTTTTGCTCGGCAACCGTGGTTTCAAACGCCACCGGTCTATTGTTCGGTGGATAGTCGTGGCACATGAACAAACGGGTTTGCGGTGGCAAGCTCAAAATCTTGCGGGTCGAGGCGTACAAGGTTTTCGCGTCACCGCCGGGAAAGTCGCAGCGAGCGGTGCCCACATCGGGCATGAACATGGTGTCGCCCACAAACACCGCGTCGCCAAACTGGTAAGCCACGCAAGCCGGTGTGTGGCCGGGCACATACATGGTGTGGCCGATCAATGCACCCACCGTGATGGCGTCACCGTCTTGGAACAAATGGTCGAACTGCGAACCGTCTTGTTTGAAGCTGGCTTCCATGTTGAAGATGCCTTTAAACACTTTTTGCACGCCGCTGATGTGGTTACCAATCGCGGTCTTGCCACCCAGGTTTTGCTTCAGGTAAGGCGCAGCCGTCAAGTGGTCGGCATGGGCATGGGTTTCCAGAATCCACTCCACCTTCAAATTGTTGGTTTTGACGAATTCAATCACTTTGTCCGCTGACTTGTGGCTGGTACGACCAGATTTAGGGTCGTAGTCCAGCACCGAGTCGATGATGGCGCAGGCCGTGCCCGGACCTTGGTGCACCACGTAGGTAACGGTCCAAGTAGCTTTGTCAAAAACAACAACTTGAAGGTCGAGTGGATCATGGAAACCCATGCCCATGCCGACCACCTGAGTGCCGCGCCTTACCTCAAGCAACACTTGGGCGGCAAAACCGCGATTGGCGACCACATCAGCGGCGTGCAAAAAGT
>CAIMUZ010000024.1 GCA_903844775.1 uncultured Burkholderiales bacterium | reverse complement strand
GACCATTGTGTCTTCGCTAGAAACAGAGCTGAAGTTTTATGGCGAGGTTCTGGGCTTTGTGCCTCAGATGTAGGTCTAGGTTGTTTGTCTATTCAATTTCTTTGACATCGACCACAAAGTAATCTGTGTCGCCGAAGCAGGAGGAGGGCAGCCCTTTGTGTTGTTCGTAGTTCAAGGTCACGCGCTTACCTGCGGCTGCATTGACTTTTTGCGCTACAGCTTCGTCTCGAACGGTAAAGAGAAATTTTTCAGGGGCCGCGCCAGGTATGGCGACCAACGAGAGTTCCCCCTCCCATGTTTTGCAAATCCAACCTTTGTTGGAGACCTTCTGAAGGAAGCCCGCACGTTCACCGGTTGAATAACTCCAGCTGAGAGCGACGTAAATGTAAAGGCCAAACAAGGAAATAGCAGTCACCAGCAAAATGATGAGCGATTTGAGGAATTTGTTGGCGTTAAGTGTGGTCATTCTTTCATTTTAGAGCGGGAAGATTGAACTTGCTCATTCAAATGGCTCAAATTTGTTCAATTAGTAAGTGAGTTCCAACACGGTAGTGTGCCCTTGTGCCGCTGGCCAGGTTTGGCCGATCAGTTTTTCGCCATTGAACTCAGCCGAAATGCTGCGTTGATCGGTGTCGCTCAGGCGAAGTCTGACATTGGAGTTACCGGCGCCAGTGCCTTTGGTAATGCCAGGTAAATCGGATTTGCCGTCAAAAAACATCGTGTCTCGGTCTGCATCAAAGTAGCCTCTGGGACGAGTGAGAGTCACCACAGCTTGAGCGGCTTTGTCGGCATCGGCCATCCGTTCCGGACGCATGTGAATGACTTGGCTAGACCGTGCAAAAGGGCTGCGGTAAATGTGCGTGGTGGCATAGCCAGGTGCTTGAACAACAAATTCGTAAGCGACTTTTGAATTGGCCAGGAATGGTCCCCAGTTTCCATCAGAGACGATGGTTTTTTGGTGAACCACGTTTCCTTTTCGTGTGCCGGTAGCACTGTCAATTTCAAAAACTTCCAACTTCGCGCCATTTAAAGCTAAGTTGTTGACATAGTTGCCGCTAGCGGGGTTGCTTGGCTCTTGGCCTAAGCCAAACACTTTGCCATTTAAACTTACTTGTGTTTGTTCAACAATATTGTTTGCAGGCTTCTTTCCTGTCAGAAATTGGTACGTGGCATTGAATGAAACTTGCGTGAAAGAAGTTTCACGGTGGTCAATGCGGGGTATGACCACGTTCGTTGCGCCTTTAAGCTCTGGGCCATCAAAGCCAACCAAAGTGGCACGGCCTTTCATGCCTAACCACAGGCCATCTGGCTGTGCAAATTTATCGTTGTTGTCTGAACGAATGGTTAGCCACTTTGTCGGACCGCATACTTCGTCGCCTTTGTCATTTTTGGGTGCATTCAGTTGCTTGAGGAATGGGCCTGCGCCAGAAAACTCGTTGGCGTCGTTCAAGCCTGGAACTGCTTGCACGCCATGACTTGTACCACCACCAATCACAGCATGGCTCACAACTTGAGCGCCACCGGCATTGCAAATGTAGTTGCGAATAGCGTTACCGCCACGTGAATTTCCAATCAACACCACTTGTTTGGCGCCTGTCTTTTTCATGACAGCTTCAACTTCAGATTTCAGAAAATTCATGTGCTCAGTGGTGGAAGATCTACCGACTTGTTCTTTGGGGTCGGCATCTCGAGCCAGTGGGTATGGCACATCAATAGCATGCAACAAATCGGAATGCCAGCCATTTGATTCGAATCGCCACATGGTGGTTTGCCAAAGTGCCGCAGAATCACCATTCCCATGGACAAAAATAAGGGGTGGAAGCTGTGTCGATTGAAAAGGCATAAGGGTAGAACATGCCGTTAAGAGCAGAACTGATGCTGTACTCAGAGACAAGAGCCATTTGGAAGTGAAACGGACGTTCATGGTTCACACTGATTTAAAATCACGATTATGGTTACTTTTTGTGTCAAAACGCGCAGTCCCAATAATTGGGGTCAGATCAACATTAATTTCCAATCAGTGGGGGCAGAGGCTAAGGGGGGCTTCCTCATGGTGGGGTACCACAAATCGTCAGCCCCCCTTAGCCTCTGCCCCCACTGATTGACCAAATTAATGTTGATCTGACCCCAATTATTGGGACTGCGCGTTTTGACACAAAAAGTAACCATAATCGTGATTTTAAATCAGTGTGCACCATGAACGTCCGTTTCACTTCCAAATGGCTCTTGTCTCTGAGTACAGCATCAATTCTGCTCTTAACGGCATGTTCTACCCTTATGCCTTTTCAATCGACACAGCTTCCACCCCTTATTTTTGTCCATGGGAATGGTGATTCTGCGGCACTTT
>CAIMUZ010000023.1 GCA_903844775.1 uncultured Burkholderiales bacterium | reverse complement strand
GGGTGCAAGGCCTAATTTTTGGCTGACTTCAATCAGGCGCATTTTTAAAATGGGCCGTGCATTGAAAAATTTCAGTGAGAGACTTGCCATCAGACGCAACAATTGACGGCCCAGCGCCACCACCCTCGTCCACAAGCCTTGTTCAGCAACGCTCAGAAACTGTAGAAACAACCTGCCAATCACGCCCTTGTAGGTTCCACTGGGTGAAATTTGAAGTCGTATTTCCACACGATCAAGTTGCGCTTGGGTTTGTGCAACAAATTTTTCTGTCTTAGAAATAAACTTTTCAAGCTTAAAACCAATGTCATTGGCTTGCAGACGCTGACGCTCTAAAAGGGCATAACCACTGATGCCAAAAGCCTGATCGAACAAGGCTTGCAAACTCTGTTTCAAGGCTGTATGGCCAGCCTTTTGAGCCACCACCGCATAATCTGGGCTAGCGCCAGTCAGCACATCCAACATCGATAAGTTGGGATGGGTCTTCACACCAGCAGTTTCTTGCAAGCGCAAAATTTTGACCGGCTCATAGCCCAAATACTCTGGCACAAAAGCCAGCAAATCAGGCGGAATCGGACGCAGATGTGTGGGGTCAAGGTAAAAATTGTGGGTGGCCACCATGAAGTTTTCAGGATTTGGCGTTTCCATGATCAGCAAGCCACCTGGCTTTAACACTCGGTGGCATTCAGCCACCAAATCTTTCACCCGGTCAAAGGGCAAATGTTCAACCAAGTGAAATGCAGAAACGACCGAAGCACTGCCGTCTTGCAATTGCTTCAAAGATTCAAGTGCGTCTTGACATTGCACTTTCAAATTGATTTGCTGGCAAGCTTCTAACATGCCCGTGTCTAAGTCGACGCCCATGGCAGCGATGCTGTTTTTTTGCAGCAACTCCAGCCACTCACCTCGACCACAACCCAAATCAAGCACCAGCGCTTCGGGGTAAGCCGCGCAAACAGGCTGAACAAAAGGCAAATAAACTTCCAACCTCTGCTGAATGAGCCCTCTAGGGCCCCGAAACTTCTCTTCAAAAGCGCGGTAAAACTGATCACTCATGTCGGATCCTTAGTGTGTGCGGCAACCAGGTCACACCCACAAATTCTTCCTTGCCAACATTGACAACTTCAAACACCAAAGCCAAATCACGCCAATCGTAATTGCTTTGAACATGGTCAGGGCCAGCGTGCAAGGCTACAGTGACTGAATAATGGCCAGGCCCTAAATTCGCTTCAAATTCAAAGTTCAACTCAACTTTTTCTTCAGTTTTTAAATCGGTCAGAACCTGTTGGCTGTGAAATGTGTTCACGCCAAAAACAACTTGCCCTAGTCGGTCTTTGATCATGACACCCACCACCAATTCGGCCACCGGACTCATGACAAAGGCCGACAAGTGCAAACGCGCCATTTCACCGGTCTGCAAGGTATCTGTTGCCTGGCTATTAGGCTTGAACAACTGCACTTGTTCGATGACCACCTCGCCCGTTCCAGATTGTGTGCTTTTGTGACCCGCCGCCGTGGTACTGACTTGAATGGTGTCACCCTTTCGGTCCGACAACAAGGCGTTGTAGTGGTTCATCACGTGCTCAGGATTGCCCTCCATGACTTTACGGCCTTGGCTGAGCAACAACGCTCGATTGCAGATGCTTTGAATGGCCGCTTTGTCGTGACTCACCAGCAAAAGCGTGGTGCCACTCTTTTGAAACTCGCGAATGCGCTCAAAACTCTTGTGCTGAAAATAAGCATCGCCCACAGACAAAGCTTCGTCCACAATCAAAACATCGGGCCGAACGGCAGTGGCCACACTGAAGGCCAACCTCATTTGCATGCCACTGCTGTAAATTCTGACGGGCGCATCGATGGCGGGGCCAATTTCG
>CAIMUZ010000022.1 GCA_903844775.1 uncultured Burkholderiales bacterium | reverse complement strand
GCCAGACACCATGCGGTGAATGACTACGAAGGGTGGCGAGCTTTGTGTCCAGAACAGATAAATGAGTGAGGCACCCGCCATGGCAATGGCCACCGGAATGCCGCCACTCATGAGCAACAAAAATAAAACTTTTAACATGTCTTTTCTTTCAAGCGTCGAAATGAAGCGATCAACGGTCTGTCATTTCTGACTCGGGACGCTGCAGCACGGAATAGCCACGTTGCCAATGAATTTTCATCACCCACATGGCGCGCAAACACATGGCCGCAAAGCCGGCCATGACCACGCCGTAAACCAAGTTCATGGGCAAATCGATGATGGTCATTTTGTAGGTGCCGAGTTTTTCCATCATTTGCCCTGTGAGAAAAGTGGCTGCACCAAAAAATGCAATGCGCATGATGTCGACCAAGTGGCTCATGAAGTTAGACAACCAAGTGGGCATGAATTTGTAGAAAAAGTCGACTTGAATATGGTTGTTTTTGGCAACGCCGATGGTGGCGCCCGTAAAGACGACGGCGATCAAGAGGTAGCGTGCAATTTCCTCGGTCCAAGAGGCCGAGTTGTTCAGCACGTAGCGCGTAAAAAACTGATAGAACACCGTTGCGCCCAGCAACCAAAAGAAACCCAAGGCGACCCAAGCTTCAATGGGCGTACCAGACAAATCGACTTCTTCGTCGACAGCGTGAAACTGACCATCGTCGCCCATCACTTTGGGCATCGCGTCAAGGTCGGGGGTGTTGCTCATGAAAAATCCTCAAAAAGACTCAAAGGTCGAGCCCTGAGGTTCGACCTGCTTGAATGCACCTGGCCCCTAGACCAGATGCATGCACCCAACAACTTACTTAGCGGCCTGAATTTTGTCGAAGTCAGACTTGGTGAAGCCCATGGACTCAAGCGGCTTGTTTTTCAAGACAGCATCTTGGAAAGACTTGCGATCGACTTGCACAATCTGCAAACCCTTTTTCTTGAACTCGTCGACCAACTCGACTTCACGGGCTTTGATCTTGGCCGTAGCGCGAACAGCGGCTTCTTGCGTCACGTCTGTGAAGATTTTCTTCTCTGCATCAGTGAGTTTGTTCCAGACGTGGGGGGCAACTTGCGTGGTCAAGCCATCCACAATGTGACCCGTGAGCATGATGGCCTTTTGAACTTCATAGAACTTCTTGGCTTCAATGGTGGTCAATGGATTCTCTTGAGCTTCCACGGTGCCGTTTTGCAGGGCCAAATAAACTTCGGCAAAAGCAATCGGGGTGGGGTTGGCGCCGCAAGACTCGGGTGTCGCACGGTAAGCAGGAACGTCAGGAACGCGAATTTTGATGCCCTTCATGCCAGCACAGTTGGTGAAAGCTTTTTGCGCAGTGGTATGACGTGCACCGTAGTAGGTGTAGGCGGTCACTTGAATGCCTGTTTTGGCACGGAACTCATTCACCATTTCTGCAAAAACGGGGCTCTTAGAGTAGGCGATAAGGTGGTCGCCATCGCGGAAGATGAACGGATAGTAAGCAATGCCGAAGCGGGGATAAGCGCGCGCTGCAAAAGAAGGGCCGCTGATGATCATGTCGACAGTGCCCAAGGTTAAGCCTTGGTTGATGTCGGTTTCTTTGCCCAATGTTGAGGCTGGAAACACCTGAATTTCGTATTTGCCGTTGGTGCGTTTTTTGATTTCTTCGCCAGCCCACACCGATTCGGTGTGATAGGGCTCTGAAGTTTCGTACACGTGCGCCCATTTGAGTTTGGTTTGTGCTTGCGCCACAGTGGCGCCCAATGCGGCCATCAGGCCAAGGGCCACCATGCTGGCACGGGCCAAGACTTTCAGGGTGTTGCGTTTTGATTTCATGTTGTCTCCTATTGAGGTTTGAAAAGGGAATTTGCTGGCGAAAAACTAATGACGAGAGGGCGCGCTTCGCCAGCTAGCGCTGAATCGTTTATGGGCTTGTTTCAAATGCTTTTGCATGCTTTTGCGGGCAGCATGAGGATCGTGCGCTTCAATGGCCGACAAAACCTCTTGGTGTTCTGCAATGGCAGCGACCCATGAAGCAGGTGATTCAAAGTAATCACCCAAGCGCTCAAACAAGGGGCCGGTTCTGGCTTGCAGATAACCTTCTAACGTGTCGTGCAGCACACTGTTGACGCAGGCGTTGGCAATGGCCATGTGAAAAGCAATGTCACTGTCCCTGGGGATACGTCCCGCCTTGGCATCTTTCTGCATTGCCTTGAGTGCCACCGCAATCGCTTTGATATCTTTGTCAGTCGCATGTTCTGCGGCCAGGGCGGCCATCTCAGTTTCAATCAAAGAGCGAGCGCTCATCACCTCGAGGGGGCCCCATTCGGCAGGGGTAATGCTTGGCGCAACTTTGGCTGTACTTTGACGCTTGCTGAGTGTTTTAACGTAGATGCCAGACCCTGTGCGAACTTCAATCACGCCTTCAACTTCCAAGGCAATGAGCGCTTCTCTGACAGATGGACGGCTGAAGCCCAGCTGGACCGCCAAGTCGCGCTCGGCAGGCAAACGTGAACCGACCGCAAATTCACCGGAGGAAATCAATCCTTGGATTTGCTTGGCAATTTGGCGGTACAGCCTTTGGGGTTCTAAAGATTTCAAAGCTCAGGGAATACGAGGATTGGACAATTGGTCAGACCAGTTGCACAATCTTCACATGGAACCTGAGTCAGGGTCAAGCCAGTTTTGATACGCACAAACCCGAACTCCTCGCACAAATTCTCTTCAGCATGAAGAGGGCTATGCTGACCCGCCCGAGACGGCGGGCTTGGGCATCGAATGGGATTGGGAAGCTGTTCATCAACGTCAAAAAATTCATTGGGAGATCAAATCATGAGACTGAAAAACAAAAATATTCTGGTGACAGCGGCAGGCCAGGGCATTGGCCACGCTGCCGTGTTGGCCATGGCGGCAGAGGGTGCCACGGTGTGGGCCACCGATGTCAACCCCGAGCTCCTCAAAAGCTATTCGGGTGTGGCCAATGTTCACACCGCCGTGCTGGATGTGATGAACAAAGACGACATCCACAAACAAGTGGCCCTCATTCCCCGCATTGATGCCTTGTTCAATTGCGCGGGTGTCGTGCATGGCGGTACCATTTTGCAGGCCACCGACAAAGACTGGGACTTTGCCTTCAATCTTAACGCCCGCGGTCAGTATTGGATGATTCAAGCGGTGCTGCCCAAAATGTTAGAACAGGGCGGTGGCAGCATCATCAACATGGCCAGTGTGTGCTCCAGTGTGAGGGGCTTGCCCAATCGCTTTATTTATGGCGCTTCCAAAGCGGCCGTCATTGGACTGACCAAAAGCGTGGCGGCCGACTTTGTGACGAAAGGTATTCGTTGCAATGCCATTTGCCCTGGTACCGTCGACACCCCCTCCTTGCATGATCGAATTAACTCTGAAGCCGATCCCGTTCAGGCGCGCAAAAATTTCATTGCACGACAGCCGATGGGTCGCTTGGCGCAGGCGCATGAAATTGCGCCCATTGTGGTTTTCTTGGCCTCCGATGAAGCGATCTTCGCTACGGGCAACGCCTACATGGTAGACGGCGGCATGACCATTTAATTGACACAACTGACCCCACCTTCAAACCTCAACTTTCAAAGAATTCCATGAATCAATATGACATGAAAGGCCGCCACGCGGTCATCACCGGTGGCGCCACCGGTTTGGGCTATGCCATTGCAGAACGCGTACTGGCCTCGGGCGGCAGCGTCACGCTGTGGGACCGCGATGAAGCTGGCATGGCGCAAGCGGCCGCCAGCTTGAAGCACCCTGGCCATGTCCACACCGTCAAGGTCGATGTCGCGCAACACGCCTCTGTAGTGGCAGCGACACAAGCAACCCTGAAGAATGGTCCTGTCGATGCTGTGGTCAACTCCGCGGGCATTACAGGGCCCGTCACACAAGTGTGGAACTACCCGGTTGATGACTGGCAGCAGGTGATGGACGTCAACATCAATGGCGTATTTTTTTGCTGCCGCGAATGGACGCCGCATTTGAAGGATCGTCCAGCGGGCCGCATCGTTAACATTGCTTCAGTGGCGGGCAAGGATGGCAACCCCAATGCCAGCGCTTACAGTGCCAGCAAAGCGGCCGTCATGGCCATCACCAAATCGCTGGGCAAAGAACTTGCCAATACCAACGTGCGCGTCAATTGCGTCACGCCTGCTGCGGTGAAGACGGCTATCTTTGCCCAAATGACGCCTGAACACATTCAGTTCATGTTGTCTAAAATTCCCATGGGACGTTTTGGCACGCCCGAAGAAGTGGCGGCCATGGTCACATGGTTGCTCACCGAAGACTGTTCGTTCTCAACCGGTGCGGTGTTTGATTTGTCGGGTGGCCGTTCAACTTATTGAGCTAATTTCGAGCACAATTACCCTCATCCAAAAATTTCATTTCCCACACAAATCTTCCATCAAAGGATTTCCACATGAAACTCGTTCGCTACGGCCAACCCGGCAAAGAAAAACCAGGCCTCATTGATGCCGCAGGCAAACTGCGTGACCTCAGTGGTGTCGTGTCCGACATCGGACCCGACCAACTCTCGGACAAGGTTTTGGCCAAGCTGGCCAAAATCAAAACTGACAAACTGCCCTTGGTGAAGGGCAAACCCCGCATGGGTTGCCCCGTCGCCAAGGTGCCCAAGTTCATTGCCATTGGTTTGAACTATGCCGATCATGCCGCCGAGTCCAACTTGCCCGTGCCCAAAGAACCCATTGTGTTCATGAAGACCACCTCCAGCATCCAAGGCCCCAACGACGACGTCATGTTGCCAAAAGGTTCTGTGAAGTCTGATTGGGAAGTGGAATTGGGCATTGTCATTGGCAAGCGTGCCAGTTATGTCTCGCAAAAAGAAGCCCTCGACTATGTGGCCGGGTATTGCACCGTCAACGATGTGAGCGAACGCGAATACCAAATCGAGCGCGGCGGCACATGGGACAAGGGCAAGGGTTGCGACACCTTCGGCCCCATCGGCCCTTGGATGGTCACCAAAGATGAGGTGCCCAATGTGCAGAACTTGAAAATGTTTTTGGACGTGAACGGCCAGCGCATGCAAACCGGCACCACCAAAACCATGATCTTTGGCGTCACCAAGTTGGTCAGCTACGTCAGCCAATTCATGACCTTGGAGCCAGGGGACATCATCACCACGGGCACACCACCTGGCGTGGGCTTGGGCATCAAAAAAGACGGCAAGCCAGCACCCGTGTTCCTCAAGAAGGGTGACGTCATGCACCTGGGCATTGAAGGCTTGGGCGAGCAAACGCAAAAAGTAGTGCCCTACCGCAAGGCTTAATTTGCTTGTTCTCAAGCACAAAGCTGGAGCGTACCTTTTTAGGTTGTCAAAAACAATGAGGCGGCCAAACAGGCGGGTCAGGAATAACCCTGATTCGCCTTTTTTTGCGGATGAAGCTGTCATTTTGATGCAAAATAGAACGAGCGTTCTATTTTCAAATCATGACAGTCAGACACATTACTTCAGCACCCTCTGCCGCCGTTTTGCCAAACTCAGGCGGTCGTGCCTCAGACGATGGCAGTGGCCGCACCCTGCTTAAAGGGCGGCAAACCAAAGCCGCCATTGTGGAGGCCGCACTTGGCTTGGCATCTCAAATTGGCTTAGAAGGCTTGTCGATTGGCGCTTTGGCCGAAGTGACCGGCATGAGCAAATCGGGTGTGTTTGCGCATTTTGGGTCGCGTGAAGAGCTGCAGATTTCGGTCATCCGCGAATATCACGATCGCTTTGAGAGTGAAGTTTTTTATCCGGCGCTCGGATGTGCAAGGGGCTTGCCACGGCTGCAGTCCTTGTTTGACAACTGGATGCAGCGCACTTCCACCGAAATTGATTCGGGCTGTATTTACATCAGTGGTGCCGTGGAGTTTGACGATCGACCTGGCTCTGTGCGAGATGCGTTGGCTTCATCGGTCAATACATGGCAAAACGCGTTGCAGCGTTGCGTCGCTCAGGCGCAGGAAGAAAAGCAACTCACCGAAAAAGCAGATCCATTGCAAGTGGCTTTTGAAATTCATGGCTTGATTTTGGCCCTTCACTACGAAGCCAGATTCTTGCGCAATCCGGGCGCTGCAGAACGTGCGCGCAAGGGGTTCACAGACATTGTGGCGCGCAATCAACCCTAAAAAGTCAGCCTCACATCGCCTCATCTCATTCCATTCAATCTGTTCGATATTTCAGAAAGTAAACCATGCCCAGCTACATTCCTCCCCTGCGTGACATGCAATTTGTATTGCACGAATTGCTTGATTTAGAAAACGAATTGAAGGCCATGCCCAAGCATGCTGAAACCGATGCCGACACCATCAACGCTGTGTTGGAAGAAGGGGGTAAGTTTGCAGCCGAAGTTGTTTTCCCAATCAATATTTCTGGCGACGAAGAAGGTTGCCAGCTCAACCGAGACACCCATGAGGTTAAAGCCCCCTCTGGTTTTAAAGCAGCCTATGAAAAGTATGTCGAGGGCGGCTGGGCTGCCCTCAGTGCAGAAGAAGAATTTGGCGGACAAGGTTTGCCATTGGTGGTGAACCAATGTTTTTTTGAGATGCTCAATTCAGCCAACCAAGCTTGGACCATGTACCCGGGTCTCTCGCATGGTGCGCACGCTTGTTTGTCGGCACACGGCTCTCACGCTCAGAAAAATACTTACCTGCCAAAGCTGACCAGCGGCGAGTGGACGGGCACCATGTGCCTGACGGAGCCGCACTGTGGCACCGATTTGGGCATGCTGCGAACCAAAGCCGAACCCCAAGCCGATGGCACCTATCGCCTCACGGGTCAAAAGATTTTCATCAGTGCGGGTGAGCACGATTTAGTGCCCAACATTGTTCACTTGGTATTGGCGCGCTTGCCCGATGCGCCAGTAGGCAGCAAAGGCATCAGCTTGTTTGTGGTGCCTAAGTTCAATGTCAAAACAGACGGCAGCGTGGGGGAGCGCAATGGTATTTACTGTGGCGGCTTGGAGCACAAGATGGGCATCCACGGCAATGCCACATGCCAGATGGTGCTTGATGGCGCCGTGGGCGACCTGGTGGGCCTGCCCAACAAGGGCTTGGCTGCCATGTTCGTGATGATGAACGGCGCCCGTTTGGGTGTGGGCAATCAGTCTTTGGGCTTGACCGAAGTGGCCTATCAAAATGCATTGGCTTATGCCAAAGACCGCATCCAAATGCGCAGTTTGTCTGGCGTGAAAGCACCCTCGCAAGCTGCCGATCCTATTTTGGTTCACCCCGATGTGCGCCGCATGCTGTTGACCGCCAAAGCCTATGCCGAAGGGGGCCGTGCGCTGGCGTGTTACGGCGCTTTGTTGATCGACAAAGAACTGAATCATCCAGATGAAAAAGTTCGCGCCGATTCTGCAGAAATTTTGGCCTTGTTAACGCCCATTGTGAAAGCCTTCTTAACTGACAACGGCTACCAAGCGACCACGATGTGTCAGCAGGTTTTCGGGGGTCACGGTTACATCAAAGAATGGGGCATGGAGCAATATGTGCGAGATGCACGCATCAACATGATCTATGAAGGCACCAACGGCATTCAATCGCTCGACTTGTTGGGCCGAAAAGTGTTGGGCAACCAAGGCGCGAGCCTGCAAAAATTTGGCAAGCTGATTGGCAAATTGGTGGCGCAAGAAATGGGCAATGAAGCGATGGCCGAGTTCATCAAGCCCTTGGCCGATTTGGGCCAAAAGATGACGCAGTTCACCACCGAAATTGGCATGAAGGCCATGGGAAATGCCGATGAAGTGGGCGCGGCTTCAGTCGATTATTTGAGGGTTGCGGGCCACTTGGTGTTCGCCTATTTCTGGGCTCGCATGGCGCAAGTGGCCTTGGCCAAAATTGCAGCGGCCGAAGAAGAAGCGCAGCGCCCCGACCCCTTCTACAAGGCTAAACTCCAAACGGCACGTTTTTACTTTGCACGTTTATTGCCAGAAACACTCAGCCTCATGAACACCGCGCGCTCAGGTGCTGAAGTGCTCATGGACACTGATTTGGCTTTGGCCTAAAAATTGACCTGCATTCGATCTCCCTATTAAAGGAAACAGCGATGAAATTGAAAGTCTTCGCAGCTGCGGCTGTATTTGCTTCACTCACTGGCGTGGCATTTGCCAACTCACCGGTGGGGCAGTGGCACACAATTGATGACAAAACAGGCGCACCGAAAAGTCTGGTGATTATTTCTGAGCATCAAGGGGTGATGCGCGGCCGTGTTGAAAAGATACTTCGCAAAGAAGCCGATCAAAATGCCAAATGCGAAAAGTGCAGCGATGAGCGTAAAAATTTGCCCATCTTGGGCCTTGAAATCATTCGAGGTGCCAAAAAAGCCCCTGATAAAAATGTATGGGAAGATGGTGAAATTCTCGATCCAGAAAATGGCAAAACCTACGGTCTGCGCCTAACGCCCATTGAAAATGGCGCCAAATTAGAAGTTCGCGGTTCGATGGGCCCCTTCGGAAGAACCCAAACTTGGGTTCGCGTGCCTTGATCATGTGTGCATGTTTACCTGCACACGCTGTTGACTCATTGAAAGTTTAAAAAATCATGTCCGACATCCTGACCCATTTTGATGCAGGTGTGACCACCCTCACGCTCAATCGTTTAGACAAGAAAAACGCCATCACCGGTGACATGTACGCCGCCATGGCCCAAGCCATTGACCATGCACAAGCCGATGCTGCAACGCGCGTGTTGGTCATTCAAGGCCATGAAAGTATTTTCAGTGCGGGCAACGACATTGCTGATTTTTTAAACAAACCTCCGTCTACTGTTGATTCACCTGTGTTTCATTTCATGCGTGCGCTGAGCATGTTTGAAAAGCCGGTGATTGCGGCTGTGGCAGGCCCAGCGGTAGGCATTGGCACCACGTTGTTGTTTCATTGTGATTTGGTTTATGCCGGCGACAACGCCGCCTTTTCCATGCCATTTGTCAATCTCGGTTTATGCCCTGAATTTGCTTCCAGCATGTTGGCGCCTCAGATGTTTGGCTATCACCGCGCAGCGGAAGCCTTGCTGTTGGGCGAGGCCTTCTTTGCGGAAGCCGCGCTTGAAATAGGTTTGGTCAATCGCGTGGTGCCCCCAACTGAAGTCAATGGCCATGCGCAAGCGCAAGCTAAAAAATTGGCGGCCAAGCCCTTGTCTTCGCTGATTGAAACCAAGCGACTCATGAAAGGTGGGCAAATCAAGGGTTTGATTGAGCGCATGGGCGAAGAGGGTCAAAGTTTCCGCAGAATGCTGACCGAACCTGCCGCGCGTGAGGCTTTTGGCGCATTCATGGAAAAACGAAAGCCAGACTTCTCTAAAATCTAAGCTGTTGTTTCAAATTTAGGTCTTCCATGACATCCTCTCGCTCTGATCTTCCACCGCTCGTCGACTTTGAGCCAGAGTTCATTGCGGGTTTGCGCGAAATCTACGAAGAAAAAATTCTCTTCAATCAGTGGGCAGGCTTGAAGGTTGAAAGTGTCAAGTCAACAGGCATTCTGGCCACCCTGATCATGAAGCCGGAGTTGGTGGGCCACTATGCCTATCACCGCATTCATGGCGGTGTCATCAGCGCTGTGTTGGACGCCATTGGCAGCATGGCTGTCATGGCGGCTTTGGGCGCCAAGCACATGGACGAGTCGGTTTCCAAGCGCTTAGAGCGGTTTGCGCGGCACAGCACCATCGATTTGCGGATTGACTTTCTGCGCCCGGGCATTGGCGAAAAATTCACCATCCATGCTGAAGCCATGCGCGTCGGTGCGCGCGTGGGCAATGCGCGCATGGAGTTTCGTGGCGAGGATGGCAAGCTGTTGTCAACCGGCACCGGTGCTTATCTCACTTCTTAAGCGTGCCGCAACTTTATTCCTCCATGTTTTTGACTTCGATTGTGACTCATGCGCCATCACGGTGATAGCTCGGCTGCTTCCGCAGCCCCCCAAGCCCCTTCCGCCAAGGACAACGATGGCCGTACCTTAAAAAGATTGCTGCCCTATTTGCTCACCTACAAGTGGCGGGTGGCAGCGGCCTTGCTGTTCATGGTGGGCGCGAAGTTGGCCAATGTGAGCGTGCCCATCTTGTTGAAAGACTTGATCGACACCATGAGCTTCAAACCCAATGACCCTGCGCAGGTTTTGGTGGTGCCCTTGGCATTGCTGGTAGGCTACGGCGCACTCAGGCTCATGACCTCTGCGTTCACAGAGCTCAGAGAGTTGGTATTTGCCAAAGCGACACAGGGCGCAGCGCGAAGCATTGCGCTAGAGACATTTCAGCATTTGCATGCCTTGAGTTTGCGTTTCCATTTGGCGCGCCAAACCGGCGGCATGACCCGCGACATCGAGCGCGGCGTGCGTGGTATTGAATCGCTCATCTCTTATTCACTCTATAGCATCGTTCCGACCCTGATTGAAGTGGCCTTGGTGCTTTCGATCTTGGCCATCAAGTTTGACGCTTGGTTTGCATGGATCACCTTGGCAGCGCTGAGTTTTTATATTTTCTTCACCGTACGCATCACAGAGTGGCGAACGCATTTCAGGATTCAAGCCAACGAATTTGATTCTGCGGCACACACCAAGGCCATTGACTCACTGCTCAACTACGAGACGGTCAAATACTTTGGCAACGAAGCTTATGAAGCCCGTCGTTATGACGAAAGTTTGGAGCGCTTGCGAAAAGCACGATTGAAAGCGCAAACCTCTTTGTCTTTGCTCAATACGGGGCAACAGCTCATCATTGCCAGCGCCTTGGTGGCCATGTTGTGGCGCGCCACGCAAGGTGTGGTGGAAGGGCGCATGACCTTGGGTGACTTGGTCATGATCAACGCCTTCATGATTCAGCTTTACATCCCCTTGAATTTCTTAGGGGTGCTTTACCGCGAAATTAAACAGAGCCTGACAGATCTGGACAAAATGTTTGTGCTCATGGACCGTGAGCGCGAAGTGGCCGATGCGCCCAATGCACCTGATTTAAATTGTCAACACAATGCACACCTGAAGTTTGAATCGGTGTCGTTTGCCTATGAATCAGACCGCCCCATCTTGCACAACATCAGCTTCGAAATTCCCTCTGGCAAAACTGTGGCGGTGGTGGGGCCCTCGGGTTCAGGTAAATCGACATTGGCGCGTTTGATGTTTCGTTTCTACGACGTACAGCAAGGCCGGATCACCATCAATGGGCAAGACATTCGCCAAGTGACGCAGCACAGTGTGCGCAAGGCCTTGGGCATCGTGCCGCAAGACACCGTGCTGTTCAATGACACCGTGGCTTACAACATCGGCTACGGCCTCACCGGCGCAACGCAAGAGGACATCGAAACCGCAGCCAAAGCCGCGCGCATTCACGACTTCATTGCATCCACCCCCAAGGGCTATGCCACCTCTGTGGGTGAGCGGGGCCTGAAACTGTCTGGCGGCGAAAAACAACGCGTGGCCATTGCAAGAACGCTTTTAAAAAATCCACCCATTTTGGTCTTTGATGAGGCCACATCGGCCCTAGATTCAGCCAACGAGCGTGCCATTCAAGCTGAATTGGCCAGTGCGGCCCAAAACAAAACCACCTTGGTCATTGCGCACCGTTTGTCCACCGTGGTGGATGCGCATGAAATTCTGGTGATGGAGGCGGGGCAGATCATTGAGCGGGGCAACCATGCCCACCTGCTACAACTGAATGGACGATATGCCGAAATGTGGGCTTTGCAGCAAAACAATGAAGCCAGTGCTGAGGACGCGCAGGCAAAAGTCTGAGCCTTCAAGCGAGGCCAACTGCGAGATAATGCAGTCATGGAAACCAAGTGGTTAGAAGACTTTGTGAGCTTGGCTGAAACACGCAGTTTCAGCCGGTCGGCCCAATTGCGCCACATCACTCAGCCGGCTTTTTCTAGGCGCATTCAGTCTCTTGAGGCATGGGCCGGCACCGACTTGGTCGACCGAAGCTCCTACCCCACCTCCCTCACGCCTGCAGGCGAGACACTTTATGCGCAAGCTTTAGAGCTGCTGCAATCTTTGCACAATTCCCGCGCCATGCTTCGAGGGCACGCTTCGGCGGGCCAAGACGTGATTGAATTTGCTGTACCGCACACCTTGGCCTTTACCTTTTTTCCGGCTTGGGTGGCGGGCTTGCTTGAAAGTTTTGGGCCGCTCAAAAGCCGATTGAATGGCCTGAATGTGCATGACGCTGCCATGCGCTTGGTGGAAGGCGGATGTGATTTTTTAATCTCCTACCACCATGCCTCCCAGCCTTTGCAGTTGGATGCTGACCATTACGACATGGTCACATTGGGCCAAGAAAGTTTGGCGCCCTATGCCAAAGCTCAAGCCGATGGACAGCCGCAATTTCAATTTCCAGGCACTGTTCAAAAGCCATTGCCCTATTTGGGCTATGCCCATGGTGCCTATCTAGGTCATGTGACCGATCTCATTTTGAAACAATCGGGCCAGCCTATTCACCTTGACCGAGTGTATGAAACCGACATGGCAGAAGGACTCAAGGTCATGGCGCTGGAAGGCTTGGGCATTGCATTCTTGCCGGGCAGCGCTGTGAAAAAAGAATTACAAAGTGGCAGCCTAGTGCCCCTCACTTTGCCCCAAGGTCAAAGTCTTTCAATGCACATGGACATTCGGGCCTACCGTCAAAAACCCAATTCCAAAAACAGCCCAAAGAAAAATGCAGAAGCCTTGTGGGCTTTTTTAGAAAATTCAGCCAAGCCATAGAGGCTTTTAGAAACATTCAACGATTGATCCTCGACACACATGACTTCTCACATCACCATCACCAAGCCCGACGACTGGCATTTGCACGTGCGCGATGGCATCGCGCTCAAAACGGTAGTGCCTCACACCGCCGCTCAATTTGGCCGCGCCATCATCATGCCCAATTTGAAGCCACCGGTGACCACAGCCGCATTGGCGCTTGAATACAAATCGCGCATCTTGGCTGCGGTGCCCCAGGGCATGCATTTTGAGCCCCTCATGACTTTGTACCTCACCGACAATTTGCCCCCTGAAGAAATCGTCAAAGCCAAGGCGGCCGGCGTGGTGGCCTGCAAGCTCTATCCTGCAGGCGCCACCACCAACAGTGATGCGGGTGTGACCGATTTGAAAAAGATTTACCCCACGCTTGAAGCCATGCAAAAAGCGGGCATGTTGTTGTTAGTGCATGGCGAAGTGACCAGCAGCGACATCGATTTGTTTGACCGTGAAGCGGCATTCATCGACACCCAGCTCATCCCTTTGCGTCGTGATTTCCCTGAACTCAAAATTGTGTTTGAACACATCACCACCCAAAACGCCGCCGATTACGTCATGGCTGCCGACCACTTTGTGGGGGCCACACTCACTGCGCATCATTTGCTTTTCAACCGCAATGCTATTTTCACCGGTGGCATCCGCCCTCATTACTACTGCCTGCCCGTGCTCAAGCGGGAGACACATCGTGTGGCCTTGTTGCGTGCAGCAACATCTGGCAATGCACGTTTCTTCCTGGGCACCGACAGTGCACCGCATCCTGCCCATTTGAAAGAGCACGCATCGGGTTGTGCCGGTTGCTACACCGCGCATGCCGCATTGGAAATGTATGCAGAAGCTTTTGACAGTGTTGGCCAGTTAGCGCAACTCGAAGCCTTTGCCAGTTTCAATGGCGCCGATTTTTATGGCTTGCCACGCAACACGGGCACCATCACTTTAAAGCGTGAATCTTGGACGCCGCCAGAAAGCTTCCCATTCGGTGAGGCCGATTTAAAACCACTGCGCTCTGGTGAAGCCTTGCCATGGCGTGTGGCCTGAGCCCAATAGACTGGTCTGCGCCATGGCTTCAGGCCTGGCGTGAGCTGGGTGAGTCGATCGGTCAGCGTGTGGCGCAAGGTGTGCCGGTTTACAAAGCCTGTAACGAAGCTTTGTCAGTCCAAAAAAATACGCAATCACTCGGTGCTTGCCACGTTGAATTTGTGCCGCAGTCAGAGTTGCATGAAGCGCTTGCTTACGAGCAGTTTATTCATCAAACCAACAAGGTGCCCACGCGCGAAGGCCTGCACGATTTTTTCAACGCCTTGTGCTGGTTGCATTTTCCCTTGGCCAAAAAACAATTGAATCAAGTTCAAGCCACTGCCATAGCGGCGCAGGGCGTGGGAAGTGTGCGCGGGCCTGTGCGAGATGCAGTCACGGTGTTTGATGAAAACGCCACGCTCATTCAGTTGCCAGATGTGATTTGGCAGGCTTTACAACTGCGTGATTGGCAAGAGGCCTTGGTGACGCACAGGCCGTTGTGGAAAGATGTCAAAGTTCAAATCTTTGGCCATGCCGCATTGGAAAAACTGGTCAACCCTTACAAAGCCATCACCGTGCATTTGTGGCGAGTGCCGTCCAATTTGCCTCTGGCCAACTGGGATGCCTGGTTGGCCCAAGACCTGCAGCCTGAAAAACTGGCATCAAAACCTTTCTTACCCACGCCCGTTTTGGGAATTCCTGGCTGGTGGCCAGCCAATGAATCGCCTGTTTTTTACCAAGACACGCAAGTCTTTCGCCCCCTGAGAGTGGGCAACTGAGCGCATTGGCCAGCTTCAAAAAAGCCAAGTTAATTCCGTTCAATTTTGAGGAATTAAGCAGCCTCACTTGATTTTGTTGCGGGCCCCCCTAATATTCGAACTGTGCGCTCGGCCTTCGCTGGGCGGTGGACAGAAAATCCTCATGAAACGTATCATTTTGTTTGTCTTAACCAACTTGGCAGTGGTGCTGGTGTTGGGCGTCGTGGCCAGTTTGTTGGGCGTCAATCGATTCCTCACCTCCAATGGTTTGGACTTGACGGCCCTCTTGGGCTACGCCCTCATCATGGGCTTTGGTGGCGCTTTTATTTCATTGCTCATCAGCAAGCCGGTGGCCAAGTGGAGTTCTGGTGTTCAAGTGATTGCGCAGCCCAGCAACTCTGACGAAAAATGGCTTGTTGATACCGTGCAGAAGTTGTCTGAAAAAGCAGGTATCGGCATGCCTGAAGTGGGTATCTTTGAAGGCGACCCCAATGCCTTTGCCACGGGTGCATTCCGTAATTCCGCCTTGGTTGCCGTGTCGACCGGCTTGTTGCAAAACATGAACCACGAAGAAATTGAAGCGGTTCTGGCCCACGAAGTGGCGCACATCGCCAATGGTGACATGGTCACCATGACCCTCATTCAAGGTGTGATGAACACCTTTGTGGTTTTCTTATCGCGTGTCGTGGGCTATGCCGTTGACAGCTTCTTGCGTAAAAACGACGAAGAAAACACCGGTCCTGGCATGGGCTACTGGATCACCACCATCGTGCTGGACATTGTGTTGGGCTTCGCTGCTGCCATCGTGGTGGCTTGGTTCAGCCGTCATCGCGAGTTCCGTGCAGACGCGGGTGCTGCAGACCTCATGGGCCGCAAACAACCCATGATGAATGCCTTGGCGCGTTTGGGCGGTCTGCACACCGCTGATTTGCCCAAGAGCGTGGCCGCCATGGGCATTGCAGGTGGAATTGGGCAGTTGTTCTCAACGCACCCTCCCATTGAAGAGCGCATTGCGGCTTTGCAAAACAGTCAATAGACCTCGTTGCAAGCTGAAAAACGGGCCATGATGGCCCGTTTTTCATTGGCGGTAACGAAAGAGACTGTTCTCAATTCTGCGTTGATTTATAGTCGGTGAGTGCCCAGATTTATTCCCCCCTCGATTCAGCGCCTGTTGACGCTGACGCGCTTACAAAACTCGCGACGTTTTCATCGATTGCCGCCCACCGTACGCGGCATGATTTGGATGGCCTTTGGGGGCGTGATGTTCTCCATGCTCAACACCATCGCTCGCGTTTTCTCGATGCAAATGGACCCATTTGAGGCGCAATTCTTACGCTACTTTTGTGGGCTGATCATCATGCTCCCACTGGTCTGGCATCAGGGCATCGGCGCTTATGTGCCGAATGATCTGAAGGGTCAATTCTGGCGCGGAGGCGTGCACACCATTGGCCTGCTGTTTTGGTTCACCGCTTTGCCGCACATACCTTTGGCCGACATGACCGCCATTGGTTTTACCGGACCCATTTTCATCATGCTGGGTGCTGCTTGGTTCTTGGGAGAGCCCATGCGCAAAGACCGCTGGATTGCTGCTGCCATTGGATTCACAGGCGTTTTGTTGGTGGTGTTGCCCAAAATGTCGGGGACAGGCGGTTGGTACAACTTGGCCATGCTGGCATCTTCGCCCGTTTTTGCGGCTTCGTTCCTCATTACCAAACATCTGACGCGCACCGAAAAACCAGGCGTCATCGTGATGTGGCAATCCATCACGGTGACTTTGTTCAGTCTGCCTTTTGCACTACTTCATTGGCAACAACCCACGCTTTTCCAGTGGGCAGGCTTTTTCGTCACCGGCATTTTAGGAACGGTGGGCCATTACAGTCTGACCCGCGCATTCAGCGTGGCAGACATTTCAGCCACTCAATCCCTTCGATTTCTTGATTTGGTGTGGGCCTCCATTTTGGGCTGGTTGGTGTTCAGCGACGTGCCCAGCAAGTGGACCTGGATCGGAGCCTTGGTTATTTTGGTGTCCACCGTATGGATTGCGCGAAGAGAGGGACGAAGAAAAGAAATTCCCGCTGCCCCTAATTCTTCAGAAACTTAACAAGCACACCTTAAAAAACTAGGGTCGTGGATTGCTAATGCCGCTGGCCACATGGCCGGCTGGCACATGTTGAGACGCCGATTCAATGTGGCCTGTTTGGTCATCAAAGAAAAAGTCAGGTTCAAACTCTTTCAAAAACTCACCTTTGGGCAGGCCGCCCAAAAACATGGCCTCATCGACCTCAATGTCCCATTGCATGAGAGTGCGAATGGCGCGCTCATGGGCCGGTGCACTTCGCGCAGTCACCAGCGCGGTACGGATTCGCATGGCGGGTGTTCCCTCCTGCTGCAAGCGATGCAAGGCAGTGAGCAATGGCTTGAAAGGGCCAGCCAATAGAGGCTGCGCAGCCTTGGCATGTTCGTGAGCCTGAAACGCCGACAAACCTTGCGCTTGAAAGACCCGTTCAGCCTCATCAGAAAACAGCACGGCATCGCCGTCAAACGCAATGCGAACCTCATGGGGATGAGCCTCTGATGCGTGCGCAGAATTGGGGTAGACCTGCGCGGCGGGCACACCGGCATCTAAAGCGGCACGCACATCCGACAGATGGGTGGACAAAAACAAATTGGCATTGAGGGGTTTTAAATAGCGCCAGGGTGATTGACCTCTTGTAAAACTGCCGCGCTGAATGGACAAGCCGTAGTGTTGCGCCGATCTGAAGACGCGCATGCCCGACACAGGATCGTTGCGCGACAAGATCACGACTTCAACCCTTTGTGTGCTGGCATCGTTAAAGGCCAACAATTTTTTAACCAAAGAAAAAGCCACACCGGGTTTGGCGGGCGCTTCTAAGCGCTCTAGCTGCAGCTTCATGTAGGCGCGGTCGTCGCTTTGCTCAAAGACTTGGTTTTCTTCTTCAAAATCAAACAAGGCCCGCGAAGAAATCGCGACCACCAATTGACCTTCTAAACTGACTGGCATGGCGTGTTCCTTGATGCAATGAAATCGGGGTACAACATCATCGGACCCATTGATTCAGTTCCATGATGGGCATCAAAACAGCCAGTACGATGACCATCACAATACCGCCCATCAACACAATGAGCAAGGGCTCCAAGATGGTCGCCAATGCCATGGCACGGCGCTGCACATCGGCTGACAGTTGTTGGGCAGCGCGTTGCAGCATGATGGGAAGCTGGCCTGTTTGTTCCCCCAGCCTGGCAAACATGCCCAGCAAACTTGGAAAACGTTTTTTCTGGCCCAGTGCCATAGCGAGGGGTGCACCCTCGCGAACCAAAACCAAGGCCTCTAAAACATCTTCTCGCATGGCTTGGTTGGACAAGGTATCGGCTGCAGATTGCAAGGCTTTTAAGATGGGCACCCCCGCGTTGGTGAGCATGGCCAAGGTGCTGGCAAATCGTGCACTGTTGTAGCCCGTGGCCAATCTACCCAAAATAGGCAGGCGCAAAAATGCGGCATCAAAACGAATACGCAGGGCGGCTTGTTTCATGGCCTGTTGAAACCCCAACCCTGCCAGCGCCAGAATGAACAGCACAAGCCATCCGTGATGGCGAACAAAATCACTCAAGGCCAACATGGCCACAGTCAGGCCGGGCAACTTTCTTTGACTGCCAGAAAATACCTGCGCCACTTGCGGCACCACGGTGCTGAGCAAAAAAATCACAATGAGCAAGGCAATGAGACTCACTATGGCGGGATACAAAGAAGCACTCAGCAACTTGGCTTTTAAAGTTTGTTGGTCTTGCAAATCGTCTGCCAACTGGCCCAGCACTTGACCCAAGTTGCCGCCTTGCTCGCCCGCACTGATGACGGCGGTGTAAAGGGAAGAAAATTCAGAAGGATGTTGGGCCATGGCTTTGGCCAAGCCCAAACCTGCATTGACTTCCGCACGCAAACTGGCCACCAAGTGCGCTTGTTTTTGGGACTCGGCTTCATCGCCCAGGGCCGCCAATGCGCGCTCTAAGGGCAGGCCGCTGCCGACCAGGCTGGCCAACTGTCGCGTCCAAACGGCCAAGTCGTTGGCGGAAAAACACTTGCGCGAACCGATGTCGTATTGCCAGATACTTTTTTGAACTTTTGCATCGGGACCTAAGGCTTGAACCTTCAAGGGCACCAGAGATTGGGCTCGCAATTGCCCTCGGGCTGATTTGACACTGTCAGCTTCAAGCACGCCTTTGCGCAAGGCACCGTCGTTTTGTAAAGCTTCAAAGGCGTAGGCTGGCATGGTGGGCTGATCAGTAACGCATGGTTTGACTTAGTCTCGCGTCACGCGAAGCAATTCTTCAGCTTTGGTGATGCCCAGTTGAACCAGACGTTCCCCATCTTCCCGCATGAGCACCATGCCGCCAGACACGGCCGCTTCTCGAATGCTGGCTTCAGATTGTTGGGCATGAATCTGAGCGCGCAAAGCATCGTCGGTGATGAGCAATTCAAAGATGCCCGTGCGTCCTGCATACCCTGTTTGCGCGCATTGCGGGCAACCACTGCCTTGGCAATGGGTACAAATTTTTCGAACCAATCTCTGCGCCAACACACCCAGCAAGCTAGAGCTCAAAAGGAAGGGCTCAATGCCCATGTCGGTGAGACGTGTGACGGCGCTGGGCGCATCGTTGGTGTGCAAAGTGGCCAATACCAAATGACCTGTCATGGAGGCTTGAATGGCAATCTGTGCCGTTTCAAAATCGCGAATCTCGCCAATCATGATGATGTCGGGGTCTTGCCGAAGGATGGCGCGCAAGGCCTTGGCAAACGTTAAATCGATCTTGGCGTTGACTTGTGTTTGGCCCACACCGGCCAGTTCATATTCGATGGGGTCTTCCACCGTCATGATGTTGCTGCCTGTGGCGTCCAAACTTTGGAGGGCTGCATAGAGCGTGGTCGTTTTGCCAGAACCTGTGGGGCCGGTGACCAATATCAAGCCATGAGGTTGCGTGACCAATTGCTGGAAGCGATGCAAAGTGTCGCCTTGCATGCCCACAGACGCTAGGCTCAATCGGCTTTCAGATTTGTCCAGCAAGCGCAGCACAGCTCGCTCGCCGTGGGCACTGGGCAAGGTAGAAACACGCACGTCGACTGCGCGCGAGCCCAATCGCAAGCTGATGCGACCGTCTTGCGGCAAGCGCTTTTCGGCAATGTCGAGTTCAGCCATGATTTTCAAGCGCGAAATCAAAGCGGCATGCAAAGCCCGATTGGGTTGCACCACTTCGCGCAAGTTGCCATCGACTCTGAAGCGCACACTGGAGTGACGCTCGTAAGGTTCAATGTGAATGTCGCTGGCGCCATCGCGTGCAGCCTGTGTCAGCAATGCATTCAGCATGCGAATAATGGGTGCGTCGTCGCTGGTTTCTAGCAAGTCTTCGACGGCGGGTAACTCTTGCATCATGCGCGACAAATCGGCTGCCGATTCCACTTCACTCACCACGGCGGCGGCACTGGATTCACCTGGGCCGTACTGTGCGGTGTAGGCTTTGCTGATGCGCTGCTTTAACAGCGCGCCTTCTTCTCGTGCAATGTCCAAGGACAAACTTTCATGCCCCCACTTGCGCATGACCTCAGACAATGCATTGGGTGCACTTTCGGGGCAAAGCCACAGCGTGAGGCGCGTGCCATCGTCTTCCAGCAGGAGCTGCTGGCTGCGCGCAAACGCGTAAGGAAGAGGAAAACGCTGAGCCATCAAGGTTTGCGAGTGACTTCTGGCAACACGGGCGAGCCCAAGTTGGGCAATCCTGTGCTGGCAGAGGGTTGGACTTCAATTTGAGCGCCGCGCATTTGCTCGTAGCGGCCCATGGACAGGCCTTCAGTGGCATTGCCATCGCGCACGACGACAGGTCTTAAGAACACCATCAAATTGGTTTTCTTGCGACTTCTGGCTTCAGAGCGGAACAAGTTGCCAAACAAGGGGACATCGCCCAAACCTGGCACGCGTTCTTGGCTGTTGCCGTAGTCGTCCTGCAGCAAGCCACCCAACACCACAATGGCACCGTCTTCGACCAACACACTCGATTCAATGGAACGCTTGTTGGTAATGAGGCCGGTTGCAGAGTTGATAGAGGCAGGTTCTAAACGACTCACTTCTTGGTAGATTTGCAACTTCACGGTGCCGTTTTCGCTGATCTGCGGCTTGACCCGAAGCGTCAGACCCACGTCTTTTCTTTCAATGGTTTGGAACGGATTGACCGAGCCTGCGCTGTTGTTGTTATTGGTGTATTGGCCGGTGACAAAGGGCACGTTTTGGCCAATCACAATTTTGGCTTCCTCGTTGTCAAGCGTCAGCAGGTTAGGCGTGGAAAGTACATTGCCATCGCCTGTGCTTTGCAAGAAGCGCGCTAAAAATCCGAGCACATAGGTGCCATTGGTGTTGTGGGCGACACCAAAGTTCAAACCAGAGGACGGTGCCACGGTACCGCTTGCACCTTGCGCTGCCAAAGAAATGAGGTTGGCACCGCCCACTTTAAAGTTGGTGCCCAACAACCCAATGTTGGTGTCGCCTTTACCGCCTAGAGCGCCTTGCCACTGCACGCCAAATTCGGCGGCTTTTTCAGCACTGACTTCGGCAATCAAACTTTCGACAAAGACTTGCGCGCGGCGTGCATCGAGTTTGTCAATCACGGCACGCAGCTGGCGATATTGCGGTTCGGGTGCCGTGATGATCAACGCATTGGTCGAGGGGTCGGCTTGAATTTGACCGCCGGTTGAAGGCTGCGCGCCCGCCGTATTGAAACTGGCATTGGCACCCGCGGCTGTGTTTGGATTGTTGGGCGTGGTGGCACTGATGTTGGGTGTTGTGGCTGGGGTGCTGCTGTTTTGCGCTGTCAGTGCTGCCCGCAGGGTGACCGCCAATTTGGTGGCATCGGCGTTCTTTAGATACACCACATGAATGTTACCGCTGGCGGCATTGGGGCCAGAATCAGAGGGTCGATCGAGTTGGGTCACCAGTGACCTTGCCAATGCCATGCGCGCTGCATTGGCAGCCCGCAAAATGAGCGAGTTACTTCTGGCTTCGGCCATGACGGTTGTTTTGAAAGTTGCATCTGCTTGGCCTGCCGCAGGCGCAGCGTTGGGCGAAGCGGCGCCCGAATCTAGCAGGCGTTGCAGCATGGGCACCAAGTCGGTGGCCAGCGCATGCTTGAGCTGAATGACTTCGACACCCGTGGCATTGGCCACATCCAACGCGGCAATGATGCGCGCCAAGCGCTGCAGGTTGTCTGCGTAATCAGTGATCACCAAAGCAT
Organism: uncultured Burkholderiales bacterium; assembly: GCA_903844775.1. GTDB lineage: Bacteria > Pseudomonadota > Gammaproteobacteria > Burkholderiales > Burkholderiaceae_C > Limnohabitans_A. The sequence continues at coordinate 24,016 of CAIMUZ010000022.1, read as the reverse complement.
TGGTGCCGGGGTTGACATTGAGGGTGTTGTTGGGACTGATCAAGGGCCGAAGGATGGGCACCAGATTGTTGGCATTCTCGTGGTTGAGTTGAAAAATTTGCGTCACGATTTGGCCATTGGAGGCGGGCACAGCGCCGGCCGACACGCCGCCACTTTGCAGCTTGGCATCGGCCTCTGGCACCACCAAATAAAGTCCAGCCGATTCCACCAATGAATAGCCTTGTGTACGCAGCTGCGCGGCAAACAATCGCAGCGCTTGGGCCGGCGCCACAGGCACGGTGCTGGTGAGGGTGATGGTGCCTTTGACACGCGGGTCAACCACCACATTGTGGCCTGACAAAGTGGCCAGTGTTTTGGCCACCGCATCAATGTCTGCGTTGTTGAAGTTCAGCGTCACAGGCTCTTGCGCGGGTTTGGTGGTCTTGTTTTTTCTCTCAGACTTTTTGTCTGCTGGGGGACTGGGCGTTTGTGCTTGCGCTGAGTGCATCAAGCCCAACAGGCTGATACTCAAACCTACATACAAACTGAAACACAAGCCCTGCGTCAAGCGCCAGCGCGGCAACGGCTTGAGCGAATGCAATGTGTGAGTAGCGTCAATGCGAGTGGCCATGATGTTCAACCTAATGAAAGCAAACTGCGCGCCCCTTGGCGCCGTCCAATGATGTTCAGCAAATTTGACAAAGCGGCTGCGTGCTCAGGCACCGCAGAGGCTTCGCCCCGAAATTGAAATTGAGTGCCTTGCCACTGACCTTGACCACTGAGCAACAAGCTGCCCGATTGCGTGCTTAAAGTGAGCTGCGGCGACGCATTGGCAGAAGCAGCGCTAGAAGAAGCGCTAGAAGAAGCGTCGTTGGCAGAATGTGCGTTGGCCAAACTCAACACATAGGTGCCCATGGGCTTGAGGGTGCTGAGTTTGGACGACAAGTCATGGGCCGTCAAATGCAGGCTGCCCTGCAGCTGAGTTTGGCTGCGTTCATAGTGCAGCACCAGTTGTTGGGTTTCCAGAACCAGCGTACCTTCCGGTTGCAGGGTGTTCCAGGGGGCACCCAAACCACTGAGCCATAGAGCAGGCCATTCAGAACGGTGGTCATCGGTTTGCAGTCGCCAAGCTTGGAAGGCATTGACAGGTGTAAGTTGAATGCGCACAGCTTGCGCCATGCAGCACGATGCTTGCACGTTTAAATTGAAGCTGGGCCAGTGAGCGCCGTTGAGTGACACACTCAAGTGCCAAAGAATTCGACCGGGCAGAGCCAAAGCATCACGGCTGCCCGCGCCACCGGTTAACACCAATTTGCCTGAGCCGTTCCAAACAGAACCTTGTGCTTCTTGCAATTGAATTTGGCCTTTGGAAATTTCAGACAAACTTTGGGCAAACCACTGCGCGGGCAAGTTCAACCACAAAGCCATCAAGGCCCCCACCAAAGCGCCCACCAGTCCCCAAGTTGTGGCACTTGATGGATCAGCAACCGCAGTTTTTTTTCTGCTACTGACAGAAAAAGAGGGCAATGAAGATTTCAGTAATTTCATAGATCTTGAGTGAATTACTGAGTTGGAAAACTCAAAATTAAAGTACCGCGCCAAAGTTCTTGATCGGCTGTTTTGGTTTTTTGGAGCTTGGCCTCAACGGGCAAGGCGTATGCCTTGATTCTGGCAGTTGCCAAAAACTGCGCTAACGCATCTGCCGATGTTGGCGTCAAATTGACGGTGGCACGCCCCGCTTCTAAAGTGAGCTTGGCGCTGCTGCCCAAAATTTCGGTGGCAGTTTGCTGGAGCACTGCGCTGGCATTTTGGGCGTTCATGCGAGGTGCCTTTTGCAAGGCAAGGGCTTGTGTTTGCAATGACTTCAAATTTTGCGATTGCAACTCGAGTTGCGCCAATTGCAAAGGCGCTTCTCGATAAGTTTTCAAGGCGGGGGCCATGTTCCAAAACCAAAGCAAGCTCAAGAAAAGACCGAGCGCCAAGTATTTCAAGCGCTGCCGATCTTTGTCAGGCAAGGCTTTAAAGCGGCTGCGCCATTCTGATTTCATGCGCCCCCCTTAGTGACTTGATTGCTCACAATGCGCCACTGAGCGCCGTTGACTTGAGCGTCATAGCCCTGGGTGCGAAGCAGGCGAATAAATTCGGCCTGTTGTGCGCTAGAGAACTGCAAGCCTTGCAACCGAACTTCGCCAGCGCCTTGTCCTGAAAAGTCGATGCCACTGATGTTGTGGCCGTCTGGTAAAGCCATGCCGATGGCTTGCAGCGCCGACTCTAAATCCTTGGCGCTCAAGCTGCCCGCATTGCGCTGCAAACGCTCTAACTCTCTGGCCATTTGCAGTGGGACGTCGACCACAGGTACATTGGGAAATGTTTGCGTCAGAATATTTCTTTGAAAGTCGCGTTGCTGCTTGACCTTGGCATTGAGTTGCCAGGCTGCCACATTGAGGCCGATAAACTGGGCGGCAACGAGCACGACCAAACTCCAACGCACAGGCCGCCACGCAGCTTCGTGCGCAAACTTTTGCCAGGCCCTTTGCATGCTTTGCAGCCATCTGGCGCTGCCATGGGCTGCAAATTCAAACTGCGCCAAATCCCATTGCGAAGCTGCAGCTTGGGCATAACGTTCTGCCGCAGGTGTCACTGCAATGCGCCAAGAGGCAAGGGCTTCGGCAGCTTTGCCAGTGACCAGGCTTTGCAAAGTTTGCAATGATTTCTGGGCCAGTTCTGAAACGGCAGGTTCGGCTTGGATGAGAAGTTGGGTGAATGAGGCGAGGTCATCGTTTGACAGGGCGTTCAAGCGCTCCGCCCACAGCTTGAAGCCGGCTTGCAGCGGCAAGCGCCACGCACCTTGTGCATCGCTGACCCACAGCCATGCGTCTTCTGGAATGCCGCTGACCCAAGCTTGCGGGGCATGGGGCAATGTGAAAGGGGCAGGGGCCCATTCGGGCACGATGCGGTGCACCATGTGCCCCGAGCTTTGCAATTGATGGAGATGCTGGCGCAGCCAAGCTTTATTACAAACGGTCACCCAAGCGGGCGCGCCAGATTGCCAACCTGGCTGCAGCGCCAAATGAACCGTTTCGGGTTCTTCCAGCAGCATCTCTTCCATTAAGCCTTGAAGTGCGGGCAACAGCCGATTGTTTTGTTTTTGAAGACCATGGGGCAAGTTGACGCAATGCCAAGACAAAGCCGCAGCAGGGACCACGGCCCAGACTTCTTTGTCGCGCGCGCCCACCACTTGCGTCGGCAAGACGGTCAGGTGGTCGTTGGCACTGAGGTTGGCATTCAGTGGCAGAGTGAAAACTTGAGTACTCATGGCTGACTTGATTGTAGGAGCGACTCAGGGTTGGAATAAGACATTATTCCTGCAATTTTTTGACGCCAGACAAAGCTTGTATTGCCCGCATCTCTCAAAATCAGGGCAGTTTCCTCTTGGGTACGGTCTTCCATCCGTAAACGACCCCAAACTTCAAAATAACGCGTCCCTAAGGAAAATTTGCCGGGCTCCAGTGTTTTGACCCCCAGGGCTTTGGCGGCCTCTGTCAAATTGTCAAAGTGCGATCGCCCCCGCAGTTGGACAAATTTTTGAGCGCTCGCCAAGTCAAGGCCGGGCACTGAGGCGTAAATCACTTCGGCGCTGGCGGTGTTCAAGTTCAAGGGGGTGGGTTCGGGCAAGATGCTGAGGTGGGGGGCCAAGCTGACAAGGGTTTCCCGGCTCAGACCCAGCCATTGCAATTGCAAAACTTGTTGGGGCAGCAGGGCGGACCTACTTGGTCCCCCACCGCTGGGCGTGCCATTGGGGGCCTTGGTTTGTGCTCTGAGGCGCGCTGCTTGCGAGGCCGCCAGCCACTCACGGGACAGCACCTCCAACTCGGCGCCCGGCAAGCCGAGTGCAATGAAGAGTCTGACCAGGGTCAATTGCATGGCATCGGACAGCCGGCCAGGTTTTTTGGCATCGCTGTTTTCAAACCAGTTGGCCAAATTGATTCTGCTTTGCGCATCTGTGACTTGGCCCGACAAAAAGACTTCTGGATCGCCTTCACGAAGTTGTTGGTCTTGCGACAAAAAAGTGGAGAGCTTGGCCTCTTTCAAAGGCAGGGCCCAAGGCTCGCCCAGGTGGTCCACGCCGCCGGCTGCACTCACTTGGCCGCCCGAAGATGAAAGCGCAGCGCCCGCCATACCGGCCAGTGAATCTTCTCGCAAAATGAGGCGGGTCCAATCGAAGGCGCCGCTGAGCAGCCAAGAGGCTTGAATACGGTGCCGTTCAGCGCTTTCAACCTCCACATGCCGCCACTGCTGCCAAAGCGCCACGCTGGCCAAGGTGGCGACCAAGGTCACCACCAACATGGCGCTGATCAAGGCCACACCGCTTTGAGTGTGTAAGTGCTTTGAAGCCATCGACTTTGGGCGTTGGGTCATTGCTTCACCGCCGTGAAAGTGGGGCGAACCCAATCCAGGGTCACCTTGCCTTGAATTTGCACGTCGTCTGTTAAATCGAGCACCAATCGCACGCCTTCAGGCAAGTTCAGTGCATTGCTACTGGGGTTGTTAGGCGCTGAACTGTTGTTTGAAGGGCCCACAACGGCACTCGACAGGGGGTTGCTCCATGCGCCATCTCGGTGGTAATAAATTTGCCAATTGCGCAGAGGGTGAACCAGAACTTCTTGGTTTGAATTGGCCTTGAGATTGCCAGCTGACTCGCCCCAAATTTGGGCCTGTGCCCAAGCTTGTGACCACGCATCGCTTTGTGTGAGCGGCGCAGATTGCCAGCGCGTCCATTGGCCATTGCCCAAAGTCCAAGCCACCACCTGCGCGCCGGCCTTCGGATCTTGCGCGTGCAGTCGCGTGATGCGAAGCACCCGACCATCCCAATCCAGCGCAGGCGTGTTTTGCAAAGTGGTGAGGTTGTCTAAATCGGTGCGCCACTGAGCCAAGCCCACCTGCAAAGTTTGAGACGCATCGCTGCGTGCTTGTAACTGGGTTTGTGCTTTGAACATGCCATCTAAACCGCGCCACGAAATCAGCGCCATCAAGGCCAAAATGGCACTGGCCACCAAAACTTCAATGAGCGTAAAACCTTTTGACGCTTTCATCAGTAGCGTCCCAAGACGGTGGAGAGTTGCAACACCGGTGTCGTGGCGGAACCAGACAGCCAATCAACCCGCGCATCAATGCGTCTGAAGTTGGGGTTGGGTGTGGCTTGCACATTCAAACTCACGCTGAAGTCGAGGTTGGCTTGGGGGCAACTGACGGTGCTCACGCCGACCGAAGGCATTTGCCGCGACAAACGCAAGCGGGAGAATTCGTTCTCGGCACAAATTTGTGCCAACCATTGCGTGGATTGGCGCGATGCATTGCGGCTGAGGGCTTCGGTTGAGCGCAGGCCTGCCATGAGTGCAATGGCCACAATGCTCAAGGCCACAAGCACCTCGATGAGGGTGAAACCCATTGCAGCGTGTTTGGTTTGAGGCACGTTAAACCTCATGGCGCCGCGCGCAACACGCTAAAAGGGCGGATGCCATCGGTGCTCACCCACAGTTGAAAATCTTGCGATCGAAGCATCACATTTTGCGGGCCGATGATGGGATCGGGGCCCAACAAAATGAGGCTGTTGGCAGCCACCTGTGTTTGGGGTGACAACCACTGCGCAGGCAAAGTTTGAGGGGGCAATCCTTCAAACACGAATGAATTATTGGAGGCGGCGCTGTTAGACCCTTCAACTACAGGGTGCCACTGCACAGGCACGCCACTGCTTCTAGACCGGGCCCGCGCTGACTCAAACAATGCGGCCAAGCGCTCTGCATCGCGTTCCAACACGGTTTGTGCGGTGTCTCGCAAACTAAAGCTGACCGCAGCGGTGCCAATGGCAATCAAGGCAATGACCACCAAAAGCTCGATCAAGGTAAAGCCTAAAGCCTGACGTGATGGCGGCAACGCGCAGGCGCGCGCAGGCGATGAATCTGATTCTCGCGAGCTTGAAATCAAAGGGGCTTTATTGCCAACTGCCGATGTCGGCATTCACACCCTCACCGCCCGATTGGCCATCTGCACCCCACGACATCACATCGACTTCACCCTTAAGTCCGGGGTTGAGGTATTGGTAAGGACGGCCCCATGGATCTGCCGGCAGTTTGTCCAAATAATTTTTCCAATTAGGGGGCACGGGCTCGGCACTGGGCTTGGTCACCAAGGATTGAAGACCTTGCTCGGCGGTTGGAAAACGTTGGTTGTCGAGTTTGTAAAGCTTGAGCGCCTGCACCAAGTTACCGACGTCGGTGCGGGCTGCGGTGATGCGAGCGTCATCGGCACGTCCCAAGACATTGGGCACAATGAGCGAGGCCAAGATGCCAATGATGGCCAAGACCACCATCAACTCGATCAAGGTAAAACCACGCTGTTTGCGCGCGGCACGTTCTTTGTTAGAAATCATCGCCATAAAACCCCTGCTTTTTTTCACACTTCTCCATCATAATCCCCTCATGTTACAAGTTCATCAGGCACCCTCCAAATCATGGTGGCCAGCGCTCAGTGCCATGGGCGTGGCGGCTGTGGCGGCCTATGCGGTGGTGTCTTGGATCTTGCAAATTCAAAGCATCAATGCACCCGCATCGGCCGTGCCGGTTGTGACGCATGCCAAAGCTGGGCATTCGTCGGCACAGGCAGGCAGCGATCTGAGTCGCCAGGTGGCCTCGGCATTGGGCGCTGCCAAATCTGCAGCCTCTGGTAGCGCAAAGTTAGACCAAGCGGAGCACCAATGGAACTTGCTGGGTGTGGTGGCAGGTGCCTCGGGCAAAGGGTCTGCTTTGCTGGGGGTGGATGGCCAAGCGCCCAAGGCCTATTTGCCCGGCCAAACTGTGGCGCCCGGTTGGGTGCTGCATTCGGTGGGGCACCGGCTTGCGCGCTTGGCACCCAGCCTGCAAGACACGCCCACCGTCACCTTGGAACTGCCCAAGTAAAACTGCCCAAATTATTTACTGTTGCAAGAACATCCGGTAGACCGGATTGTGGGTTTCTTCAATGTGGGGATAGCCCAAAGTCTTTAAAAACTTGTCAAAGGCTTTGTCGTCTTTTTCGGGCACTTGCAAACCTACCAAAATGCGGCCGTAGTCTGCCCCTTGGTTGCGATAGTGAAACAGGCTGATGTTCCAACCGGGCCGCATCAAATTTAAAAACTTCAGCAATGCACCGGGGCGCTCTGGAAACACAAAGCGCATGAGACGTTCGTTTTGCGCCAAGCTGGAATGGCCGCCCACCATGTGGCGGATGTGCTCTTTGGCCAACTCATCGTGCGTTAAATCGATGTTCACAAAGCCATGCTTTTTGAAGTTGTTCGATATCTTCGTGCTCTCGCCTGCGCCTTGTGTGGTGAGGCCCACAAACACATGGGCTTTCTGGGAGTCGCTGATGCGGTAATTGAATTCGGTCACGTTGCGCGGGCCGCCTGGCAAATTGCCAATCAGTTCGCAAAAGCGTTTGAAACTGCCGCGCTCTTCTGGCATCGTGACTGCAAAAATGGCTTCGCGCTCTTCGCCCACTTCGGCGCGCTCGGCCACAAAACGCAGGCGGTCAAAATTCATGTTGGCGCCGCACAAAATGGCCGCGTAGGTTTCACCTTTGGTTTTATGTTTTGCCACATATTGCTTGATGGCGGCCACAGCCAAAGCACCCGCGGGTTCGACGATGGAGCGGGTGTCCACAAACACATCTTTGATGGCCGCGCACACCGCGTCAGTGTCAACAGTCATGTAATCGTCGACCAAGCCGCGCGCGATGCGAAAAGTTTCTTCGCCCACCAATTTCACCGCGGTGCCATCTGAAAACAAACCCACATCATCGAGCGTGATGCGCTGGTTGGCGTTGACCGATTGAATCATGGCGTCGGAGTCGTTCATCTGCACACCAATGACTTTGACGTCGGGTCGCACGGCTTTGATGTAATTGGCCACGCCAGCAATCAACCCGCCGCCGCCAATGGCCACAAACACCGCATCCAAACGGCCTTGATGCTGGCGCAACATTTCCATGGCAATGGTGCCTTGACCTGCGATCACTTCAGGGTCGTCAAAGGGATGCACAAAGGTCATGCCCATCTTTTTCTCGAGCATGACGGCGTGTTTGTGGGCGTCTGAGTAGCTGTCACCCATCAGCACCACTTCGCCCCCTAAAGCTTCAACCGCATCGACCTTGACTTGGGGTGTGGTGGTGGGCATGACGATGACGGCACGGCAACCTAGTTTGCGGGCGCCTAAAGAGACGCCTTGCGCGTGATTGCCTGCCGAGGCGCAGATCACGCCTTTTTTGAGTTGCGCAGGCGTGAGCTGCGCCATCTTGTTGTAGGCGCCGCGCAGCTTGAAGCTGTGCACGGCTTGCTGGTCTTCGCGCTTGAGCAAAACTGTGTTGTGCAGGCGTTGACTTAAATTCTTGGCTATTTCTAAGTTCGATTCTGTGGCCACGTCGTAAACGCGGGCATTCAGAATTTTTTTCAAATAGTCTGAAGGTGTGAGGTTTTTCGCAGTCATACCCGAATGATACGGGCGAAAAAAATGCCCCGAGCCTTGCGGCGCGGGGCAAATCCACCTTTTCAGAGGGTGGAGGAGACAAACGGCTCATGCTCTCAAATGAATAAAAGCACGACTGTTCGAAATTCTACATAAAAATTGCTGCGGTGCAATACTTTTGATAAAGCTTTACGATCTCCCCAAGCAAGTTGTCATCATTTGAAGAAAGAATCCCAAAAAATGGAATGCACAGTCAGTTGGACCGGCGCCACAGGCGCTCGCTCAGGCATGGGTTTTGTGGCCGAAACTGGCAGCGGCCATGTTTTGATGATGGACGGCGCCCCCGACGCTGCCAAGCCTGAAAACGGCGGTCAAAACTTAGCGCCCCGCCCTATGGAAACCGTGCTGGCCGGAACGGGCGGCTGCACAGCCTATGACGTGGTCTTAATTTTGAAACGTGGCCGACACGATGTGCGCGGCTGCAGTGTCAAGCTCACCTCCGAGCGCGCCGATACCGACCCCAAAGTTTTTACCAAAATTCACATGCATTTCACGGTGTCTGGCAAAGGCATTCCGGCCTCTGCCATTGAGCGTGCCGTGGCCATGAGCCATGACAAGTATTGCTCTGCCAGCATCATGTTGGCCAAGACGGCTCAAATTAGCACCAGCTTTGAGGTGATCGAGGCTTAAATTCGGTGCGCCACGGTGGTCATTAGCTTGGCGGCCGCGCCCATCAAGCGTTTGACGGGTTCGGGCAAGTCCACAGCCCCCGCGCGCTGCGCCATGCGGGCGTGCGCCGCCTCATCGGTTTTCATTTGCGCCACGATGGCCCTGGACGCCAAGTCGTTGGCGGGCAATTGAGACATGTGCCCCGCCAAATGAGCCTCTACCTGGTTCTCTGTGGCCACCACAAAGCCCAAGCTCAGCTTGTCGCCGCCCAACTTGCCCGCGCCGTAGCCAATGGCAAATGCGCCGGCGTACCAAAGGGGGTTTAAGAGGGAGGGGTGGCTGTTGAGTTGTTCAAGGCGCTCACGGGTCCAGGCCAAGTGATCGGTCTCTTCGCGGCAGGCTTCGTCTAGCTTGGCGCGCAAAACAGGGTCTTTGGAGGCCAAGGACTGCCCGGTGTACAAAGCTTGCGCGCACACCTCGCCCACATGGTTTACCCGCATGAGCGCAGCGGAAAGAGATTTTTCGGCTTCGGTGAGCTCAACAGTGACAGGCGCTGCCATGGCTCCATCTGCCTGCAATGAAAGGGCCACAGGGGCTTGCGGTGTGGGCCTGGCCGCCCTAGGGGTGGCAAAGAGGGTGCGCAAAGCGCTGTCGGCGGCAAGGATCAAAGCATCGGCATTCATGGGGATAAGTTTAGCCCTGTTGTTGTGCCAGCACAACGAATAACCCATTAAAAGTGGGATTTTCTTTGCAGACCGGCCTTGCCTCTGGTGCAATACATACAACTTCCTTAAGGAGGTTGGCTCTGTGAAGCGTGGCTTGCGAATCCGCAAACACTCAACTTAGAGCCCTTGTTAAACCTTGGAGAACTTCTCAAATGAAAAAAACCCTTATTGCTTTGGCTGCTTTGGCAGCAACTGGCGCTTTTGCTCAGTCTTCTGCCACCATTTCTGGCTCCATCAACTACGGTATCAGCACAAGCACTGCCAAAGTACACGGTTATGGCGCATGGAAAGGTGACCGTAACCATTTGACATTCACTGCTGTTGAAGACATGGGCGGCGGCATGAAATTGTCTGCAGGCGTTCAAGCACGTTTCAACTCAGCCAACTCAGGTACCAACACTGGCTACGTGAACTCCGTTACTGGCGCGGCTGGTGACAGCCTGTTTGAACAATCACACATCACACTTGACAGCAGCATGGGTCAACTTCGTGTGGGTCGTTTCACCAACGCGATTGGCGTAGCACCATTGCACCCACTGGAAGATTCTGGTCAGTCAACAGCTCCACACCAAGCTGCCAACGGCCGCTACTCAGGTCAAACACAGTACGTGTCACCCTCAATCATGGGCGCACAAGTTTGGGCTTTGAATGTTCAGAAATCACAAAACAAGTTTTCTGGCGCAGGTACAGGCGCAGGCTACTCTTCTGCTAACAACTATTCTTTGTTGGAAGCTGCATCGACTGCCACAGGTGTCCTATCTAACAATGCAATGACTGGTCAGCGTTGGGCTAACATGAACTCCATGGGTATCAACTACACAAATGGCCCTGTGTTTGCTCAGTTCTACACAATCACTGACATTCAAGGTCAAGAGCAAACCAAAATTGGCGCTTCTTATGACTTGAAAGTTGCCAAGTTGTTCGTTAGCCAGTTCAACCAAAAGACAGCTGTTGTAGCTAAATCAATTTCTGCTACAAACGTTGCTACTTACGCTGGTTTGGCCGCTCACAAAGCTACTGAAATTGCAGTGACCGTTCCTTATGGCGCGTTCTTGTTCACATATGGCATGTTCAATGCTGACAAAGACATCGGACTCGACTCTGCTGGCGCTTCAAAAACAGATAGTTCCACAAAAACCTCTAAAACTGGTTGGGGTGCTACATACGCCTTGTCCAAGCGTTCTACATTGGTCTACGCAGCTTCTTCAACCAAAAAAGGTGTTTCAGCTGCTAGCTCTAACAACGGTGGTTTGGTCACAGGTACCAACCAATTCGTTGGTTTGACACACACTTTCTAATCCCCGCGCTGACTTTGGTCAGTTAGAGATTTAGAAACTAAAAAACCCACCGTGGCAACATGGTGGGTTTTTTTATGGCACATTGGTGTTTTCACAATTTGATTTGTTTGCGTTTCACGAACACATGTTGAAAAACACGCCTCTCATTCGTAAGTTGGCCCGATTGGGCGCTTGTTTGCTTCTCCTTGGTTTGGGGGGGTGCAGTACGCTTGTTCACCCGCCCATTGCCGGCGGCACCCCCAACACGCTTGCCTCAAAGCCCCTTACCCTTTGGCAACCTGAAGACCAGTTGAAGTGGGAAGCCGTCAAGTTGCCGGGCAAGGTCATCACACGCTATGGCTTAACCACTTTGAATGCCCACAGTGCATTGCAGGCCAATGCCGATTCGTCTGCCAGCATGCTGCGCAAAACGCTTCGTATAGAGCCTGATCAGCTCAATGCCCTTTCGTTTGCTTGGCAGGTCCCCCAACTTTTGGCAGAAGCCGACATGGCCGCACGCGATCACGACGACTCACCGGTTCGTTTGGTGTTGGCCTTTGAGGGCGACCGCAACCAGTTTTCTCCCAAAAATGCCATGCTCAGTGAATTGACGCACGCCTTAACAGGCCAACCCATGCCCTATGCCACCCTCATGTATGTGTGGTGCAATAAAAGGCCAGTGGGTACTGTCATTGAGAACCCCCGTACCGATCGCATTCGTAAAATTGTGGTGGAGTCGGGCACCGCTCGTTTGCACCAATGGCTTAGCTATGAGCGCAACATCAAGGCCGATTATGAAAAAGCATTTGGCGAAGCGCCTGGGGCTTTGATAGGCATTGGCCTCATGACCGACTCTGACAATACCCGGAGCAAAGCGCTTGCTTGGTATGGCCCCATTGAATTGAAATAAACGCACATGTTGGCCTTTGTATTGCAGCGCCTCATTCAGGCTGTCATGGTGATGGTTTCGGTAGCGTTCATTGCATTTTTGTTGTTCCAGTATGTGGGTGACCCTGTGCTGTTCATGTTGGGCCAAGACGCCACGGCAGAGCAAATTGATTTTTTACGCAAAGACTTAGGCCTCGATCAGCCTTTCTTTGTGCAGTTCTGGCACTTTTTAATCAACGCCGCACAAGCTGAGTTTGGCATCAGCTTGCGTCAAGGTGCCAAGGTGTCTCAGCTCATTGCCGATCGCTTTCCGGCCACCCTGGAGCTTGCCGTAATAGCGGCGGGCATGGCTTTGTTGTTGGGCATCCCCATGGGGGTGTATGCCGCATTGAGACGAGGCACCTTTGGCAGCCAACTGCTCATGACTTTGTCTTTGTTGGGTGTGTCTTTGCCCACTTTTCTGATTGGTATTTTGCTGATCTTATTTTTTGCGGTGTTGCTGGGATGGTTTCCCAGTTTTGGTCGCGGCGATGTGGTCAAAATTGGTTGGTGGAGCACCAGCTTGCTCACCGCCAAAGGCTGGCATCACATTATTTTGCCGGCACTCACGCTCACTATTTTTCAGCTGACGCTGATCATGCGTTTGGTGCGTGCAGAAATGTTGGAAGTGCTGCGCACTGACTACATCAAGTTTGCGCGGGCACGTGGCCTTTCCAACAGAGCCATTCATTTTGGCCATGCACTTAAAAATACCTTGGTGCCGGTCATGACCATCACCGGTTTGCAGTTGGGCGGCCTCATTGCATTTGCCATCATCACCGAAACCGTTTTTCAATGGCCCGGCATGGGCTTGCTGTTTATTCAAGCGGTGACCTTTGCCGACATTCCGGTCATGGCGGCCTATTTGTGTTTGATTGCGCTTATTTTTGTGGTCATCAATCTGGTGGTTGATCTGCTTTACTTTGTGGTGGACCCGCGACTGCGTGTGGGCAAAGCAGGAGGGCACTGACACATGTCTGTGCATCAAAGACAGCCGCTCAATTTCTTGTCTCGCTGGTTTCACAGCGATGTGGGCTACAGCTTTAGGCAATCTAAAACAGCCATGGCCGCTGCTGGCATTGCCTTTGTCTTTGTCTTTTGCGCGCTGTTTGCCAAATGGGTATCGCCCTACAACCCCTTTGATGCCGCCACCTTGGATTTGATCGATGCGCGCTTACCTCCGGCATGGATGGCTGAGGGCAGCACCAAATATTTGCTAGGCACAGACGATCAAGGACGCGATATTTTGTCGGCCCTGATGTATGGCACCCGCATCTCTTTGGTAGTGGGCTTTGCCTCGGTCATTTTGTCTTTGCTGGTGGGTGTGAGCTTGGGATTGTTGGCGGGTTTCAGAGGCGGTTGGCTAGACGCTTTTCTGATGCGTCTGTGCGATGTGATGTTGTCTTTCCCAGCCATTCTGGTGGCTCTTCTCATTGCGGGTGTGGGCCGCGCCATGTTTCCCGCTGCCGACGATTCATTGGCTTTTGGTGTGTTGATCATTTCTATTTCACTCACAGGCTGGGTGCAATATGCGCGCACAGTGCGCGGCACCACCTTGGTGGAACGCAACAAAGAATACGTGCAAGCTGCGCGCGTCACAGGCGTTGCGCCATTGCGCATCATGTTGCGACATGTCTTGCCCAATGTGTTGGGGCCTGTCATGGTGTTGGCCACCATTCAAGTGGCCACCGCCATCATCACCGAAGCCACCTTGTCATTTTTAGGCGTGGGTGTACCGCCTACATCACCGTCCTTGGGCACGCTCATTCGCATTGGCAACGATTTTTTATTTTCGGGGGAGTGGTGGATCACTATTTTTCCCGGCGTCACTTTGGTGCTCATTGCTTTGTCTGTGAACTTGCTGGGCGATTGGCTGCGCGATGCCTTGAACCCGCGTTTGCGTTGATGCGGCACACCTCTCCAAGTTTTACCCAAACGCTATGAGCCTTCTACAAGTAAAAAATTTGGTGGTGGAGTTTCCCAATCGACACGGGACCTTGCGTGCGTTGGACGACATTTCGTTTGAGATTGCCCCCGGCGAAATTTTGGGCGTGGTGGGTGAATCGGGTGCTGGCAAATCACTCACAGGCGCGTCCATCATCGGCTTGCTAGAGCCGCCAGGCCGCGTGGCCAGTGGTCAAATTTTGTTGCAAGGCCAGCGCATTGATCACTTGAACAACGATCAAATGCGGAGCATTCGAGGCCGCAAAATTGGCGCCATTTTTCAAGACCCCCTCACATCGCTGAATCCGCTTTATTCAGTGGGCCGGCAATTGATTGAAACCATTCAGGCGCATTTGCCAGTGTCAGACAAGGAGGCTCGGCAGCGCGCCATTGGCTTGCTGCAAGACACGGGCATCCCAGCCGCGGCAGAGCGAATTGACCATTACCCGCATCAGTTTTCGGGGGGCATGCGTCAGCGTGTGGTCATTGCGCTGGCTTTGGCGGCAGAGCCCCAACTCATTGTGGCGGACGAGCCCACCACGGCGCTGGATGTTTCGATCCAAGCGCAAATCATCAGTTTGCTCAAAAATATTTGCAAGCAGCGTGGCGCTGCGGTGATGTTGATTACCCACGACATGGGTGTGATTGCAGAGACATGCGACCGTGTGGCGGTGATGTATGCGGGGCGTATTGTTGAAGTGGGTCCTGTGCATCAAGTCATTCACCATCCCGAGCACCCTTACACAGCGGGTTTGATGGCCTCCATTCCTGACATGGACATGGAGCGTGAGCGTTTGAACCAAATTGACGGTGCCATGCCGCGCTTGAATGCCATTCCGAAGGGCTGCGCGTTCAATCCGCGTTGCCCCCAAGTGTTTGACAAGTGCAAGCAAGAGCGGCCTGAGCTTTTGCAAGTGTCTGCCGCAAAAGATGTGTCAACCCAAGTGGCTTGTTGGCTTCACCCTGCCGGCATTCAAGGGGGTGCAGCATGAGTGATGCAAGCAACAACTCAAGCACCCCCATTCCGGCATCAACACAATCTTTGGTGGTGGCCCGCGATTTGGCCAAAACATTTGATGTGTCGGCCCGTTGGCTAACGCGCGTTATTGAACGCAGACCTCGCCAATTGCTCAAAGCCGTCGATGGCGTTAGCTTTGAAATTGAACGCGGTAAAACATTGGCCTTGGTGGGTGAGTCGGGTTGTGGCAAAAGCACCGTGGCACGTTTGTTGGTGGGCTTGTACGAACCCACGCGCGGCGGTTTGACCTTTGATGGTGAAGACGCGCACGCCGCCTTCAAGTCAAAGGACGCGAAGAGCATGCGCAAGCGCATTCAAATGATTTTTCAAGATCCCTATGCCAGCTTGAATCCGCGCTGGACTGTGGCAGACATTGTGGGCGAGCCCTTGCACGAACATGGCCTGATCAAAGATGAGCAAGAACTCAAGGCCCGTGTGGCTGAGTTATTGCAATCGGTGGGCTTGTCGGCCTTGGACATGGTGAAGTATCCGCACCAATTTTCGGGGGGGCAGCGTCAGCGAATTTCGATAGCGCGCGCCTTGGCCACTGCGCCAGAGTTTTTGGTGTGCGACGAACCCACCTCCGCCTTGGATGTGAGCGTTCAGGCGCAAGTGCTCAACATCATGAAAGACTTACAGCGCGAGCACGGCCTCACCTACTTGTTTATTTCCCACAACTTGGCCGTGGTGCGGCATGTGAGCGATAACGTGGGTGTGATGTATTTAGGGCAGTTGGTGGAACTGGCGGACAAGCACAGCTTGTTCAGCAATCCGCAGCACCCCTACACCCGCATGCTGCTTGATGCCATTCCCAAGCTGAAAGACACGGGCCGGGCACGCACGCCGGTGCAGGGCGAGGTGCCCAATCCCTTGAACCCGCCATCAGGTTGCAGCTTCAATCCGCGCTGTCCTTTGGCCAACAACCGTTGTCGCTCTGAGCGTCCTATGTTGAAGTTATTCAAGGGCATCAAGGTGGCTTGCCATGCAGTCGAGGAAGGTCGGCACTGATCAAAGAAGCCATCAAAAAAGACACCCTCGGGTGTCTTTTTTGTAGCGTGCAACTGGATCAGTTCACATTCACATAGTACATCTTGGGCGCATCGTTGGAGTTGTGCGTCATGGTGACGTTTTTCTTCATGGCCCAAGGACGCATTTGGTGGTGCAACGGAATGACCAACACCTCATCGCGTGTGACCGTCAAAGCTTCCTTGATCATGGCGTCGCGTTTGTTTTTGTCCATCTCGGTTTTCATGGCTTCTACCAAGCCGTCTAACTTGGCATTGTTCACCTTGGAGTAGTTAAAGCTGCCATCGGCGCCTTGTGTGCGGGTCATGACCAAAGATTGCAATGAGTACTGTGCGTCATAAGTGGCCACACCCCAGCCTAGCAAGTAAGCGCTGGAGTCAAAGTTTTGAACCTTGGCAATGTAGGGGCCAAAGTTCATGGCATTGAGCTTGGCTTTGACACCAATCCTGGCCCACATGTTGACCACCGCTTGGCAAACTTCTTCGTCATTCACATACCGATTGTTCGGGCAGTCCAAGGTAAATTCCAAACCGTTGGGATAGCCGGCATCAGCCAATAATTTTTTAGCGCCTTCAACATCGGCAGGGGCTGTTTTGTCCATGTCAGCGTTGTAGCCGTTCACGCCAGGCGCAATGATGATGCTGGCAGGCAATGACAAGCCGCGCATGATGCTGCGCTGAATGGCGCCACGGTCTATGGCCATGCTCAAGGCTTTGCGAACGCGAACATCTTTAAAGAAGTTCTTGCCTTTGGGCGCATATTTCAGTTCATCACTTCCCATATCAAGACCAAAAAAGATGGTGCGAACTTCAGGGCCATCTAACACAGACAAGCTGGCGGTAGAACGTAAGCGGGCGACGTCTTGCGTGGGCAGATCAGTCACAGCGTCTACGTTGCCAGACAGCAAAGCCGCAATGCGCGTGGGGTCTGACTTAATGGGGGTGTAAATGATGTCGGTCACATTGCCTTGGAGTTTGTCCCACCAAGCTTTGTTGTGGGTGAGCACCACGCGTTGATCCGGCGCCCACTCTTTGATGACATAGGGGCCTGTGCCATTGGTGTGGGTTGAGGCGTAAGTTATTTCTTTCGCCTTGTAGTCTTGAATTTTTTCAGACTTGTTTTTAACCGACCATGACTTGCTCATGATCAGGAAGGTTGTGAAATTGTTCAGCAAGGTTGGAACGGGCTTGTCCAAGATGATGTCCAGGGTGTGGTCGTCCACTTTTTTCATTTCCTTCACACCAGCCACATAAATCTGCATCGTGCCTTGCGGTTGACGAATGCGCTCAAATGAAAAAACGACATCGTCTGCTGTGAAAGGCGTGCCATCGTGAAACTTGATGTTTTTGCGCAGGTTAAAGCGCATGACAGTAGGGCTAATGTTGGACCAGCTGGTGGCCAAAGAAGGTTCAATTTTGTAGTTCTTGTCGTAACGCACCAAGCCTTCGTAGGCGTGGCCCACCACGTTGTTGGTGGTGGCGTGATTCTGCGAGTGCGGGTCAAGCGTCAAGATGTCGTTTTGCGCGGCCCATTTAAATTCAGCAGCTTGTGCGCTGGTTGTGCCCAGCAGTGCTGCCGAGATCCCGATGGCCAATGTGAGCAGGCGGGATGCCTGGAGGAAGCGTTGGTACATGCTAAATC
Source organism: uncultured Burkholderiales bacterium (assembly GCA_903844775.1). Lineage (GTDB taxonomy): Bacteria > Pseudomonadota > Gammaproteobacteria > Burkholderiales > Burkholderiaceae_C > Limnohabitans_A. Next base: position 6,312 of record CAIMUZ010000022.1, on the reverse strand, counting down.
CTGTCTAAGTTGATTGACCAAGTCATTCTAGGGAGAGAGAAGGGGCGCCGCAAGTTGAATCAGGGTAATTGCCAATGAACGCCTGAACAAGCCTGACTTTTTGGCAAGACCAATCAGGCAGCCCCAACTTCAGGTGTAACGCTTGCTGCGGAGATTGTTTTTCATTTCGCGCAGGGCAGGCTGTAAAGCCTCCCCAATGCGCAGTGCCACGGTGGTGGCCAAAATATCTATGATCAACAAGTGCAACAGGCGCGAGACCATGGGGCTGTAGCGGTCATAGCTTTCGGGATGGTCGGCTGTTAAGTGAATTTGACCGGCGGTTGCCAGTGGCGAACCGCTGGCCGTGATCACAATGGTGGTTGCGCCGCGTTTGCGCGCAATGTCGCAGGCGTCCATCAAATCGCGTGTGCGACCTGAGTTGGAAATCACCACGACACAATCGCCTTGACTGAGCATCGACGCGCTCATCACTTGCATGTGACCATCGCTGTAGGCGATGGTGTTCATGCCAAGACGGAAAAATTTGTGCTGGGCGTCTTGGGCCACGATGCCTGAGTTGCCCACACCATAAAACTCTATGCGTTTGCCGGTGCTGTGAGTTTCTGCCAGTGCTTGCACGGCTTGTTCTAAGACAAATGAGGAGGCATCGTTGCGGTACTTCAAAAAAGCCGCAACGGTGTTGTCAATCACCTTGACCGTCACATCGCTGGTTTTGTCGTCTGCATCAACGCTGCGGTGAATAAAGGGCACGCCCTCGCTCACGCTACCCGCCAGCTTCAGTTTGAAGTCAGACAGGCCGTCATAGCCCACACTTCGGCAAAAGCGAACCACCGTGGGTTTGCTCACATGTGCGCGATCTGCCAGTTCGGTGACGGGTAAATTGGCAAAGGCCCGCGGATCTTGCAACACCAATTTACCTACACGCTGTTCAGCGGGTGCCAAGGAGGGGAGTGAGGCTTTGATGCGGTCTAGCATGAATTAGATTTCCTCCGACCAGCAAAATCCGTCACGTGCAATCATGGCGCTTGATGCACTGGGGCCCCAAGTGCCAGCGGCATAGTGGCGGGGGCCTTGGGTGTCGGTGGTCCAATGTTGCAGAATGGGTTCAACCCAACGCCAAGCTTCTTCTTGCTCATCGCTGCGCACGAATAAATTCAAGCGTCCGTCTAAAACATCTAGGAGCAAACGCTCGTAGGCGCCCACGCGCTCGCTGCCAAAGCGTTTGTCGAAATCGAGGTCGAGTTGGACGGCGCTCAGTTTGGTCGAGCTTTGATGGGCTGTTTTGACGCGTTTTTGCTGGCCTTCAGCAAACAGGTGCAATTCCAAACCGTCTTTGGGCTGCAAGTGGATCACCAATTTGTTAGTGCCGCCAGCGGGCGCTTGAAAAATGGCGTGCGGTGTTGGGCGGAAATTGATTTCAATGTAACCCTCGCGTGAGGCCAAACGTTTGCCGGTTCGAATGTAGAAGGGCACGCCGGCCCAACGCCAATTGGCAATCTCTGTTCTGAGTGCGACAAAGGTTTCGGTATTGCTACTGGGGTTGACCCCGCTTTCCTCGTTGTAGCCAGGCACCGCTTGACCGCTGACATTGCCCGGGCTGTACTGGCCGCGCACCACGTGTTGGTTCAAGGTTTCTGTGGTCCAGGGTTTGAGGGCCCGCAAGACTTTGAGCTTTTCATCGCGAATGGCATCGGCATGCGCGTTGATGGGCGGCTCCATGGCAATGGCGCAAAGTAGTTGGAGTGCATGGTTTTGCACCATGTCGCGCAGTGCGCCGGTGTTTTCATAAAACGCGCCTCGCTTTTCCACGCCCAGCTCTTCGGCAATGGTGATTTGAATGTTGGCAATGTGTTCACGGCGCCACAAGGGTTCAAACAGCGCATTGCCAAAGCGCATGGCAAACAGGTTTTGCACCGAAGGCTTGCCCAAGTAGTGGTCAATCCGAAAAATTTGATGCTCACCAAAAACCTTGCGAACGCTTTGGTTGATGGCGCGGTTTGATTTGAGGTCGTGACCCAGTGGCTTTTCCAAAACGATGCGGGTCTTGGGCGTGTTGAGTTTGGCAACACCCAATTGTTCGCAGACGGTGTTGAAGAGGCTGGGGGCTGTGGCCAGATACATGACCACATGGTCGGTCTCGCGTTCGGCCAAACGGGCAGCCAACTTGTTGTAGTCGGCTGGGTTGGACAAGTCGACGCGCTCGTAGTGGAGCATGGCCTTGAAGCGTGCAAATTCCTCGTCATTGGGGCGTTTGGCGCCCTCTACCTGCTCAAAACGAGACTGAATGAGGCTCCGGTACTGCTCATCAGACATGCTGTCTCGCGCAACACCAATGATTCGGCCGCCCTCTGGCAAGGTGCCATGACGGAAAGCTTGGAACAGGGCGGGCATCAATTTGCGCCAAACAAGGTCGCCAGTGCCGCCAAAAAAGACTAAATCGAAGGACATGTTCATTTGTTACATAAAAATGAGTTTGTAATGTAACTTTGTTTCATCGATAATTCAAGCCTTGATTTAAATTATGAGCCATGAACCAACTTGAAGCCCTCAAAACTCACACGACCGTTGTTGCTGACACGGGTGATTTCAAACAACTGGCACAGTTTCAGCCGCAAGATGCGACCACCAATCCGTCGCTGATTTTGAAGGCCGTGCAAAAGCCCGAGTACGCACCGTTGCTCACCGAATCAGTTGCGGCTCACAAAGGCCAGCCCTTGGATGTGGTGATGGACCATTTGTTGGTGCGCTTTGGTTGCGAAATTTTGAAGACCATTCCAGGCAGGGTGTCTACCGAAGTGGATGCGCGTTTGAGTTTTGACACTGCCAGCACATTGGCACGCGCGCGTCGATTGATGAGTTTGTATGAAGCGCAGGGCATTTCGCGCAAGCGGGTGCTGATCAAAATTGCAGCCACCTGGGAAGGTATTCAAGCGGCCGCTGAGTTAGAGCGCGAAGGCATACATACCAACCTCACTTTGCTGTTCTCGTTTGCGCAAGCGGTGGCGTGTGGTCAAGCCAAGGTGCAATTGATTTCTCCGTTTGTAGGTCGCATTTACGATTGGTACAAAAAAACTGCCGGAGTGTCGTGGGATGAAGCTGGCAGTGCTGGGGTCAACGATCCGGGTGTCAAATCGGTGCGCGCTATTTATAACTATTACAAGAAGAACGGCATTGCCACCGAGGTGATGGGTGCGAGCTTTCGCAACGTGGGCCAAATTGTGGCCTTGGCGGGTTGTGATTTGCTGACCATCAGTCCTGACTTGTTGACTTCATTGGCCGCTAATCAAACGTCATTGACGCCGGCCTTGGATGCACAGGCTGCCAGAGGTATGGACTTGCCCTTGGTGCAATACAACGAAGCAGGTTTCCGCTTTGCGTTGAATGAAGACGCCATGGCCACTGAAAAATTGGCAGAAGGCATTCGTGCTTTTTGTGTCGATGCCATCAAGTTAGAAGGCTTGATGTTGGCGGCACAAAAAACCTAATGGCCAGCCAGAAAAAAATGAGCAAAAAAGGGAAACATGCGAGCTGATCAAACTGCAGCTTGGGAAAATTTGGCCGAGCATGCCAAGGCGTTTTCTAGCTTTGATTTGCGATCTGAATTTGCACGCGATGCGGGCCGCGCGGCGCACTTCAGCCAAGCAGCGCCCGGAGTATTTGCAGACTTGTCGAAGAATCTTTGGGATGCCAAGATTGAAGCGCAGTTGTTGGCCTTGGCACAGCAATCCGGCATGTTGGCGCACCGCGATCGGATGTTCCAAGGCGAGGCCATCAACGCCACAGAAAATAGAGCGGTGATGCACTGGTTGTTGCGTCAGCCTGCGCAAGGTGCATCTTTTGAAGCACTGCCCTCCGTGTTGAAGGGGCCCTTGAAAGATGTCCACGAAACCTTGAATGCCATGTTGGCATTTGCTGAAAAAATTCGAGCCGATCAGCACATCACCGACGTCGTGAACATCGGCATTGGGGGCTCTGACTTAGGGCCTCAGATGGCCGTCATGGCCTTGCAGTCTTTTGCTTTGACAGGCAAACGTTTTCATTTTGTGTCCAACGTGGATGGCCATGAACTCGATGCTGTATTGAAAGGCTTGAAAGCTGAGAACACCTTGTTCTTGGTGGCCTCCAAAACTTTCACCACTTTGGAAACCATGACCAATGCCTTGTCGGCCAAACGTTGGTTTGAGGCGCAAGGCGGCACCGACGTGTCACGACATTTTGCGGCGCTCACCACCAACGTAGAAGCCGCGGGTCAGTTTGGCATTCAAACCTGCTTCGGATTTTGGGATTGGGTAGGGGGCCGTTATTCATTGTGGTCAGCCATTGGTTTGCCTTTGGCCATTGCCATTGGCGCAGATCATTTTCGTGCGTTTTTGGCAGGTGCACACGCCATGGACCAACACTTTCAACATGCCGATGCTGCGAATAATTTGCCAGTGCGTTTGGGTTTGCTCGATGTTTGGTATCGCAACTTTTTGCGCTACACCAGCCGCTGCATTGCACCGTATCACAGTGCTTTAAAACGCTTTGCGCCGTATCTGCAGCAACTCGAAATGGAGAGCAATGGCAAGCAGGTGGACCCTGCGGGCCAAGCGTTACCGTATGGCACATCGCCTGTGTTGTGGGGTGAGCCTGGCACCAACGGCCAACATGCGTTTTTCCAAATGCTGCACCAAGGAACCGACGTGGTGCCCCTTGAATTTGTGGCCGTCAAAAACGCCACGCATGCATTGCCCGATCACCAAGCTTTGTTGTTGTCCAATGCATTGGCCCAGGCGCAAGCTTTGATGCTGGGCAAGTCAGATGTGAATGGTCACAAAAACTTTGCGGGCAACCGGCCCAGCACATTTATCTTGTTGGAAGATTTATCGCCCTTTAATTTAGGCGCGTTGATTGCTCTGCAAGAACACCGTGTATTTGTGAGTGGTGCCGTTTGGGGCATCAACAGTTTTGACCAATGGGGTGTGGAGTTGGGCAAGGTCTTGGCCAAAGACATTCATGCCCGCATTTTGTCGGGTGAAGTTGCGGGGCTTGACGCCTCTACTGCGCAATTGCTGCAGAAGATTCGAGCTGCTTGAATTTGAAGAAGACCTAGGCTTGCGAGCCTTTGCTGTCTTTTTAGTGCTTGTGGCTGCTGTGATCGTGTGGGTTCGCAGGCTTGTTCGTAGGTGATGAAGAAACTGACGTAACTTTGTCTTGCACAATCACTTGCCCCTTCATGCCCGCTTCATAATGGCCCGGAATGAGGCACGCCATTTGTAAAGTTTGGGCTTGGTCAAAACGAATCACCCATTCTTTGGTTTCGCCAGGCTTGACGCTAAGCGCTAGCAATGCATTGCCAGCAGCGTGGGCATGTCCATCTGAGTGCCCTGCCGATTGTTTCATTTCAATCGCATGGGCTTTGAGGGCGGCTTCAGAGCCCAACACCATTTCATGCGGCAATTTGCCGCTGTTGTAAACGACCAATTTGAGGGTTTCACCAGCGGCCACTTGCAACAGATCGGGCGTGAAGCGCATCGTGTCGTTCATGTCGACTTTGATTGTGCGATCGACAACCAAGGCGCTTTGCATGGGTGTGTTGGCGGCTGTATTGTTTGTGTCATGCGCGTCCTCTGCCCCATGTGCATGACCTCCAGCCGCCCATTCGGGGTTTCGCACCAAGGCTTCATAAGCGGCCCAACTGCTGGCACAAACTGCAAGTCCCAGGCTCAATGAATAGACCATCAATGCGCGTTGCATGCGCATTTTGAGTGTGAACATCAGGGCCAAAATGGAAATCGCGAATCCCAAAGGAACCACCCATGCGCTGCGTGCAGGCGAATCTGGAAAGTGTTGCAGGCCGCCCGTAAAGAAGCCCAAGCCAATGGACAACAAAGTGCCCACCCAAAGTGATTCAATCAAACTCTGCGTGTTGTTTTGACTGCGGTGCTCCATCCAGGCGCCGGCCACAAAAAGGACGATGCCTACTGCCGCAGTCCAGAGTGAGCGTTCGCCACTGAAAAAACCATGGTTCACGGCGCCCGAGATAAAGCTGATGCCCGAATATTTGAGCAGCATGGCGCTGTGTTGAGCTTCAAACGAAGAAGTCATGGTGCCTTGTGAAATTGTTCGAAAGTCATCAACCTTGAATGGCGTTCATCTTAGAGGGCTGGCATTCAATTTGCGCAGGCATAAAAAAACCCCACAATTTCTTGCAGGGTTTCTTGTGCGAGGTCAAAGGTCTTTGCAGACCTTTGAAGCAGCGGGCAATTACATGCCCATGCCGCCCATACCACCCATGCCGCCCATGTCAGGCATGCCACCGGCGCCAGATTC
>CAIMUZ010000021.1 GCA_903844775.1 uncultured Burkholderiales bacterium | reverse complement strand
ATGGTTTTGTGTTCTTTTTGCTTTTTCATTTGGGGGCGAATCATGACGAAATACAGCACCACAAACATCAAGAGCAAAGGCAACATGCTCATCAAAGAAGATTGCAAGTCGCCGCCCGATGAAGCAGCGGCTGGGGCGGTTTGGGCAAATGCGGATGAAATGAACATCGACGAACTCCACGAATAAAAAACAGTAATTCCCAAAAAATCGGCTTCAAGCCGGTTTTCAGGCCAACCTCCGATTGTATGCGGGCTATGATGGCCCTCAAAGACCTTGCTCAACTCGGGAGACGACCATGACCGGCCATTCTCATGACCACGATCACCATCACGATCACGACCATTCCACCCTGAGTGAAATGGACGTCAGGGTTCGCGCACTGGAAACCCTGCTGACCCAAAAAGGCTACATTGATCCTGCCGCCATCGACCGCATCATTGAAACCTACGAAACCGAAGTTGGCCCTCACAACGGCGCACAAGTAGTGGCCAAAGCTTGGGCTGAACCCGACTTCAAAGCTTGGTTGCTTCAGGATGCCACCGCCGCCATCGCCTCTTTAGGCTTCACAGGGCGACAAGGGGAGCACATGGTGGCCCTGGAAAACACCCCAGAGCAGCACAACATGGTGGTTTGCACTCTCTGCAGTTGTTACCCCTGGCCCGTTTTAGGCTTACCGCCCGTTTGGTACAAAAGCGCCGCCTACCGTTCCCGCGCCGTCATTGAGCCCCGTAAGGTATTGGCCGACTTTGGGGTTAGCTTGCCCGAAAGCACCCGCATTCGCGTTTGGGACTCCACTGCCGAAGTTCGCTATTTGGTCTTGCCAAAGCGCCCCCCTGGCACAGAGCACATGTCACAAACAGCGCTGGCTGCTTTGGTCAGTCGGGACGCCATGATTGGGACGGCCCTTCTGTGAACGGCGTACACGACATGGGCGGCCAACAAGGTTTTGGCCCCGTCCTGATTGAAGAAGCCGAGCCCTTGTTCCATGCCGACTGGGAAAGCCGGGCCATGGCCATGACGGTGGCCATGGGCGCCAGTGGGCAATGGAATATTGACTTGAGTCGCTCGGCCAGAGAGTCATTGCCTCCAGACATCTATTTGTCGAGCAGCTATTACGAAATATGGGTTCGCGCACTGGAGAAACTCATGCTCGAACGCCACATGGTCACCGCGGCTGAGCTTGAAACAGGACAGATGATCACGCCACCTGTAAACGTGAGCAAAGTACTAACCCGTGACAGCGTGGACGCGGCCTTGAAAGCTGGAAGCCCCACCGAGCGCCCCATCGATCAGCCCGCCTTGTTCAAAGTAGGCCAAAAAGTGCGCGCGCTCAATATGCATCCGCAAGGGCACACCCGTTTGCCGCGTTATGTGCGCGGCCATGTGGGCACCATCGTCAGCCTGCACGGCGGGCATGTGATGCCTGATCAGCACACGCTTCGCGCATTGCCGCCCTTCCACGTGAGGGTTGAATGGCTCTACACCGTGGTCTTTGAAGGGCCCACCTTGTGGGGATCTGATAGCGACCCCACCTTGGAGGTAACCGTGGACGCATGGCAATCTTATTTAGAAGCTGCCGATTGATGCCTGCGCACACAACGCCATGCAAAACACCCAACTGACTCTTGAAGACATTGCCCTGCATTGCGGCGGTGAGATGCCGCTGCCCGCGCAAGAAGCCAACGGCGTCGTCTTTGCAGAACCATGGCAGGCGCACGCTTTCGCCATGACGCTTCAGTTGCACGAAAAGGGTTTGTTCACCTGGCCAGAGTGGGCCGCTACATTGACGAGTGAAATTCGCAATGCCCAATCTGCTGGCGATGCAGACACCGGTACCACGTATTACACACACTGGCTGAATGCCTTGGAGGCCATGGTGCTGGCCAAGCAGTTGGGCACAGCCGAACAAATTCATGATTTGGAACACGCTTGGGAGGCGGCAGCGGCAAGAACGCCGCACGGCCAGCCCATCTCCTTAGAAATTTAAGTCTCTGGGGTGTTGGTGCCGACAACACTATGATGGGCCCATATTTCGAAATATAAAAACTTGAAATTTCCTGCGCTTCCCGTTGCCGCCCTCATGGTCAGTCTGGTCACACTGTGCGCTGGCACATCCTTGGCCAAAGGCTTGTTTCCCTTTGTAGGTGCCGAGGGCACCACCACCTACCGCTTGGTGTTTTCCACCTTTTTGCTGATGGCTTTTTGGCGTCCTTGGCGCCGCGCCTGGACTTGGGCCGATGTGCCCATCCTGGTGTTATTTGGCGCCACATTGGGCCTGATGAACTTGCTGTTTTACAACGCCATCAAAACAGTGCCCTTTGGTTTGGCCATCGCCGTTGAGTTCACGGGGCCCTTAGCCGTCGCTTTGTGGTCTTCCAAAAAACCGCTCGACTTTGTGTGGATTGTTTTAGCCGTTGCCGGCATGGGCCTGATCTTGCCACTTGGAAACACGATGGGTGCAGGCCTGCAGACATCTGCTATTGATCCGGTGGGAATTGCTTATGCCTTGGGCGCTGGCGCTTGCTGGGCCGTCTACATTGTTGTCGGCCAAGGCGTGGCCGATCGCATTGGGGCATTTGCCACACCCATGGGCATGTTGGTGGCAGCCTTACTGGTCACCCCTGTCGGCATTAGTGTGGCGGGCAGTTCGTTGTTAAACCCAGAGTGGATGTTGGCTGGCTTAGGCATTGCCTTGCTGTCGAGTGCAATTCCGTACAGCTTGGAAATGTATTCACTCAAACACTTGCCCAAACAAACATTCAGCATCTT
>CAIMUZ010000020.1 GCA_903844775.1 uncultured Burkholderiales bacterium | reverse complement strand
TTGAAAAAGCCATGGGCTCGATCATCAAAAGCGGCAGTTCAGCGATTGCCAGCGTGCTGGCCCCGGGTGACAAACTCAAGGCCGATCAAAAAGGTTTGGTCTTTGCCGCTACACCCGCTAGCGATTTCATCTGCGGCACCTTGCAGTTGGCTGCTGGCATGAACCTGCATGTTTTCACTACCGGGCGCGGTACACCCTATGGCCTCCAGGCATGCCCCGTGGTCAAGGTGGCCACACGCACCGACTTGGCCCGCCGCTGGCACGACCTGATGGACATGAACGCTGGACGGATCGCCGATGGCGAGATCACCATTGAAGAAGGTGGATGGGAGCTATTTAAACTATTGCTTGAGGTGGCCAGCGGCCGCCAAACTTGGGCTGAGCATTGGAAGTTACACAACGCCTTGGTCTTGTTCAACCCTGCACCGATTACTTGAAACCGCTATTGATAAAAACAACTTGTAAAAAATCAGGAGACTCCTATGACTCATCGCCGTCAATTTTTGCAAACGTCTGTTGCCCTTGCTTCCGGCTTGCTCACAACATCTGCTTTCAGCCAAGCAGCATGGCCTTCAAAACCCATTAACTACTTGGTTGCATTTCCTGCTGGCGGCACCACCGATATCCTGGCGCGACTGGTCTCGCAAAAATTAGGCGCAGCGTTGGGCACCACCTTGGTCATTGAAAACAAAGGTGGCGCAGGTGGCAGCGTAGGATCAGAAATTGCAGCGCGTGCGCCAGCAGATGGGCATCACCTGCTGGGTGGCACCATCAGTTCGCACGCCATCAACATCAGCCTTTATCCCAAGCTGGCTTACGACCCCATCAAGTCTTTTACGCCCGTCTATTTGTATGGCACCAACCCCGTGGTCTTGGTGGTGGCTGCCAACAGCCCTTACAAAACGCTGCGCGACTTGATGACGGCGGCCAAAGCCAATCCTGGTAAGTTATCGGGTGCCTCTGCAGGCAATGGCACATCACAACATTTGGCGCAAGAATTGTTGGCGTTCAAGGGTGATGTGAAGTTCACCCATGTGCCCTACAAAGGAAGTGCGCCCGCCATTCAAGACGTGATGAGTGGACAAGTCGATTTCATGTTCGACACCACGGTGGTGGCAGGGGCCCACATTCAAAGTGGCAAGCTTCGAGCGCTGGCCGTCACATCAAGCAAACGCTTGACCGATGCTTTCACTGATGTGCCTACGGTGGCCGAATCGGGCTGGCCCGGTACGCAAGGTTTTGAAGTGGTGTCGTGGCAAGCCTTGTTTGCACCCGCTGGCACGCCCAAACCCATTGTCGATAAATTGCATGCTGAAATTCTGAAGATCATCCAAACGCCCGAAATGCAAGACCGCATTAAAGGCTTAGGCATGCAACCCTCTGCCATGACGCCCGATCAGGTGCTGAGCTTTCAAAAATCTGAAATTGACAAATGGGCACAAGTCATTAAAGCGGCCAACATCAAACTCGAATAAGCGTCAGTGTCAGTCCCTCATTTTTTTTGGGCGGTGTTGGCGGCCCAAACTTGGATGGCGGGCTTCTTGGAATCAGCTGCTACGGCCCACCAGGCTGTAAGCGCTGGTATTGTTTTGCAGCCATTGCTGTGACAGCACGTCGCTCTGCTGCGCAGGATGGAAGTCGGCCTTTTTATAAGCCTTCCAATGGCCTATATTGCTTCTGAACAAGCCATCCTTGCTGAGCAACAATTGGTAGCCGCTTTTCCAGGTGCTGAGCTTGAACAAGCTGCCATCTCGCCACAGGTTGTGCATGGTTTGAAGCATCACATCGCTGATGAAGGTCACGGTCACGTAGTGAAAAATACCAATGCGCCATTTTTCATTGCCGCCCAAGGCTTTGTAAACATCAAAGGCGGTGCAACGGTGCTCGGCTTCTTCTGCAGCGTGCCATTGCCACATGGTCTTGAGACGAGGTTCTGCGCCATCAAAAATTTCTGGATGACTTAAAAGCCAATCGGCAAAGACGTCCGTAAAGTGTTCTGTGGCTGCTGTGGCTGCCAATTGCTGACGAACGTTTTGGTGCGCATTGGCTTTGATGCGTTTGGCATTGCGCGCCGCAATTTTGTTTTCGAACCCTTGCTTCTCTAAATGCCCATTGAACAGCGCATGAATCCGGCGATGAGTGGCTTCTTGGCCGATGAAGCCTTGGACTTCGTCTGCAAATTTTGCGCGAGTGGCTTCGTCCATTTGTTTGGCGCCTTCGCGAACTGAATCGATGAAAAATTGTTCACCCACGGGAAAGCTCAGGGACAGCGCGTTGAAGAAAGCTGATTTGAAAGCGTCGCCACCACACCACCGCTGCTCAAAAGGCGTGGTGAGGTCGACCAATAATTTTCTAACCGCAAGTTCTGACATGACAATCTTTCAAGGGGACCGAGGGTTTTGGAGAACTACTCGGTAAACTAATATTTTGCTATATTCTTCCATACATTTGTGTATGTTGTGCGACATCCTTGTTTCTAAAGGGTTTTTCTATGATCTGGGGCATTGAAATAGCTGGTTTACGATTCAAACCTCAGAAACACGTTTTTTGGGGACATTCATGCTGAAGAAAATAGCCATTGCCATCGGATTGCTTTTGTCAGCCTTGGTGCTCGTGGTGGGAGGGCTTTATGCCAAAGGGGGCTCCGCAGAGGTTCTTTTGTGGGTGGTCCAAATCTTTTTAAGGGAAGAGCACGCTCCAAACCAGGAAGTCACTTGGGCCGTTCCAGCGGGCAAATCCGAAAGCCCTCAAGCCAGCACAAGCACCCGACCGCCCAATGTCATTTTGATTGTGGCCGACGACTTGGGCTACAACGACATCAGCTTGAATGGTGGTGGCTTGGCAAAGGGCACTGTGCCCACCCCCTTTATCGATAGCTTGGCGCAGCAAGGCGCAAATTTTGCAAACAGCTATTCGGGCAATGCGACGTGTGCGCCTTCGCGTGCCGCCATCATGACGGGAAGATATCCCACCCGCTTTGGCTATGAGTTCACACCCACGCCCAAACAATTCATGAAAGTCATTGGTCACTACAAAGGCCCCAACCAAGTTCATGACGCCATCTATCACGCTGATCGTGAAAAGGATCTCATCCCGTATGAAACCATGGGACTGCCGCGCTCAGAAATCACCTTGGCCAAGTTACTGAAAGGCCAGGGGTATCGAACGCTGCATGTCGGTAAGTGGCACTTGGGCGATGCGCCTGAATTCAGATCGCATGTGCATGGCTTTGATGAAGCTTTGTCATTCCCGCATGCCAGCTCGCTTTACTTGCCAGAGAAAGATGCCAATGTGGTGAACTCGAAACAAGACTTCGACGTCATCGATAAATTCCAATGGGCTGCTGGTAGTTTTGGGATGCGTTTTAATGGTGGCGAACTCTTCAAGCCCAAGCGTTATGTGACCGACTACCTCACTGACGAAGCTGAAAAAGCCATTGAAGCGAATCGCAATCAACCCTTCTTTCTTTACTTGGCTTACACCGCACCGCACACGCCCTTGCAAGCCACCAAAGAAGACTACCAAGCCCTGGCGCACATTGAAGATCACACACTTCGTGTCTATGCCGCCATGGTTCGCAATCTAGACCGCAACATTGGCCGTGTGCTTCAAAAACTCAAGGACAAGGGCTTAGACGACAACACCATCGTGATTTTTACCAGCGACAACGGTGGGGCGCATTATGTGGGTCTTGATGACTTGAACAAACCTTATCGCGGGTGGAAGGCGACGTTTTTTGAAGGTGGCATTCGTGTCCCAATGTTCATCCGCTGGCCCGCAGGTATTCCAAAGGGCGTGAAGCCGCAATTGCCTGTCAACCACATGGATATTTTTTCGACAGTTGCAGCCGCCACCGGTGCCAAGTTACCTGCCGATCGGCCTATTGACGGCATCAACCTCTTGCCTCAAATTGCCAAGCCTGCTGACAAGGGCCCAGACCGCCCCCTGTTTTGGCGAACAGACTCTTATCGTGTGATTCGAAAGGGTGATTGGAAATTGCAAGTGACACAAAATCCCAAAAAGGATTGGCTCTACCACTTGGCAGTAGACCCTACTGAGCAAAACAACCTGGCCAGCAAAGAACCCGAGAGAGTGGCCAGCATGAAGAAGGAATTAGAAGCCTTCAATGCCACACAAGTGAAGCCAAGCTGGCCGTCTATGGCCGAAGCTGCCATTGTGATCGATAAACATCTGCGGCAGAAATCACTGCCAACCGACGAATACGTTTTTTACGGCAACTGACCTCACGCGCGAATAAATTCCACCAAAGCCTGGGCTACTTCTTCGCCTTTGTCCTCTTGCACAAAGTGACCCGCACCGCGGATTTGGGTGTGATTTTGTCCCGCTGCACCGGGGACCGTTTTTTGCCAATATTTCTCGCCGCCTTTGGTGATAGGGTCGCGTGTGCTGAACAAGGTCATAAAGGGTTTGGTCCAAGCTTTGTACATGTCCCACGCCCGCTCGTTGGCTTCTCTGGCGGGATTGATCGGGTGAATGGGCACCAAGGTTGGAAACACGCGTGCACCTACTTTGTACCGGCTGTTGGGGTAGGGCGCATCATAGGCGGCTACTGCCTTGTCGCCCAAGCCCTGCGCACAACCCGCACGCACAATTTTGCCAATCGGAAACCAGGGGCTGTACATGGCAAAGGCACGCCAGATGTGAAAGGCGCGAGGAATTTTTTCGTTGCCAGTGGGCAAGCCGCCATTGCTCAAGGCAATGCGAGCAAATCGGTCTGGCATTTCGGCCACCATGCGAAGGCCGATGAGTGAGCCCCAGTCTTGGCAAAACAAGGTGATGTCTTTGGCGTCAACAGACTCCAGCCAAGCGCTCATCCACTGCACATGATTTTCATAGGTGTAGTCTGAGCGTTGTGTGGGTTTGTCGGTGCGACCAAAGCCCACTTGATCGGGCACCAAAACCCGCATGCCTGCATTCACCAAAATGGGAATCATTTTCCGATAAAGAAAAGACCACGCGGGCTCGCCATGCATCAGCAGCACCACAGGCCCATCTTTGGGGCCTTCATCGATATAAGCAATGCGCAAGCCGCCAATCTGGGTGTAATGGGGCGTGAAGGGAAAGTCAGGCAGGTTTTGAAATCTTTCTTCGGGCGTGCGAAGGAAATTTTCGATGTGAGGCAATTGACGCATGGAATGTTTTCTATCTTTGAAAGGGGCACAATTTAAAAGCGCTGACTCGTGTCAATGGTTTTCTTGCCTGCTGGCAAACTCAGTAAATCGCCATCTTTGGCTACTTGAATTTTGCCTTTGAAAACATCTGCCGTGCCTTTCAGGAAGGCGTCCACCAAGCCTGGTAAAGGCAGTGGGGGTGCGATGTGATTCAGCAGCAAATAGGACACCTGCGCTTGCTGGGCAATCTCGGCGGCCTGAACAGGGGAGGTGTGGTAGTCGGTAATGTCCTTCATGAGTTGCTCAAGTTTGTCGCGATTGGCATCGCGAGCGCCTTCTTGCAGAAGCTTCATCAAGTCCATCGACATGGCTTCGTGAATCAGAACATCAACGCCTTTGGCCTCACGTGTTACATGAGGAGAAGGCGTGGTGTCCCCGCTGATGACGATGCTGCGATCTTTGTAAATAATTTTGTAACCCACCGCAGGGTGAATGGGCGCGTGAGATACGCTGAATGCAAACACTTTGGTGTCTGCACTTTCAAAGACCAGTGTGGCCTTTTCGTCTTGCAGTGAAAAAGTTTGGGGCCTTGCACCAAAGCCACTTTTTGGCAGAACAGCTTCACCATGGTGTGCAACACGGTAGCCGCGGTCTAGGCTATAGGCTTGCATGATGCCATTGACCACGGTCTCCACCCCTTCTGGCCCATGAACGGGTACGGGTTGCGTGTTTGAATTGGAAACCCAACGTTGAAGCAGCAACTCACCCAGGCCATCAATGTGGTCTGAATGAAAATGTGTCAGAAAGATGTCCTGAATGTTGCCAGCGTTGAAGCCCATCTTGTTGATGTTGCGAGCACTGGTGTTGCCTGCGTCAAACACAAACAGTTGTTGACCTGCAATGACAAGGGTGCATGGCCCACCTCGCTTGTCATCCGGCATGGGCGAGCCCGCGCCGCACACAGCGATGTGCAAACCATCGGGCAAGTCTTTGAGGGGGTTGCTGCCCATTCGCTGGGCAGTGACGCGTTTGGCCACCAACAGGCTGATAGGCTCCCGAAAGGCATACAAGCTACCTGCAAGCAGGGCAATGACAACGAGGAGTGATCCAATTTTTCCAATGCGCATATTTAAACTCCAAAAATTCTGGCCAAGCGAACGCCAAAGCCTTGTATCCAAGGCGAGGTGTATCTCAATTGCGGCCGGGTGGCTTCAGTTGCTTTGACAATTTGATTCACAATGCCCTGGGTGCTTTTCGCTTCAAGAAATCTAAAGGTGGCATGTTCTTGCTTCTTCATCTTCTCGGCTTGGTGTGAAAAGTAAGAAGACCGTGCCATCCACGCATACTTGCTGTCTGTCATGGCTTGATTAAAACCGGTGTGAATGGCACCTGGCTCAATCAGGGCGATGTGAATATTTTTCTTGAGCTGGTCCATTTCAGCGCGAAGCCCTGCGCCTGCTGCTGAAAGTGCAAACTTGCTCATGCTGTAGGGCATGAGAAAGGGCATGGGAATTCTGCCTGCAATGGAGCTTACAAAAAGCACCGTGCCTTTTTGTCTTTCAATCATGCCTTTGAGCGCCACTTGCGTCAGCTCTAAGGTACTGAATAAATTGACTTCAAATATTTTCCGGACAATTTGCATGTCGACTTCAGCCAAAGAGCCTGATTCGCCCATGCCGGCATTGTTGATCAGCACGTCGATGGCATAAGGCTCAATGCGTTGACGATCGGCTTCAGAACTGATGTCCAGCTTGAAAATCTCTAAATTGATTTTTTTGGCGGAGGCTTCCAATGTCAAGGCGTCTGCTTGTGCATCTGTTTGGGTCGTTGCCAATACGCGATGGCCACGCTGCGCAAGTGCAAACGCTGAATCTTTGCCAATGCCAGTGCCAGCGCCAGTGATCAATATCGTTTTAAGCATGTTCATTTCTTGATGAGTGAAGCGTTGGCACAAAAATTCTGCTGATGCGATCCATGGCACACCAGTAAAAGTCTTGGTGCCAACCTGCACAAGGGAAGACCACACCTTGCATCAACCCACCTGTGTTGACGCGCGATTTTTCTTCGCCATTTTCAATGTTAAGGACCACCACTTGCTCGTTGAAGCGTTTGTAATCATTGACACACAGCTCACCGCTGTTGGGGAATAAAACCATGTGACTGGCTGCGCCAAATTGAGTGTGATGCCAAAGTGTTGTTAACTGTACATGACCTTTGTCATCTTCAGGCTCTGAAATGCGCCAAGCGCGCAAATGACGATTGGCAGAATCGAAACCCACCACAATTCTGCGCGAGGCATCCACCAAGGGCGGATTGGTGATGCTGCCATGCGGCAAGCCACTGACAGGCCAACTTTGAAAAGTCTCTGAATGGTTCAAGGAAACTCTGATCAATCGATTGGGTGCGGCATTGACGCCTGCATCCAGCATGCTCATCAAGTAGTTGTGCTTGCCGTTGTCCATGAACCAACCATTTTTACCCTCTATCACCATGTCCCAGCCATAACTTTGGGATGCGTCTTTTAAATAGTGGCACTGCCAATCTGGATCTCTAATTAAACGTTGCGAGGTTTCGTTCCAGTGAAAGCGCCAAACCTTTGTCACGCCAACCAAATAGACGGTATTGCCGTGCGCACTCAGCCTGGCGATAGAGGCTTCAGGGCAGATGACATCGTTGCATGCAGATTTGAAGGTGTCAGGTTTCAGGGTGGTGAGTTGAGCTGGCGTGGTGGCCGATAAATTTTTGGTCACAATCAAACCGTTGTCTAGCACCACAAACGAGTTGTAGGGCTCATTGAGGGGCAACAAATAGGTCGACAACAAGTTGCATTGACGATCGAGCTTGTGTGCGTAGCGTCCGTAAACGACATACAAATTGCCATTGATGTGGACGGCCATCCCACCGGGCCACATCGGCCCCCCCTGCAAGGGCGGGGATCGATACAAGGTGTTGAGTGACTCAGGATCAATTCGACAGACACTGGCAGAGGTGGGCAAACCGATGTGCGATCGAATCACGGAATGTGACAGCAGAAAAACTTCGCCAGGTGCGCCCAGCACCGCCATGGTCGACATGTGAGTTCTCTTTGAGGTGCATTGCAGGACGGTCTCTGATTGAATGTTCAATCCGCCGCCTTTCCGAGGCACTTGAAGCCGTGATGGCCCGCCGTCTTCTGAAGGCCATGGACTGTCAAAGTAGCCGGTGTAGGTCATGCGCTAACTTGTTTTTTGCGCCGCCAAAACCACAACAAGCCGAACACCAAGGCCGAGAAAAAGGCCATTAAATGCCATTGATAACGAGGCCAGTAAACAAACACCAATGAGTTGACAATGACTTGCTCGATGGGGTCGTAAGCTGTGGGCATGTCTAGAACGCCGTTGGCCTTTGACCATTTGGCGTAATCGGCCTGCAAGATTTGAAATAACTCAGGCAGCGCCTGCTGCAGGTCTTGGGTTTCACCGGGATCTTTCACAATGTTGTAGAGGTGCCACTGCCCATCGCCGACAGGTGCTAAGTTGCTGAGCAATTTGTAATCGCCTTTGAACAAAGCTTTGTTGCCTGAGAGCTCATAGCCTAGCACTTCGTCGGGGCCTCGCACTCGTTTGGCAGTGCCAGAAATCACGGGCAACAAACTGTGGCCTGTTAACGGATAAATGGTTTGGCCTTTGTAGGTGGTACCGGGGTGTTGCACTTTGGCTAGATCCAACAAGGTGGGCACGATGTCATTGACATGCGTCAGACTTTGATGGATGCGCGGGCTTGCGTCTTTTACCATGTTGGGCACGCCAGAAATAATCAAAGGGACTCGAATGCCACCCTCGCCCGCAAAAAACTTGTAGGTGCTCAGGGGTGATGTGGCAGCACGCGCCCAGTTGGGACCAATCACGCTGTAGGCCCCCTTGCTGCCCAGTCGGTCAAGGTCGCGGTTGTAGTGTTGATCTAGCCACCACCGGCCAACGGCGAGCGCATAGGGATCGGTCGCTTCAGCGCCGTTGTCTGACAAAAAAACAAAGACGGTGTTGTCGTATTCGCCGGTCTCTTTAAGGTGCCCTATGAGCCTGCCAATCTGATGGTCCATGGCTTCGGCCATGGCGGCATAGACCTCCATGCGCCTTGCTTGATAGGCCTTGTCGGTCTCACTCAATGAGTCCCAGGCAACATGGGTGCTGGGCAAAGGGGCCATGGGTGTGTTGAGGGGCATGAGCCCCAACTCGATGGCTTTATTGCGCCTTTCTTGGCGCAAGACATCCCAGCCTTTGTTGTATTTGCCCTTGTATTTTTCAATGAATTCTTGGGGGGCTTGAACAGGAATGTGATTGGCTTGAAACGCAACATAGGCAAAGAAAGGTTTGTCTAACTTGGCGTCTGTTTTGAGATACTCGAGGGTCTTGTTGATGTAAAACTCAGAAGAGTAAAACTCCTTGGGCATCTTGGCCTCTTTGCCATTGTCGTACCAATAGACTTTGTCAGTGAGGTCTAAATACAGTTTGCCTGTTTCCCAATTGTCTGCACCGCTGTCGCCCAAGACCAAGGACCGGTCAAAGCCGCGGGCAGGGGGGAGGTTG
>CAIMUZ010000019.1 GCA_903844775.1 uncultured Burkholderiales bacterium | reverse complement strand
CTGTCTATTTGCGTGGTGAACCCCCACTCTGAATTGTGCGAAGGCTGCCTTCGCAGTTTGGATGAAATTGCCTCTTGGGGCCAAATGCCCAGCGCTCAGCAGCGAGAGGTATGGCAACGCATTCAAGCCAGATGTGAACTGGGTCAAGCCAATTCATGAGAGAAATTCATTTCTATTTTGATTTTATTTCTCCTTATGCATGGCTGGCTTTTCAAGCGCTTCCTCAAACTTTAGATGGCATTGCGCATCGTGTGCATTACCACCCCGTGGTGTTTGGTGCCATGCTCAAACACCATGGTCAATTGGGGCCCGCAGAAATGCCAGGCAAACGCGATTGGACTTATAGGCAAGTGATGTGGTTGGCCAAGCAACAAGGCACCGTCTTGAAAATGCCTGCGTCGCATCCCTTTAATTCATTGCCCTTGTTGCGCATGGCGGTGGCTACTGCGCCAAATGGAGAGCCTGCCCGTGAAGTGGTTGAAACTATTTTTAAGCACGTGTGGTGCAGTGGGTTAGAGGCGACCGACGCTGGCAGAATTGACGAGCTGCAAAAAAAACTCACTCAGTTGATGCAACAGTCGCAGCCTCATTTTCAAATGAACATTCAATCACCAGAAATAAAACAAAACCTTCAACAGCAAACACAGGCAGCCATCGATTTAGATTTGTTTGGCGTGCCAAGCATGGTGGTCGATGGTCAATTGTTCTGGGGGCAAGATGCCTTGCCTATGCTGCGTGCTTACTTGGAAGGCGATGCTTGGTTTGACTCTTCAGACTGGCGCGATGTGGGTAATTTGCCGGTGGGTGTTCGGCGAGCGCCTTAGTCGTTTTTTGGAGTTCATTGAAGGCAGGTGTCTGCTGCTCAGGCAGCCAATGTCGCCTGCCGAAACAGTGGCGCTAGTGCGGGGTTGCTTTTGAATTTAATGCCAGCCTTCCACAAATCAACGGCCTGTTGCATGCTGAGCCAACTTTCTGGCGACCCACCCACAGCGCTGGATATGCGTATGGCCATTTCAGCGGTGACCGCCTTGTCTTCGTGCAGCAACTGAGAAACAGTTTGTCGACTGACCTTAAGCCGATTGGCCAACTCTGCTTGTGTCCAACCAAGTTCAGGTAAGACATCTTCACGCAAAACTGCGCCAGGATGTGTGGGCTTTCGATTGGGGTTTCGTAGTGACTTCATTAGTGGTAGTCCTCCAAATTAACATTGACTGCATCTTGACCATCAAACTCAAAGGTGATTCGCCAGTTTCCTGAAACTGACACTGCGTACTCACCTTTTCTATCGCCTTTGAGCAAATGGAATTTGAAGCCTGGTAAATCCATGTCCTTGGCCTCGCGAGCAGCGTCCAGTCGGTCCAACATGCGCTCAATGCGCGCACCATACTGGGCAGGCACACCTTTGTAACTACCCTTGGTGAAAAAGAGCTCTAATCCTTTGTGTTTGAATGTTGAGATCATTGCAATGGATTGTAAACAGGTAGTTTACTTTGTCAACCAATGCTTGCGTAAATTTAATTCTGGTTTTCTAATCGTCATGCCTGTTGCATCATTTGTTCCCATCGATTGACCAATAATGCATACACCCAAGTGATGATCAAAAAGATCAACACCGAGCCTTGAGCGGCCATCCAAAAGCCCAAAGGCCGATCAAAAAAAGTGATGCTGAAATCGCGCGCAAAAAAAGCGACCCCAAAAGTCACGCTGCCCCAGACACACATTAAGACCCACCGCAGTCGCGAGACGCGAGAATCAAACTCAGCTGGGGTTATAGAAGTGCTCATCAAAATATTATCTGCTTCATTGCTGCTCTAAGTAATTACCCTGAAATGGGCCAATATCCTGCAATACGAAATTAAATCCTAGGGTTTCACCTTAATCTGTCAGCCCCTGTTGGTTTGGCGTCAGAGGGGGGTCAGAGCCCGCCTTAAGAATGCGTCCAAGTCTTCGTGTCGAGGGCTATTTTTTTGGAGACAGCTCTATGGCTACAACAGATCCCCGCCCGATGTCGGCAGAAGAGAAGAAGGTTATCTTCGCTTCGTCGCTGGGCACCGTGTTCGAGTGGTATGACTTTTACCTCTACGGATCACTCGCAGCAATTATTGCGAAACAGTTCTTCAGCGGCTTGGACGAAGGCTCTGCCTTCATTTTTGCGTTGCTCGCTTTTGCGGCTGGTTTCATCGTCCGTCCTTTTGGCGCCATTTTCTTTGGCCGCTTGGGCGACATGATTGGCCGCAAGTACACCTTCTTGGTCACCATCTTGATCATGGGTGTCTCCACGTTCATCGTGGGCATCTTGCCTAACTACGCCACCTGGGGTGTGGCCGCGCCGGTCATCCTCATTTGCCTGCGCTTGTTGCAAGGCTTGGCTTTGGGTGGTGAGTACGGTGGTGCTGCAACTTATGTGGCCGAACATGCGCCTCACGGCAAACGCGGTGCGTACACATCTTGGATCCAGACCACAGCCACTTTGGGCT
>CAIMUZ010000018.1 GCA_903844775.1 uncultured Burkholderiales bacterium | reverse complement strand
TCCAAATTGGCCAAATGCCGCTCCGACACATCGGCTGCCAAGGCCACTGCTTTGCGTGTCATGCCTTTGCGCGAACGCAAGTTGCGCACGCGCTCACCCAGCGACATTAAAAATGGGCTGCGCAAAGGCTCAAGTGAGCCACCAACTTCAACAAATGCGGTCGATGAATCGGACACCGATAACTCCAATCAACAAGAGGCCAGCAAAAGCATGACATTCAACACAAGGGAAAACCCTTAATATTGAGCGCACACACAACATGCACTTTAATGCATACTTGTCAGCAAGCAAGATAGTGCATTTATACCGCTTGTTGCCCGAAAGCCCAAGCGTTTTAATGCAGACACGTCAATATTTTTGATCTGATCACGGAGATCGCCATGGCACTGCCCTCTGCACCCCCAGCGCAATTTAACTTTGCGCAGTACCTGATTGCTGCCAACAACAGCCGCAAAGAAAAGACTGCGCTGATTGACGATGTGGGCACACTCACCTACGGCAGCATGGCGGATCAAATTCGCGCCTGCGCGGCGGGTTTAAGAAAGTTGGGCCTCAAGCGCGAAGAACGTGTCCTATTATTGATGCATGACAGCAGCGATTGGGTGGTGTCCTTCTTGGGCGCTTTGTATGCCGGTGTGGTGCCCGTTGCAGTGAACACGCTCCTCACAGCTGAAGACTATGCCTTCATGATCAACAACAGCCGCGCGCAAGCGGCTTTGGTGTCTTCGGCTCTTTTGGGCACATTGACCACCGCCCTTTCACAAGGCTCCAAGAGCATCAAGCACGTGGTGGTTTCAAGACACGAGGGCGATTTGCCACCCGTTCACACGCATTTCAAAGATTTACTGGCCTCCGGCACGGGCCCCAGTTTGCCCGCTGAAACACATGCCGACGAACCCGCCTTTTGGCTTTTCTCATCAGGCTCTACAGGCAACCCCAAAGGCACCGTTCACACACAAGGCAACTTGTATTGGACAGCACAGTTGTACGGCAAAGGCATGTTGGGCTTAACGTCCAACGATGTGGTGTTTTCTGCGGCCAAGTTGTTCTTTGCCTATGGCTTGGGCAACGCGCTCACCTTCCCTTTGAGTGTTGGTGCCAGCGTGGTGTTGATGGCCGAACGCCCCACACCGCAAGCCACTTTCAAACGCATGGTTGATCTCAAACCCACCGTGTTTTACGGTGCGCCAACAGGCTACGGCGGCATGTTAGCAAGCCCTGACTTACCCACCAAGGATCAAGTTGCATTGCGTCTCTGCTCATCCGCTGGCGAAGCCTTGCCCGCCGACATTGGTGAAAGATGGACGACTCGTTTTGGTTGCGAAATCATTGACGGCATTGGTTCCACCGAAATGCTGCACGTATTCTTGTCCAATGCACCCGGTGATGTGCGCTATGGCACCACAGGCAAAGCTGTACCGGGCTACGAAGTACAGTTGCGCGGCGAACAAGGCGAAGTACTTACGGGCCACAACGAGATTGGCGACCTTTACATCAAAGGCCCCACAGCAGCTTTGATGTATTGGAACAACCGCGAAAAAACACGCGACACCTTCCAAGGCGAATGGACCAAGAGTGGCGACAAATACTCGCGCGACCTAGACGGTTATTACACCTACGCAGGCCGCAACGACGACATGCTCAAAGTGAGCGGCGTCTATGTCTCTCCGTTTGAAGTGGAATCTACTTTGGTTCAGCACCCTGCCATTTTGGAAGCCGCCGTCATTGGCAAAGTCGACGCCGACGGCCTGACCAAAACCAAAGCCTTCATCGTGTTGAAGTCAGGCCAAAGCCTGACCGAAGAAGATGTCAAAGCCTTTGTGAAAGAGCGTTTGGCGCCCTACAAGTACCCCCGTTTTGTAGAGTTCATCACTGAGCTTCCCAAAACAGCGACAGGCAAAATTCAGCGTTTCCGTTTGCGCGACTTGGAAAACAAGAAAGCTTGAGGCGATCTAAGCTCAAGCCTTTATGAGTTGACCCAAAGGCTTGCCTGCTTATTTCTATCAGGTGTTTTTAGACACCGTGATGGTCGGGAACTTCGCTGAAAAATCTTTCGCCTTGGCTGCAATTTTGATGGCCACTTGGCGCGCCACCGATTTGTAAATGCCCGCCACTTCACCCTCAGGATCGGCCACCACCGTGGGCTTGCCGTTATCGGCTTGCAAACGAATTTGCATGCTCAATGGCAATGCACCCAAGTAATCCATCTGATAACTTTCAGCCATTTTCTTGCCGCCATCAGCGCCAAAAATATGTTCGACATGGCCGCAATTTGTACAGACATGGACCGCCATGTTTTCCACAATGCCCAAAATAGGCACACCCACTTTTTCAAACATCTTGATGCCCTTTTTGGCATCCAGCAATGCGATGTCTTGCGGCGTGGTCACAATCACGGCGCCAGTCATCGGCACACGTTGGCTGAGTGTGAGTTGTATATCGCCGGTGCCGGGTGGCATGTCAATGATCAAATAGTCCAGTTCTTTCCAGTTGGTTTGACGCAGCAACTGCTCCAGCGCTTGAGTGGCCATAGGACCCCGCCAAATCATGGCTTCGTCTTGGTTCACCAAGAAACCAATGGACATCACCTGAACACCATAGTTTTCCATGGGCTCCATGGTTTTACCGTCTTCACTTTCAGGTCGGCCTTCAATGCCCATCATCATGGGTTGGCTGGGTCCGTATATATCGGCATCAAGCAAGCCTACACTGGCGCCTTCTGCCGCCAGCGCCAGTGCCAAGTTCACGGCGGTGGTGCTTTTGCCCACACCGCCCTTGCCGGAGGCCACGCCGACGATGTTTTTCACCTGCGGCAACAAAGCGACGCCGCGTTGCGCAGCATGCGCCGCAATTTTCATGGTCACATTGGCAGACACATGGGTCACACCGGGTACCTGCTTGGCCGCTGCAACCAGGGCCTCTCGCAATGCTGGAATTTGACTCTTGGCTGGGTAGCCCAATTCAACATCAAAGGCCACATTGCCACCATCAACCACCAGGTTCTTTAAGATTTTGGTACTGACAAAGTCTTTGCCAGTGTTGGGGTCAATGACCGATTCGAGGGCTTTTTGGAGTTGTTCTGAGGTCGGCATGAGAAACTTTCGGAGATTGGGCGGCAGTTTAGCGACATCGGAGGGCCCAAGCCCATAAAATCACTGATTCCCCTACAAATAGCCACCTCATGTCTGCCTCGTCCGTTCCGATCCCTTCCGTAGCCCAACGACAAATTTTTGTCACGACCGCTTTGCCCTATGCCAATGGCAATTTCCACATCGGTCACATCATGGAATACATTCAGGCCGACATCTGGGTTCGTGCGCAGCGCATGCAGGGGCATGAGGTGCACTTTGTGTGTGCCGACGATGCACACGGCGCGCCCATCATGATTGCCGCCGAAAAAGCCGGCATCACGCCGCAGCAGTTTGTGGCCAACATCGCTTCTGGTCGCAAGCCCTACCTCGATGGCTTTCACATTGCCTTTGACAACTGGCATTCAACCGATGGGCCTGAAAACCACGAATTGGCCCAACAAATTTACCGCGACCTCAAAGCCGCGGGCTTCATCGCCACCAAAACCATCGAGCAATTCTTTGACCCTGAAAAGTCAATGTTCTTGCCCGACCGATTCATCAAGGGCGAATGCCCCAAGTGCGGCGCCAAAGATCAGTATGGCGACAGTTGCGAATCCTGCGGTGCTGTGTATGCACCCACCGAAGTCAAGAACCCCTACTCCGCTTTGTCTGGCGCCACGCCGGTCCTCAAACAATCCGAGCACTACTTCTTCAAACTGTCTGATCCCCGCTGCGTTCAGTTCCTTGAAAAATGGACGCACGACACCGGCCGCTTGCAACCCGAAGTGCTGAACAAAATCAAAGAATGGTTTGCGAAAGACGAAGAAGGCCAAGGCGGTTTGGGCGATTGGGACATCAGCCGGGATGCGCCTTATTTCGGCATTGAAATACCCGATGCACCCGGCAAATATTTTTACGTCTGGCTGGATGCGCCGATTGGCTACTTGGCTTCGCTCAA
The DNA here is from genome assembly GCA_903844775.1 of uncultured Burkholderiales bacterium. GTDB lineage: Bacteria > Pseudomonadota > Gammaproteobacteria > Burkholderiales > Burkholderiaceae_C > Limnohabitans_A. Next base: position 18,749 of record CAIMUZ010000018.1, on the reverse strand, counting down.
AAACTATTTGGGCAAGATCGGCGTGGACTACAACGCTTACATCAACAACCCCAATGTGGAGCAGTACCATTTCATCGGCAAAGACATCACGTATTTTCACACCTTGTTCTGGCCTGCCATGCTGCATTTCAGCGGCCGCAAAACACCCAATGCAGTTTATGTACACGGCTTCTTAACCGTCAGTGGCGAGAAGATGAGCAAGAGTCGCGGCACCGGCCTCGACCCCCTCAAGTATTTGAAACTGGGTATGAACCCCGAGTGGCTGCGTTATTACATCGCAGCCAAACTCAATGGCCGCAATGAAGACGTCGACTTCAATCCTGAAGACTTCATGGCCCGCGTCAACTCTGACCTGGTGGGCAAGTACATCAACATTGCGTCACGTGCAGCGGGCTTCATTGCCAAACGCTTGGGTGGCAAGTTAGGTACGGTGTCTGCCGACGGTGAAGCATTGCTCAAACAATTGTACGAAGGTGTCGCACCGATCGCCAAACTTTATGACGAGCGCGACTTTGCCAAAGCATTGCGCGAAGTGATGCTATTGGCCGATCGCGTGAACGAGTACGTGGACCAAAACAAACCTTGGGAACTGGCCAAACAAGAAGGCATGGACGCACGTCTGCACGACGTTTGCACCACTTGCATTGAAGCCTTCCGCTTGCTCAGCCTGATGTTGAAACCGGTCTTGCCTTTGCTGGCCAGCAATGTAGAAAGATTCCTGAACATTGACGCCATGACCTTCACCAAGGTGCAAGCGTCTTTGGGTGCTGGACACGCCATCAACGACTACAAGCACTTGCTGCAGCGCGTCGATGTGGCCATGCTCGATTCTTTGTTTGAAGCACCAGAGCCGGTGATCGAAGCGGCGCCCCTGCCAGGCGGTGAAGCCATTGCGCCCACCATCTCCATCGACGACTTTGCCAAGATCGATTTGCGCATTGCGCAAATTGTTCAATGCGAAGTCGTGGAAGGGTCCACCAAGCTCTTGCGCCTCACTTTGGATGTGGGCGAAGGCCAACACCGCAATGTGTTCAGCGGCATTGCCAGCGTTTACAAACCCGAAGATTTGGTGGGCAAACTCACTGTGATGGTGGCCAACTTGGCGCCTCGGAAAATGAAATTTGGAGTGTCCGAAGGCATGGTGCTGGCCGCAAGTCATGCCGATGAAAAAGCCGAGCCTGGCATTCATGTTTTGAGTCCGTGGCCAGGTGCAAAACCTGGCATGCGAATTCACTGATCTGAATCACATTCCAAACGGCCCTAACACTACACTGACGCATGGCCTTTTTCTTTCGCCCCAAGCTCGTGGACTCTTTGAAGGGTTACACCCGAGAGCAGTTGGGCGCCGATGTCGCAGCCGGCATCACCGTGGGTGTGGTGGCTTTGCCTTTGGCCATGGCCTTTGCCATTGCATCCGGCCTCAAGCCCGAAGCAGGCTTGTTCACCGCCATCATTGCAGGCTTCATCATTTCGGCGTTGGGCGGCAGCAAGGTTCAAATTGGCGGCCCCGCGGGCGCCTTCATTGTGATTGTGTATGGCATCTTGGAACGCTACGGCCTGGCCAACCTGATCCTTGCCACTGCAGCATCGGGCGTGTTGTTGTTCATCATGGGCCTGCTCAAATTGGGCACCCTGATTAGATTCATTCCGGTGGCGGTGGTGATTGGTTTCACCAATGGCATTGCGGTGTTGATCATGTTGACACAGGCCAAAGATTTTCTGGGTCTCAAAGTCAACAACATGCCGGCAGATTTTTTTGGTATTTTGCGCACCTTGAATGAAGCACTTCCCACATTTCAAGCCCCCGCTTTTGCATTGGCCTGTGGCTCACTGGCGCTGATTGTGGGGTGGCAGCTTGTCTTTTCACCCCAGCCAGGCCAAGCCCCCGCCAAGGGCCTTCGGCGCTTGCTTCAAGTGGTGCCTGGTGCCATCGTAGCCCTGATTGTTGCCACCTTGATTGCTTTGGGAATGCATCTGCCAGTTGAAACCATTGGCAGCAAATTTGGCGGCATACCCTCTGAGTTGCCAAGTTTTGTCTGGCCTGAGTTCAGCCTTGCCACCCTTCAACAATTGAGCATGCCCATCATCACCTTAACTTTGCTAGGCGCGATTGAGTCCTTGTTGTGTGCTCGCATTGCCGATGGCCTGATAGGTGACAGGCACAACCCCAATCAGGAACTCATGGCGCAAGGTGTGGCCAACTTTGTCACGCCTTTCTTTGGCGGCATGCCGGCCACAGGCACCATTGCGCGCACGGTCACCAATGTCAAAAGTGGCGGCCGCTCTCCCGTCGCAGGCATTGTTCATGCGCTCGTTTTATTGGGTGTGGTTTGGGTGGCAGCCCCATTGGCCAACCACGTGCCATTGGCAACTTTGGCAGCCATCTTGATGTTTGTGGCGTGGAACATGGGTGAGTGGCATGCCTTCACAGAATTAAAGCAATTCCGGGCACCCTACCGCACGACCTTGTTGGCCGTATTTCTCCTCACCGTCATGGTCGACCTGACAGTGGCCGTTGGATTTGGCTTGTTTGCGGCTTGCATCACGTTTATCTACCGAATCTCCAACCTCAGTCGTGTTGAACAACTGAGTGAACAGGACGCCCCCTCTCTTTCAAATCAGCAAGGGGAAGTCAGGGCTTATCGTTTTTACGGTGCCCTGTTCTTTGGCGCCGTGAAAATGGTGGAGGCCATTGAAGACGAACTGCCCCAAAAAGCTGTTGTTTTAGACCTGAAAAACCTGATTTATATCGATTCTTCGGGGGCAGATGCCTTAGTGGCCTTGGCCCAAGTTTGCCAAAAGAAGCAGGTCAAGCTGATCCTCTGCGGACTGAACCACCAGCCCCTGGACATTGCAAGCAGAACGGGGTTGCTGGATTCAGTGGGCAACAATGTTAGGCCTAATTTAGCTTCCGCACTCGAATCCGCCTTTTTGTCAGATAAATTCTGACTCAGCGCCCTTAAAATAGGCCCAATTCCATAGAAATCGCTTTGCCATGTCGCTCCTTCATTTTTTCCGCCGTCCAGACTATCGCTCTGATACGACGCAATTCATCGATCAGTTAAAAATTGATCGCCCCCATCTTGACTCTGCCCAACAAGAAGCTCGTGCGCTTTTGTGGGACGCTTCAGTTGACCGCCATGTTTTGAAAGAATTCAACGCAGGCCGCGTCGACCAAAAACCTTACGTCTACCAGACAAAAGGTTGAGGCTGTTGGAAAATACGGCCGCTTCCTCAGAGCTTCTGCCTGTCGTTGAAAACACGACCGGCCTGCCCGAGGTCATCGACCACGTGGCGGTGGCACGTCTTTATGGCGAGCCTTTGTTTTCCATGCCCAACGACCTCTACATCCCCCCCGATGCGTTAGAGGTTTTTCTAGAAGCCTTTGAAGGTCCTCTGGATTTGTTGCTGTACCTCATTCGCAAACAAAACTTCAACATCCTCGACATTCCCATGGCAGCGGTGACGCGCCAGTACTTGAGCTATGTCGATGAAATCCGCGGGCACAACCTTGAGTTGGCTGCTGAATACTTGCTCATGGCGGCGATGCTGATTGAAATCAAGTCGCGCATGTTGTTGCCGCCCAAGAAAGTGGCCGAAGGACAAGAGCCCGAAGACCCACGCGCCGAATTGGTTCGCCGCTTGCTTGAGTACGAGCAAATGAAAATGGCATCGATGCAGCTGGGCAACATGCCGCAATATGGCCGTGACTTCTTAAAGGCGCAGGTCTACATTGAGCAAAGCTTGCAGCCGCGTTTCCCTGACGTGCATTTGGTGGAATTGCAAGAAGCCTGGCGCGATATTTTGAAGCGCGCCAAACTGGTTCAACACCACAAGATCACTCGCGAAGAACTGAGCGTGCGCGAGCACATGAGCATCGTTTTAAGGCACCTACAAGGTCGTCAGTTTGTGGAGTTTGAAAACTTGTTCGACCCCACAAAAGGCACCCCCGTTTTGGTGGTCACCTTCATCGCACTGCTCGAGTTGGCGAAAGAAACTTTGATTGAAATTACGCAAGCCGAAGCATTCGCGCCCATCTATGTGCGCTTAGCTTTCACGCCTGTTTAATTCAGATTCCTCTTTGGCACCCCGTCCCATCAGAGCTGCCACAGCCTCTGCAGGTTTGAGTTTGCCATCAAGCAAGCCCACCACGGCTTGCGAAATAGGCATTTCAACGCCTAAGGCTTGAGCGCGTTTCACCACAGTGCGTGCGCTGTAGACACCTTCAGCGACATGCCCCAAAGATTGAACCGCTTGCTGCACGTCCATGCCTTGCGCCAACAACAAGCCCACCTTGCGATTGCGACTCAAGTCACCCGTGGCCGTTAACACCAAGTCACCCAAGCCTGACAAGCCCATGAAGGTTTCTGTTTTGGCACCCAAGGCCAAGCCCAATCGCGTCATTTCAGACAAGCCGCGAGTGATCAAAGCTGCCCTGGCATTCAAACCTAAATTCAAGCCTTCGCACAAACCGGTGGCAATGGCGAGTACATTTTTCACGGCACCGCCCACCTCAACACCCACAATGTCTTCGTTGGCGTAGACACGCAAGCTAGGACTGTGAAAGGCGGTCACCAAAATTTGTCGAACGCTGGCTTGGTCACTTGCGGCCACCAAGGCTGTGGGCTGATTGCGGGCAACTTCCAGCGCGAAGCTGGGCCCACTCAAGACGCCAGACAACAAGTGAGGCGCCACCTGCTGACAAACCTCATGAGGCATGGCACCCGCTGGCGAACTTGCATCGTCAGCTTCAAATCCTTTGCAAAGCCAAGCCACTGGCACTTGCACATCTTTCAGAGTTTGCAACATGCTGCGAAGTGCAGACATGGGCGTGCCAACCACGACCAGGTCGTGTTCTTTGGCCCATGAAGCCAATTCTGCAAGGGGGGTGCTGACGCAATTCAATGCTGCGGGAAAATCGACGCCCGGCAAATACCGCTCGTTGTGTCGCAGCTTCTGAATGTCTTTTGCAGCGGCAAGGTCTCGGGTCCATAACTGAACGCCGTGACCTGCAGCATGCCGACTGGCGCTGATGGCCAGTGCCGTGCCCCAAGCACCTGCCCCGATGATCGCAATCTTCAGGCTCAAGTTAGGGACTCTGAAAGTTACTGAACTTGAGGCGCAGCAGCAGCTTGCTGCAAAGCTTCAGCTTGTTGTTGCTCGTACATGGCTTGGAAATTAATCTCAGCCAAGTGAACAGGCGGGAAGCCCGCACGGGTCACCATGTCGGCAACGTTGCCACGCAGGTAGGGGTAGACAATTTGCGGACAAGCAATGCCCATGATGGCGCCCATTTGATCTTCCGGCACATTGCGAATTTCAAAAATGCCCGCTTGCTTGCATTCGACCAAAAAAACTGTTTTGTCTTCAATTTTGGTATGCACCGTGGCTGTGACACAAATTTCGTAAACACCCTCCGCAGCTTGATTGGCTTCTACACCCAACTGAATGTCAACGGCAGGCTGCTGCTGTTCCAACAAAATAGTGGGTGAGTTGGGTTGCTCCAAAGACGCTTCTTTCAAGTAAAGGCGTTGAATTTGGAAAACGGGAGTGCTTGCTTCAGACATAAAAAATCTTGAGTTGAAAGTAATCTTCCCTTTGGCAGCCAGATGAAGCCTTCGCCCTTGGGGTCAAGCTAGATTATCACCGATGAAAGCGATGCCCAAGAGGCGGGTTTGCCATGGAAAACCGCCTGATCAGGGCGCAGTCTGCAGCAGAGGCATCAAACCGCCCTTGGCATCCAAGGCCATCAAATCATCACATCCGCCCACATGCGTCTCACCAATAAAAATCTGCGGCACTGTTCTGCGACCCGTGATGTTCATCATGTGTTCACGGGCCTCCGGCAATTGATCAACTCTGATCTCTTCAATCTCGGTCACGCCCTTCGATTTCAAAATTTGCTTTGCACGAACGCAATAGGGGCAGACGGCAGTGGTGTACATCTTGACTTGGGGCATGAGGTCTCCAAAAAATGAGATTAAATCGGCGCTGGTTAAACTTTTTCAGTAGGAAGGCTGGCTTCGCGCCAGGCCATTAACCCACCGGCCAATGATTGGGCGCGCTCATAGCCCAATTTTTTGGCCTGAGCTGTGGCCCTGGCAGAACGGCTACCCGCCTGACAGACCAAAATAACGGGAAGGCTCTTGTTCTTCACAACTTGGGGCAATTGCGCCTCCAACTGTGAAAGGGGGATGTTTTTGGCGCCAACCGCATGACCCTGCGCAAATTCAGAGGGTTCGCAAACATCGATCAACACGGCCTTTTCACGGTTTATTAACACAACGGCTTCTGTGGGAGAAACGCCACCAGCCGCACCTTTGAGCACATTGGGCAATAACAAAGCCATCGCAGAAGTAGCCGCCACGGCCACCAACATCCAGTTTTCAATCAAAAAATTCACAAAAAGCCCTTAAAAAGTTCATCTGCAGCTCAATTGGAAGCCACATGCCAGATTCGAATTCTAAAATGCTGGAAGGCAAACTGTATTAATTGATTGATAAAACCTTTAACCATGTACAAATTAGTTCTTATTCGCCACGGCGAGTCCACTTGGAATTTGGAAAATCGCTTCACCGGCTGGACAGATGTCGATCTCACGCCGACTGGCATAGAGCAGGCTCAATCGGCCGGCCGTCTCTTAAAAGCAGAAGGCTATGAGTTTGATGTGGCTTACACCAGCGTGCTCAAACGCGCCATTCACACCTTGTGGCACACCCTTGACGCCATGGAACGTCAATGGGTTCCCGTGCACAACAACTGGCGCCTGAATGAACGCCACTATGGCGCCCTGCAGGGTTTGAACAAAGCCGAAACGGCTCAAAAATTTGGCGCCGATCAAGTGCTGGTGTGGCGACGTAGCTATGACACACCGCCGCCTGCCCTCGAGCCTCAAGACCCCAGAAGTGAGCGCGGCGATTTGCGATATGCCAAACTCAAACCCTCGGACATTCCTCTGACCGAGTGTTTGAAAGACACCGTAGCTCGCGTTATTCCTTTGTGGACCGATTCAATCGCGCCTGCCATCAAATCTGGCAAGCGCATTGTGCTTGCAGCCCACGGCAACTCAATTCGTGCCTTGATCAAGTATTTGGACAACATTTCTGAGGAGGCGATCGTGAATCTAAACATTCCGAACGGCATTCCACTGGTCTACGAACTTGACGAAAACCTCAAGCCCATCAAACATTACTATTTGGGCGATGCCCAAGCTGCGGCCAAAGCCGCCGCCGCAGTGGCCAGCCAAGGCAAGGCTTGATGCCGACAACCCAGATTCCCAAGTTTGGACAAGCTTAACAAGCTGGGTGTATATTGGTTCAAAAGGAGGCCCTTTGGGTCAATGAACATGGGACAAAAATTGAAAATCGTGGGTTGGTTAAGTGTGGGTGCACTCGCTGGTGCGCTCACCACCATTTCACTACAAACCACCGCCAGGGGTTCTTTTGCACCTCTGCCCTTGGAAGAGTTGCAGCAATTGGCGGCAGTTTTTGGCATGGTCAAAAGCGACTACGTGGAAACTGTTGACGAGAAGAAGCTCATCACCGAAGCCATCTCTGGCATGGTGGCCAGCCTTGACCCGCACTCCCAATACTTTGACAAAAAAAGCTTCAAAGAATTCAGTGAAGGTACCTCGGGCCGTTTCGTCGGCGTCGGCATTGAAATTACGCAAGAAGAAGGCGTTGTCAAAGTTGTCTCTCCGATTGAAGGCTCACCTGCCGATCGCGCAGGACTCAAGCCCAACGACTTGATCACCAAAATTGATGAGACCTTTGTCAAAGGCTTGTCGATGAACGATGCCGTCAAGCGCATGCGCGGCGAACCTAACACCAAGGTCCTTCTCACCATCTTCCGCAAAGACGAAAGCCGCACCTTCACGGTCACCATTGTTCGTGAAGAAATTAAAACGCAGTCGGTCAAAGCCAAGTTGGTAGAGCCCGGCTACGGTTGGATTCGCGTCTCTCAGTTTCAAGAAAGAACCGTTGAAGATTTTTCTAGAAAGCTCGAAGAGATCTTCAAACAAGATCCCAAGCTCAAAGGATTGGTGCTTGATTTACGCAACGATCCAGGTGGCCTGCTGGATGCAGCGGTGGCCATGTCTGCCGCCTTCCTGCCTGAAAACGTGACCGTAGTTTCTACCAACGGACAACTGGAAGAAAGTAAGTTTGTCTACAAAGCATCACCTCAATTCTGGCGCCGTAGTTCTGGGGGTGACCCTATTCAGCGTCTGACTGAAAGCACACAAGGCCAGTTGAAAAAAATTCCTTTGGTGGTTTTGGTCAATGAAGGTTCAGCCTCTGCCAGTGAAATTGTGGCGGGTGCATTGCAAGATCACAAGCGCGCCACCATCATGGGCAGCCAAACATTTGGCAAAGGTTCTGTCCAAACGGTGCGCCAACTTGGCCCCGATACAGCTTTGAAACTCACCACAGCGCGCTACTACACGCCCAGCGGCCGCACCATCCAAGCCAAAGGCATCCTGCCTGATGTCATGCTAGACGAAACCGAAAATGGCAATGTCTTTGCAGCACTTCGCACACGTGAAGCCGACTTGGAAAAGCACTTGGGCAATGGCCAAGAAGAAGAAAAGAAAAATGAAGCGCGTCAAAAAGCACGCGAAGAAGCTTTGAAGAAATTAGAGGCAGATTCCAAGAAACCAGAATCGGAGAGAAGGCCGCCAGAGTTTGGTTCAGCCAAAGATTTCCAACTTAATCAAGCACTCAACCAGCTCAAAGGTTTGCCTGTTAAAGCCAGCACCACTTTGGCAGAGCGCAAAGAAGTGAAAAAAGACAAGTGATTGCGAATGAGGGATGACCAGCTCCTGCGCTATTCGCGCCACATTCTGCTGAACGAATGGGGAGTTGAAGGCCAGGAGCGTGTTTCCCGATCCCATGCCCTGATCATTGGCGCCGGCGGCCTTGGGTGTCCCGCCGCTTTGTACCTGGCAAGTGCAGGTGTAGGGCAAATCACCTTGGTCGATCACGATGTGGTGGACCTGACCAATTTGCAGCGTCAGATTGCCCACACTCAAACCCGTGTCGGGCAAACGAAGGTTGAATCACTCCAAGCGGCTCTCTCGCAAATTAATTCAGAGGTTCATGTCAACACAATGGCACAGCGTGCCGATACTGCCTTGCTCAACCAATGCGTTCCGATGGCGGATGTGGTGCTTGATTGCACCGACAACTTTGAAACGCGCCATGCCATCAATGTTGCTTGTGTGACGCATGCAAAACCCCTGGTGTCTGGCTCTGCCCTGCGTTTAGATGGACAAGTGGCGGTCTATGACACCCGCAAGCCCGAAGCGCCTTGTTATGCCTGCGTATTTCCAGCCACCGAGAACTTTGAAGAAACCCGATGTGCCACCATGGGCGTACTGGCGCCTTTGGTCGGCGTGATTGGCAGCTTGCAGGCCACTGAAGCATTGAAGATTCTGAGTGGCATCGGCGCTAGCCTGGTGGGGCAATTGATGCTTTTCAATGCCCAACACATGGAATGGCAATCGATTCAAACGCAGCGGCATCTGCAGTGCCCCGTTTGCAGTGCCAAACGTCCATCGGTATTGCCATGATGAACTTGCTTCATGCTTGGTTGCCATTTCTCCACTGGCCTCGGTTAACCCCCGCGCTGTTCAAAAGCGAATGGTCTGCTGGGTTCGCCGTTGCCTTGCTGATGGTGCCGCAGTCTGTGGCTTATGCCGCTTTAGCGGGCATGCCCTTGGTTACTGGTTTGTATGCCGCTTTATTGCCTGCCGCTGTGGGCGTGATGTGGAGCGGTACCTTGCGTTTGTCCATTGGGCCCTCTGCACTGACCTGTGTATTGATCAGCGCTTCACTGACTGGCATGGCTGAACCCGGCTCACCGCAATGGGTCATTTTGGCCATTTGGTTAGCCCTTCTGGCTGGCAGCCTCCAATTGATCATGGGCCTGCTCAAAAATGGCTGGCTTCTCAACTTAATCAGCTCACCGGTCATGATGGGGTTCACGCAAGCAGCTGGCTTGCTGATCATCGCTTCACAATTGCCCGCACTGACCGGCTGGCAAGGCGGGAGTACATGGAGCGCAGCCGATTTGGCATTTGGCATCAGCAGCTTAGCCCTTCTATTTGGGGCCAAAAAGTGGGCACCAAAATGGCCAGCCATCATGCTGGTTGTCGCCATCGCAGGCCTGGTGAGTTATTTGACGGGCTATGCCGCGCAAGGGGGTGCCGTGGTGGGTTCATTGCCTGCCGATTTACCGCAACTGTCCCTGCCTCAATGGATCGATTGGCCCCTCTTGGTCCAACTCTCAGGACCCGCCATGTTGATTGCGTTGGTGAGTTTTTTAGAGGCTGCTTCCAGTGCAAAGAGTCAAAATCAAACTGAAGGCACGCTATGGAATGACAATCAAGACTTGATTGGCCAAGGCTTGGCCAAAATAGCTTCCGCCTTGAGTGGGAGTTTCGCTACCAGCACCTCTTTTTCCAGATCGGCCATTGGATTGGCAGCGGGCGCTCAAACAGGCTGGGCCGCTATCGCCACCGCCTCTTTTGTGTTGCTCGCTGTGTTTGCAGCCCCTGCCCTTTTTCATGTTCCCCGCGCAGTCCTTGCCGCTGTTGTGATTCTGGCAGTTTCAGGACTCATCAAACCCTTGGCGTTTGTCAATCTTTGGAAAATTTCACGCATTGAAACCGCCACAGCTGTATGGACATTCGGCATTACCTTGATCAGCGCACCCCGAATTTACTGGGGCGTGTTGGCGGGTGTTTTGATGGGGCTGAGTCACTTTTTGCACACTCGACTTCATCCGCGCATCATTGAGGTGGGTCTGCATGAAGATGGCAGCTTGAGGGACCGTCACTTGTGGAATTTGCCGCCCCTCTCGACCAACGTATTTGCCTTGCGAATGGACGCAGAACTCGACTTCGCTGCGGCCAGCAGTTTTGAAAAGTACATCACAGAACACTTGCGTGCCGCAGCGCAACCCATTCAACACCTTTGTTTGTTTGCACAACCCATCAATCGAATCGATGCCACAGGCGTTGAAGCACTTCAACAATTACGCAAACAACTCACACAACGTGGCATTGAGTTGCACATCAGTGGCATGAAGCTTCCTGTCGAAAAAGCATTGCGACTGGCGGGTGAATTGAATACGGCAGATGGCGTTCATTTGTATCGAACAGATACAGAGGCTATTGCGGCTTTGCGTGCCATTCAAGCCTAGTCCAATGAAATTGCCAGAATCTCCATTTGAAACCTTAAGCGCTGACGATCCATCCCTCTAGCGGGTCAAAATCGGGAAGGCCATAAAGTGGCTGGGTAGGCGCCTTTGGGGTTGAATGGATTTCTTGGTCATTTTGCAAGTTGGCCCAAGCGGCTTGCACCATGCACAGCACCGCATCCAAACTGTCACCCGAGCCATCCGCAAGCAATGTGTCGTGTTGTGCTGAAGTGAGTTTCAAGCGCAGCCCCAGTCTTGAATCAGCCATGTCCAGGGCGTGCAATATGTCCTTTCGGGCAAGCCATCTGTCAGTTGTTTGTTTGGCCTTGTTATCACTCTTATAGCTTCGGTGGCCCACCACTTCTCGCGCCAGCAAGCCGGGGTAAGCCTCAAGGGCGATCCGATTTGGATCGCCCGCGCACATGCCCGGAAGCGTCCACTTTGCACTGCGCAGCAAAGGCACGCCAGCATGCATCATCCAGGCAACGGGTGGGTTAACCCATTTCATGGAAGGACTGGATCCAGCCGGTATGTCGGTGGCGCGATGTGCAAATTTAGACCCGGGCGGCCTGGCATCACAAAAAGCCTTGAAGAACTGCCTTAAATCTTCGCGTGAATAAGCTGCAAATTGATCCATGCATTCAGCCCAAGTTTGCGGCCATTGCATGTGTTCAACGAAGGCTCTGGGCAAGCCAAATGGCAAGTCAAAGCCGCCCACACATTTCACATCTGAAGCAGCAGCTTGGTTTAGAAAGAGGCGGAAGCCCTCCAAGCTTTCACACAATCTCAATTGATCAAGCAACACCATGCCATGGTGCATTCTCCCTATTGCAAGAACAATGGGTTTTCGCTTGCTGGGGCTGCTAGAAAAATCGCAGCCAATGAAGCAGGTTGACGAAATATCAGGCGCGCCCAATGATCGAAGCCGTGGCCATGAGCTCCTCTAGGAGCGCCAAGGAAACAATGCCGGAAACACTGTACGGATCGAGCTCTGCTCGCTCGGAGTATTTCAAAAGAATGCTGGTGTTGACATGCGACACATCAACTTGCCCCATGGTCCAACCGCTAAAGCGGCGCTCTGAAATTTCTTCATAGTGAAGCAGCACCACTTGCTTGTGCCGCTCATCTTTTTGAATGTGGCCGTACAAATCGCTGACAGCTTCACGGCCACCCTCGATGGCCTGCAAGAAAATGCCGCCGCCATAGACCAAGATACCGGTAATGCCCGTGCTGGGGTTGAATTGCCGAGACTGGGACAAGATGGACTCAATGACAGAAGGCTTTGGATCAACCGCGCGGCTTGCATAAAGTAAACGAACCAACATGATCAGGCCTTTCTAGGAATCAATGACAGGAACTCACGGCGCAAATTGGCATTTTTCAAAAACACGCCACGCATGACGGAATTGATCATTTTGCTGTCCATGTCTTTCACACCGCGCCAGCCCATACAGAAGTGGCTGGCTTCCATCACGATGGCCAAACCATCGGGTTGCGTTTTGCGCTGGATCAGGTCTGCTAACTGGACCACGGCTTCTTCTTGAATTTGGGGGCGACCCATGACCCACTCGGCCAAGCGCGCGTATTTGGAAAGGCCAATCACATTGGTATGCTCATTGGGCATCACGCCAATCCAAATTTGGCCAATCACAGGGCACAGGTGATGGCTGCAGGCACTGCGCACAGTGATGGGCCCCACAATCATGAGTTCATTTAAACGCTCGGCATTGGGAAATTCTGTGACCTCAGGGCACTCTACGTATCGCCCTTTGAAAACTTCCTTCAGATACATTTTGGCGACCCGGCGTGCTGTTTGCTGAGTGTTATGGTCGTTGTTCGTGTCAATCACCATGCTGTCCAACACGGTTTGCATTTTCTCGCTGACCTCGTCCAGCAAATGTTCAAGTTCGCCTGGGTGAATAAATTCTGCAATGTTGTCGTTGGCATTGAACCGTTTGCGTGCTGCCAAGATACGCTCGCGAATCTTCACGGACATAGGCGTACCCATGTCCTCTGCGGGCAAGTTGGAGGGAGCAGTCATAAGCTTCTGTTTTGAAATGTCAAAGCGAGATCGTACCAGCGATTGAAGTCACTTTCACGTGAATGGTCATGCTCGTCGCAGGCCGGTAAGCCGAGTTAGTAGCGGTTTCCAGTGAGCCAGATCGCTAAACGCATCAGACCAAAGGCCACCCAGTCCATGGCCCTTTGGAATGGCGCCCTTTTCAGCAGCGTCTCCGGCATGATTTGATCACTGCCACTGGCAATGGCACGCGTCAGCGCTTCATGCAAAACCTTTGCAAAGTGACCATCGGCCACAACCACATTGGCCTCCCGAGCCAGCAACAGACTCAAGGGGTCCAAATTGGAGGAACCCACTGTGGCCCATGGCCGCTCATGCTGGGCGTCTATGACAGCAACTTTGGCGTGCAGAAAACTCTGATGATATTCATAAATTTGCACCCCCGCCTCTAACATTTGCCGATAGACGGGTCTCGCCGCATGGTATTGCATGAAGTATTCATAGCGCCCTTGTAAAAGTAAACGCACCCGAACGCCGCGTTTGGCAGCATGCACCAAAGCTTGTCTTAACTTTCGACCCGGCAAGAAGTAGGCATTGGCAATCACAATCTCATAGCGCGCCATGCCAATGGCTTTGAGGTACGCCTTTTCAATTTGTCCGCGGTGCAACACATTGTCACGCAGCAGCAAGCCTGCGCGCGCGATCCAACCATTCGCATCGAGCAAGTTAGCATCGTGCAGCCAAGAGAAATGCAAACCAGCCGCCCTGAAAGAGCTGAATGCTTCCGGAAAGTTTTGCTGCTGCACATGCCTTACCGCCTGCATGCGCCACCACAATTGTGTGCTCGCTTCCTGAACCTCCTGCACCAATGCGCCCGTCGCGCAAACTGCAAAATCGAGTCGAGGGTATGGCAATGCCCCGTGTTGCGGGTCATGTAAATCATCCAAAATATTGATGCCGCCACAAAAAGCCAGTTGACCATCGATCACACACAGTTTGCGATGCAGCCTTCGCCATCGATTGGGGATGAGCAAACCTAAAGTCCCTAACGGCGAATAGACGCGCCACTCGACGCCGGCTCTGTCAAAGCGAATTCGCCAATCTTCGCTCAACTTGGGCGTCCCTACCCCATCGACGACCACCCAAACCCGAAGCCCTCGGGAACCAGCACGCTCCAAGGCTGAAGCGACTTGTGCACCATCACCAAAGAAATTAAAGATATAGGTTTCAAGCTGAATGTGAGACCGCGCAGCATCAATGGCCCGAATCAATTCAGGAAAAAATTCAGCACCGCCCTGCAAAAGTTTGACTTGATGTCCATCACGAAGAACAGGGTGACTTTTCATAGGTCAAACTGCGCCACCAAGGGCAAGTGATCTGACATGCGGCGCCAGATTTTGCCATGCAACACCATTTGACTCACTGGCGTCAGTCCCTTGGCATAAACGTGGTCCAGTTGAACGATCGGCAGTCTGGAGGGATAGGTCCATTGCTTTGGCGCCTGCCATTCCTTTAACTGTTGCGCCAGCATCATGTTTGAAATTCGATGGCCCCAGTCGTTGAAGTCACCCGCCACCAGAAGCGGTGCATCCTTGGGCACTTCGCGTTCAATGTACTGATACAGCTGTTTGACTTGCCTAACGCGACTGGCTGGAATTAAGCCTAAGTGCACCACAATGACATGCACATTCACTGGCGCATGGACATGCGACTCACCGACTTGAACTTCCACGTGCAACAACCCACGCTGCTCAAATCGATGGTCGGAAATATCTTCGTGCCTATGAGATACAACAGGCCATCGTGACAACAATGCATTGCCGTGCTCACCATGCCGAGTGAACGCATTGGTCGTGTAAATTGAAAAGTATCCTGGCGGCGCCAAGAACTCGGCTTGTGGCAGTTCAGGCCAATGCTTGAAATATTTTTCTTCGCGTCTGTGAACTTTCCGGACTTCTTGCAAACACACAATGTCAGCGTCTAATTGTTCAATGGCCAAACCCAAATTGTGAATTTCCAACCTGCGCGCGAGCCCTAAGCCCTGAACACCTTTGTGGATGTTGTACGTGGCCACTTTCAAAAAGGCTGATTTCTCTTTTTTCATGAAGTGCACTGCAGCCAGCGCGGCAACATCAGAATGGCCTCCGCATTGGAGGGCGAGAAACAAGTGTCGGCGGCCTCCTTCCAAGGGGCCCATTTGAATTCAGTGTGCTCTGCAGGACTTAGTTGAATGGGCATGCGTGAGGGCAAAGCCAAACCAAACACCCGCTCTAAGTTGTGGCTGACATCGACCGCGTAACGATAACGCCAGGCTGGATAAATTTCATACCTGTTTTCAATGGCCCAATCGGTCAAAACACAAGAGGGGTCTTGCGCATTGAGACCCGTTTCTTCCCAAACTTCTCGGGCGGCCGTTGCTTCCCATGATTCGGCTTCAAAATCTTTGCTGCCCGTGACAGACTGCCATGTACCGGCGTCTGCCCGGCGAATGAGCAGCACATCAGCAGACGGCGTGTAGATCACCACCAAGACCGATTGAGGAATTTTGTAGGAATGGACTTTCATCACCTGTGCATTCTGCATGATCTTGGGGCTGCTTTTTAGTTTCGCCGCAAGGGCCTGACAAACGCCTATGATCACCCCATGCAAAGCACTCAATCCTCCGCCAGCCCCATCGTCTCCCCTGCTGATTTATCGACCCACTTAACATGGCAAGAAAACGGCCATACCTGCGAAGATGAGTGGCGCAGCGAGCGTGGCGCGCCTGTTCCCAAGCGTGTGGTGTTGGCAGACGACACCCTGAGCGCCGACAGCGCCTACCGATTGGCCTGTGCAGGCACCGGCATGCTCTGGCGAGGCGACTTTCAAAATGCCCGATTGTTACTACAAGCGTTGGCACGCCGATGTGACGCTCCGAAAAAAGTTCGCAGGGCTTCCAAAACCCACCCAGAGGTGGCCCCGACACCTCAAGAAAACTTCCATCTTCATCGCCAAGCTCAGTCACAGCGCGCCCGCACATTGAGCATGATCTTGATCCAGATCAATCCAGATCGTCAAATCAGTCTGCGCCGCGCACCCGATTGGCGAGTCGCCATGAAAGAGGCTTGGGGTCCAGCAGGCACCCAGGGGTGCGTCACTTCATTGCGTGAGCTGCTGGGCCTGGTGGGCGCCCATGAGTGGCATCAAAAGGGCATGGAAATTCCTGCACTGGGCAGCGCACCCCACAACCGAATTCACCCCAGCTATGGTGTTTTTTCACCCGTTCGCGGCGAATACATCCAACTTGTTGCCGATGCGCCTTTGCCAGATTCAGAGTTGGCTTTTGACATTGGTGTGGGCACAGGGATTTTGTCTGCTGTGTTGGTCAAGCGCGGTGTCAAACGCGTGGTGAGCACTGACCTTGACCCCCGTGCCTTGGCCTGCGCCAAAGAAAACATTAAGCGATTGGGGCTGAGCGATCGAGTTGAGTTGATTCAAACCGACCTCTTTCCACCCGGCAAAGCGCCTTTGGTAGTTTGTAACCCCCCTTGGCTGCCCGCCCGCGCCAGCGCGCCCATCGAACGCACCATTTACGATGAAAACAGTGCCATGCTGAAAGGGTTTTTGGCTGGCTTGGCAGCGCACCTCACACCGACAGGCGAAGGCTGGCTGATCTTGTCCGACTTGGCTGAGCATTTGGGCTTGAGAACACGCGCTGAATTGGAAGCGTGGATCGCTTCAGCAGGTCTCAAAGTGATTGGAAAAATTGACACCAAAGCTGAGCACAAGAAAGCACTGGATGAATCAGACCCATTGCACGCTGCGCGAGCTGCTGAGGTGACGTCTTTGTGGCGTTTGAACATCGCGTGATAGACGTCGCATGAAAACGAGCCGCAGAGGCTCTGAAGAAAAAAGCCGCTGAAACTTCAGCGGCTTTTTTTGTTGTTTTAAGCCTTCACGACTTCAGGGTTGCGAACCCGAATGTGCAACTCGCGCAATTGCTTTTCGTCCACAGGGCTTGGCGCTTGTGTGAGCAAGCACTGAGCACGCTGTGTTTTCGGAAAAGCAATCACATCACGGATGGACTCTGCACCCGTCATCAAGGTGATGATGCGGTCTACGCCAAAGGCCAAACCACCGTGGGGTGGCGCGCCATATTGCAGCGCGTCGAGCAAGAAGCCAAATTTGTGTTGCGCTTCTTCCGGGGTAATTTTCAGGGCATCAAACACTTTCTGCTGGACATCGGCACGGTGAATTCGAACGGAACCACCGCCAATTTCCCAGCCATTCAAAACCATGTCATAGCCTTTGGCAATGCACTTCTCGGGGGCCGTGACCATCCAATCTTCGTGGCCGTCTTTGGGCGCGGTGAAAGGATGGTGTACGGCAGTGTAGCGCTGTGATTCTTCGTCGAACTCGAACATGGGGAAGTCCACCACCCACAACGGCGCCCAACGGTTTTCGAACAAGCCCGATTTTTTGGCAAATTCGCTGTGGCCAATTTTGAGGCGCAACGCGCCAATGCCGTCGTTGACCACTTTGGCTTTATCGGCACCGAAGAACAAGATATCACCGTCTTGCGCTTGGGTGCGTTTGAGTATTTCGGCAAGGGCGGCATCGTGCAAATTCTTGACAATGGGACTTTGCAAACCTTCACGGCCTTTGGCAACTTCGTTGACCTTGATCCAGGCCAAGCCTTTGGCGCCATAGATCTTGACGAACTCGGTGTAGCCGTCGATTTCACCGCGGCTGATTTCGGCGCCACCGGGCACGCGCAAAGCCACCACGCGACCACCTGGGGTGGTGGCGGGTGTGCTGAACACTTTGAAGTCGACATCGCCCATGATGTCCGTCAGTTCCGTGAACTCCAGCTTAACGCGCAGATCGGGCTTGTCAGAACCGAAGCGGTGCATGGCTTCTGAATAAGCCATGACCGGAAAAGTACCCAAGTCAATGTTCAAAACCTTCTGGAACACGCTACTGATCATGCCCTGAAACATGTCGCGGATTTCTTGCTCGCCCAAGAAGGACGTTTCAATATCAATCTGCGTGAATTCAGGTTGGCGGTCAGCGCGCAAGTCTTCGTCTCGGAAGCACTTGGTGATTTGGTAGTAGCGGTCGTAACCGGCGACCATGAGCAATTGTTTGAACAACTGGGGCGACTGTGGCAACGCAAAGAAGTGGCCATCGTGCACACGGCTGGGCACCAAATAATCGCGCGCGCCTTCGGGTGTGCTCTTGGTCAACATGGGCGTTTCAATGTCAATGAACCCATGCTCATCCAAGAACTTACGCGTTTCCATGGCCACTTTGTAGCGCAGCATCAGGTTGTTTTGCATGTAAGGACGGCGCAAATCTAGAACACGGTGTGTGAGGCGCGTGGTTTCTGACAGATTGTCGTCGTCGAGCAAGAACGGGGGCGTGACAGAAGGGTTGAGTACCGTCAATTCGTGGCACAAGATTTCAATCTTGCCGCTTTTGAGGCCGTCGTTGGTGGTGCCTTCAGGACGGGCACGGACCAAGCCTTTGATCTGAATGCAAAACTCGTTGC
>CAIMUZ010000017.1 GCA_903844775.1 uncultured Burkholderiales bacterium | reverse complement strand
CGCCAACACTGGCGTAACGACGCTTTGATCCGCCAAGCACCTTGATGCAAAGGACGGACTTAGCGCCGGTGTTGTCGGCAACATCCAACCGAGTTTCTGTCTGAATCATTTCAATATTTCCCAACTTGCACCTTGTGCACCCCTTGTAGCCAGCGCTCTGATGTTTGAACACAGAGCTTGTTTACCTGAAGCACCAAGATCAGTCTTGGACCCGTCATCCACACTGCGAACCACTCGCAATGCTTTAGTTTGGGTAGATAACTCCGCCTTTTTTACAAGCGAAGCCCGCGATATTACAATACTTTTTGGCCGTGTCAACACTTTCGGGCCTCAAAATTCGAAGAAATCGCAATGTTTCCGGGAGATAAACCCCAAAGTCACCCGCCAAGGGCACTTAAATGGGCGCTTGGTAAGCCTTTGCCAAGACTTCAAAAGACGCCAGTTGGGGGGAAGCGTCCATTTCAGTGCTTAATATCTGTGCAACTTGAGGGGCGATCGCCAAGGCGGCGGCGGCGTCTAAGAACAGCAATCGATTTCGGCGCGCCAGGACATCCTCCACGGTGCGCGCATATTCATAGCGAGCCGCAAACCTCACCATCGCTTCGCTGAGCTGCGGTGTTAACCAATGGTCAGCGCCTGGCAATGTCGCCAGCAATGGGGCGTCTGTTCCATAGGGGCCGATTGAGGCGGTTTGTGTCTCAGCGGCCGTCTGCACCTCTGACGGAGCGCCCCACAACGGGGTTTCCAGCGTGACATCGTTGGCGGTCAATGAAACCAAGCGGGCTGCGCGAATGGACTGCATCACATCGGCTGCCATGGCGCGGTAGGTGGTCCACTTGCCACCGGTGACGCTGACCAATCCATTCGATGCCACCTTGACTGCATGCTCACGGCTGACGTTTTGAGTGGCACCTTGTTCTTTGGCATTCTCATCTTTTCTGGCCAAAGGCCTGAGCCCCGCCCAAACACTGGTGACATCCGATCGCCGTGGCACTTTGACCAAATATTGAGCAGCCTCTTGCAAAATTTGATCAATTTCAGATTCAAGCGCCTGCGGCTCCCATTCGACTTGGTTTCTGGGCGTGTCGGTGGTGCCCAACAAAACTTTGCCCTGCCATGGCACTGCAAATAAGACCCGACCGTCTTGGGTGTGAGGCACCAGCAGGGCCGTTGAACCCGGCCAGAACGAAGCATCCACCACCAAGTGAGCCCCCTGGCTGGGCCTGACCGCATGCGGCAGTTTGGCATCGCTCGCCGGGCCTGCTTGGGAATGCAGCATGGCCTCAATTTGGTCAACCCAGACACCCGTGGCATTGACCACACAACGGGCTTTCAAACTGCGTTCTTGGCCGGTCTCTGTGTCTTGGCAGCGCAGGCCTTGAACACGGCCCGCAGGATACGCCGTGATCAGCCCCGTCACTGGCATGTGGTTGAGCATGAGTGCGCCGTGGGAAGCGGCAGTGCGCGCCAAAGCCAAGGCCAAGCGGGCATCGTCAAATTGGGCATCCCAATATTCAACGCCTCCCACCAGATTCGTGATCCTGACGCCAGGCAGGGCCAGCAAAGTTTCTGCGTGACTTAAAAACCGAGTGGGGCCCAGCCTGGCAGGTCCCGCCAGCAAGTCATAAAGCTTCAAACCCGAGCCATACAACCATTGATCAGTTCGCCGATATGCGGGCATGACAAAGGGCATGGGATGAACCAAGTGGGGCGCATTTGAGAGCAGGTGTTGGCGTTCCCGCAAAGCTTCCCACACCAAAGGCAAATGACCTTGCGCCAAATAACGAACACCACCATGAACCAATTTGGTGGAGCGTGACGATGTGCCTTTGGCAAAGTCATGGGCTTCTAAGAGCACCACTTTCAAACCTCGAACGGCCGCATCAACGGCAACGCCCAGACCCGTCGCACCGCCACCAATGATGGCGAGGTCAAACTCTTGCGCATGGTCCAATTGCGCAAGCAACTGCGCCCTGTCTGTCAACAAAGGGTTCATGCCATCTTCAATCTTTGGCCCAAGATCGCGACCGGTCTACCGCCTCGCGCCAACGGGCATGGCCTGTTTGCCTTGCTTGAATGGCGCGCGCCGTGGCTTGTGGGACAAACTTGCGATCAAGCGACCATTGGGCTGTGATTTCATCGGAACCCGCCCAAAATCCAGTGGCCAGGCCCGCCAAATAAGCAGCACCTAATGCAGTGGTTTCTGTCACGCTGGCGCGCAGCACCGGCACGCCCAAGGCATCGGCCTGCATTTGCATGAGTAAATTATTTTGGCTGGCACCGCCATCGACGCGCAGTTCGGTCAATGCCAAACCACTGTCTTTGGACATCGCCAAAAACACATCCGCCACCTGCCACGCAATGGCCTCTAAGGCTGCACGCGCAATGTGGGCGCGTGTGGTGCCACGTGTCATGCCAATCAAAGTGCCACGCGCTTGGCCATCCCAATCGGGGGTCCCCAGCCCTGCAAAGGCGGGTACCAAAAAAACATCGCCCGTGTGGGGCACGCTGGCCGCCAGCGTTTCAATGTCGCTGGCTTTTTGAATGATTTGCAAACCATCACGCAGCCATTGCACCGTGGCGCCGGCCATGAACACAGAACCCTCCAGCGCGTAGGCGGTTGCATGCCACGCCTTGGCAACAGGCTTGGGGCCTTGCCACGCCACGGTGGTGAGCAATTGATGGCGGCTTTGAACCGGCACATGGCCCGTGTTCATGAGCATGAAACAGCCGGTGCCATAGGTGTTCTTGGCCATGCCTGGCGCAAAACAAGCTTGTCCAAAAGTGGCTGCTTGTTGATCACCCGCCAAGCCGGCAATGGGCACAGACACGCCCAGCAGATGCGCATCTGTCTCGGCCAACACACCGCTGCTGGGCACCACTTTGGGCAAGATCGAAGCGGGTATGTTGAATTGCTTTAGCAAGCTTGCATCCCATGCTTGTGTGTGCAAGTTGAACAACAAAGTTCGCGACGCGTTGCTGGGATCGGTCGCATGAATTCGACTTCCCGTGAGTTGCCAAACAAGCCACGTATCGATGGTGCCAAAAGCCAAATGACCCTGCTCCGCCAGACGCCGAGCGCCTGGCACATGATCGAGCAGCCAGGCAATTTTGGTGGCTGAAAAATAAGCGTCTAAAACCAAACCTGTTTTCTTTTGAATGTCTGCCGCAAGACCTTGGCTTTTGAGCTTGTCACAAAGAACGGCGGTTCTGCGATCTTGCCAAACGATGGCGGGTGCAATCGGCTGGCCTGTTCTTCGATCCCAAACCACGCTGGTTTCGCGTTGGTTGGTGATGCCTATGCCCTGAATTTGAAGCGCAGAAACGCCCGCCTTCAAAAGAACGTCGTGCATGACTTTTTTTTGCGTCAGCCAAATTTCAAGTGCGTCGTGCTCGACCCATCCTGGCTTGGGAAAGTATTGTGTGAACTCTTGTTGAGCTGTCGCAACGGGCTGGCCATTGCGGTTGAACAGCACCGCCCTAGAGCTGGTGGTGCCTTGGTCAAGTGCAAGGATGTAGTTCATATCTTGAAGATTAACCGAAAGCGATCTTCCGAAAAAGAGACAATACGCCTAATAGGCAGAATCAGACACAATCATACAAACTGAGGCCAAGCCCTTCAATGGCCCCTTATTTTTCAAGAATGACTCATGACTGCATCGACTCACATTGATTTTCAAAAAATGCGATTGGCCTTTATTGGCGGCGGCAACATGGCCAGTGCCATTTTGGGTGGCCTCCTTCGGGAAGGCCTTGCACCCAAGCAAGTGGTTGTGATTGAACCCTTTGCTGAGACTGCCGCCAAACTTCAACAGGCATTGGGAGTCGATGTTCAAGCTGTTGCCTCTGCAGTTTTGGCGGATGCAGATTTGGTGGTTTGGGCAGTGAAACCTCAAGTTTTCAAAGAGGCTGCTTTACCGGTAGCCGCTTTCACGAAAAAGGCACTTCATTTGTCGGTGGCCGCAGGCATTCGAAGCGAGAGCATTGCGCGCTGGCTTCAAACCGATCGGGTGGTGCGCAGCATGCCCAATACGCCCGCCTTGGTCGGACAAGGCATCACCGGATTGTTTGCCCGTGCTGGTGTGTCGGCACTGGACAAACAATGGGTCGAAAAGGTCTTGCAAAGCACGGGCGAGTGGCTGTGGGTTCATGAAGAATCCGATTTGGACGGGGTCACTGCCCTGTCGGGTTCGGGGCCTGCCTATGTGTTTTATTTTTTAGAGGCCATGACCGAGGCTGGCGTGCAAATGGGCTTCAGCCAAGAACAGGCTTACCACTTGGCCAAAGCCACCTTTGGCGGCGCCACCCATCTGGCGCGTCAATCTACAGAGCCGCCCGAAGTACTGCGCCAGCGCGTCACTTCAAAAGGCGGCACCACCTATGCAGCACTCACCTCCATGGCCAACGACCATGTCAAAGAAGCTTTTGTGAAAGCCATGCTGGCGGCCCAGAAACGCGCAGGCGAATTGGGTGATGAGTTCGGCAAGGACTGATCAGAGGTAGCTCAGTGCCACGCCCACAAAGGCGGCAAAACCCACCCAGTGGTTCATGCGAAATGCTTTGAAACAACCCTCACGTGTTCGGTCTTTGATGAGCAAAAAATGCCACGCCGCTTGGAGTGAAGCGGCAGCCAAGCCTGCCAACAAAAGGGGCTTGTCGGCTGCGTCTAGCACCACACCCCAAACACCCACAAAGGCAGCATAAAAAAACATCACGGCCGCCACATCCCATGTGCCCAAAGTGATGGCCGAAGTTTTCATGCCAATTTTCAAATCGTCATCGCGGTCCACCATGGCGTATTCGGTGTCGTACGCCAAGACCCAAAACAAGTTGCCGAGCAACAGCGCCCACGCGATGATTGGCACTTCGCCAGTGACAGCCGCAAACGCCATGGGAATGCCAAAACTGAATGCAACACCCAGCACGGCCTGCGGCATCGCGACAACGCGTTTGGCAAAGGGATAGGCCACTGCCACGGCCATTGCGGCAAAAGACCAAGCCATGGTTTCAGTGCGCAAAGTGAGGACCAGTCCAAACGCGATCAATGCCAGCGCCGCACCGAGCATCAAGGCTTCTTTCACGTCAATGCGGCCACTGGTCACTGGCCGGTCGGCGGTTCGTTTGACATGCTTGTCAAAATCACGGTCGGCCACATCGTTTAAGCAACACCCTGCACTGCGCATGAGGATGGTGCCCAGTGTGAAAACAATCAGCAAATGCCATCCTGGAAAACCATTGGCAGCGACCCACAAAGCAGACAGCGTTGGCCACAGCAGCAAGAGCCAACCGGCAGGTCGATTCCAACGAATCAGGTCTAAATACAAGCTGATTTTTTCACGCATGGAATGAGAAACTTTCCAACTTCAAGCAGCGCGTGCAGGCATCATGACAATCGCTTCACACCTGGCAACTCACATGCATAAATGGCGTTGCGAAGTGCGGCAATGGCCTCGTAGCGCGTGAAGCTTTTGCGCCAAACCAAGACCACACGGCGTGTGGGTGGCAAACCGCCTGCTTCGTCCACGATGGGCAAGTAAGCGATGTCAGGATCCTCGTGCTTTTTGCGCTTGGGTTCTTTGGCGAGTGCTTCAGCAGGCACCGACAAACGCGGCACCAAAGTAACGCCCATGCCAGCCGCCACCATGTGCTTGATGGTTTCCAGGGAAGAGCCTTCAAAACTTTTGCGAATGCCTTCTGCATTGCTAGAAAACCTTGCAAACTCGGGACACACTTCGAGCACATGGTCTCTGAAGCAATGACCAGTGCCAAGCAGCAACCTGGTTTCGTTTTTAAGTTGCTCTGCCGTGAGCGATTTTTTCTGGGCCAGCAAATGCTTGACCGGCAATGCCGCCATGAAGGGCTCATCGTACAAAGCAGCGGTGGCCAATCCAGTATCGGGAAAAGGCTCAGCCAAGATGGCACAATCAATTTCACCAGCGCGCAGCATCTCCATCAGTTTGACGGTGAAATTCTCTTGCAACATCAAAGGCATTTGCGGCGCCTTCTTCATGATCTGACGCATCAGGTCAGGCAACAAATAAGGGCCAATGGTGTAGATCACACCCAAACGCAAAGTACCGGCCAAGGGGTCTTTGCCGCGCTTGGCAATTTCTTTGATTTCGGCCGCTTGCTCCAACACAAGCTG
>CAIMUZ010000016.1 GCA_903844775.1 uncultured Burkholderiales bacterium | reverse complement strand
GTCTCCATGTGTAGGGTTCGGTAATTTAACGTTAATCTGTGCAAAAGCGGGCTATTTAATAGCTAAGCCGATATATGGCGGAGAAGGTGGGATTCGAACCCACGGTGATGTTGCCACCACGCCTGATTTCGAGTCAGGTACATTCGACCACTCTGCCACTTCTCCTGCGTTCAACATTGCGGCTGGTCACTGCCGCAAATTCTACCAGCGCGCTTACAACACAAACTTAAGCACGCAACTCAGTCATGCCACCCATATAAGGCCGCAAAACTTCAGGTACCGTTACAGAACCGTCTGCATTCTGATAATTCTCCAGCACGGCCACAAGCGCACGTCCTACCGCCAACCCAGAGCCATTCAAAGTGTGCACCAATTCATTCTTGCCTTGCGCATTTTTAAAACGCGCCTGCAAACGACGCGCCTGGAATGCCTCGCAGTTTGAGCAAGAACTGATTTCACGGTAAGTACCTTGCGCTGGCACCCACACCTCAAGGTCATACGTTTTGGTAGCACCAAAGCCCATGTCACCAGAGCACAGCAACATCACACGATAAGGCAAGCCTAGCTTTTGCAGAATGGCCTCAGCGTGACCCGTCATCTCTTCCAGCGCTTGATAGCTTTTTTCTGGATGCACAATTTGCACCATCTCTACTTTATCAAACTGGTGCTGACGAATCAGGCCGCGTGTATCACGCCCTGCACTGCCCGCTTCTGAACGAAAGCACGGCGTGTGTGCTGTGAGTTTCATGGGCAAATCGGACTCTGCCAAAATTTCATCGCGCACGACATTGGTCAAGGTGACTTCAGAGGTGGGAATCAAATAGAGCGCTTGGCTTTCTGCGCCTTCTTCAGAATCTTGCCCGCCTTTTTTGGCAGCAAACAAATCGCCTTCAAACTTAGGCAATTGGCCGGTGCCACGCAAAGTGTCTGCATTGACGATATAGGGTGTATAGCACTCTGTGTAGCCATGTTCTTGTGTTTGCGTGTCCAACATGAACTGCGCCAGCGCACGGTGCATGCGTGCAATTTGACCGCGCATGAAAGTGAAGCGTGCGCCAGACAACTTGATACCGATGTCAAAGTCCAAGCCCAGCTTCTCACCAATGTCTACGTGATCGCGTACTTCAAAGTCAAAGGTCTTGGGGCCCTTGCCATCGACGCTCCACTTGCGCACCTCTAAGTTGCCATGTTCATCGGCACCCAGTGGCACGCTGTCGTGTGGCAAGTTCGGCACGGCCAAAAGCATGTCTTGCAATTCAGCTTGCAAAGCCTCCAAACGCAAAGCCGACGCGTCAAGTTCCGTTTTGATGATGGCAACATCGGCCATCACTTGATCGGTGCTTTCGCCTTTGGCTTTCAACATGCCAATTTGCTTGGACAAACTGTTGCGTTGGCTTTGCAATTCTTCAGTGCGTGTTTGTAAAGTTTTGCGCTCTGTTTCTAAGGCGCGAAACTTTTCAACATTCAAGAAAGCTTGTGGTTTTTTACGAGTCTCTAAGCGCGCGACAGCGGCATCGAGGTCTTTTCGGAGCAGGAGAATGTCTAGCATTTGAATAATTATGAGGCGGCCAATAAATCAATGGCCATCGTTTAATTTGAGGCCTTTGGGCAAGGGGAACTTGATGGTTTCTGTCACACCATCCAATTTGCGAATGGACGTAGCGCCCAAGGCGCGCAAGCGATGGATCACATCCTGCACCAAAACTTCTGGGGCCGAAGCGCCGGCAGTGAGGCCCACACGGTGTTTGCCGATGAACCACTCATTTTGGAGTTCTTCTGCACTGTCAATCATGTAACTGTCCGCACCCATTCGGCTGCCTAATTCACGCAGACGGTTGCTATTAGAACTGGTAGGACTGCCCACCACCACCAAAACATCTATTTGAGGGGCCATGAGCTTGACCGCATCTTGTCTGTTTTGAGTCGCGTAGCAAATGTCTTGTTGTTTGGGTTCACGCACTTTGGGAAAGCGCGCCTTCACAGCTTGCAAAATTTCGGCAGCATCGTCCACACTCAAAGTGGTTTGGGTGACCACCGCCAAAAGCTCGGTTTGCTTAGGATGCGCGTTGACCACATCGTGCACATCTTCCACCAAGTGAATGCCATCGGGCAATTGGCCCATGGTGCCTTCCACTTCAGGATGGCCCTTGTGGCCAATCATGATGAACTCATAACCTTCTTTGTGCAGCTTGGCCACTTCCACGTGCACCTTGGTCACCAAGGGGCAGGTCGCGTCAAAAATTGTGAAGCCGCGCGCTTCTGCTTCGGCCTGTACGGCTTTGCTCACACCATGCGCGCTGAACACCAAGGTGGCGCCAGGCGGCACATCGCTAAGCTCTTCAATGAAGATAGCACCTTTGGTTTTGAGATCGTTGACCACGTAGGTGTTATGCACAATTTCGTGGCGTACATAAATAGGCCGACCAAATTTGGCAATGGCCGCTTCCACAATGTCGATGGCTCGGTCGACGCCAGCACAAAAGCCGCGCGGTTCAGCCAACAAAATTTCTTGTACGCCCATATTTGCTTTCATATGCTTATAGTGCTTTTATAAAATACCAATGACATGAACTTCAAACGTGACGGGATGACCCGCCAAGGGATGATTGAAGTCAAACAAGACAGCGCCATCATCGGCCTCTTGCATCACAGCGCCTGCATAGGTGCCATGGCCGTCGGGTGTCGGAAACTGAACCACATCGCCGGGCACATAGTGTTCTTGTGATGCGCCCAGCTGCGCTAATAATTTGCGCGCCACCCATTGCTGCATGTCGGGGTTGCGATCGCCAAAAGCGACGCCCGGGGTCAGCTCAAACGTGGTGCGTACACCTTCTTCCAAGCCCATGAGACAAGCTTCCATGCCAGGTGACAACTCACCCGAGCCCAAGGACAAAGTGGCAGGCTTGTCCTCAAAGGTGTTGATCAACGTTCCCTGAGGCCCGGCCAATCGGTAATGCAGCGTTAAAAAGGATCCGGCTTGGACTGTGGTCATAAAACTTAATTCTGCGAAATGAGCCTTGAAGGCGCATTCAACGCAATTCAAAGCAGGCTAATGAAAATCCAAACCGTGCCATGGACTGGCCATTGGGTTCAGACTCCATCAGTCGAATGCGCCATTGTAAAAAGCTTCTGCGGCTTTCGTCCTAAAAAGCCTCAATCAGGGGCATTTATCTCAACAGAAAGCCCATGAATCTCCAAGAATTACCCCAAGACACCCGCCCCCGGGAAAAAATACTCACCCGCGGCCCCAGTGCCTTGAGCGATACCGAGCTATTGGCCCTGCTACTGAGAACAGGGGTGACGGGCCGCAATGTACTGCAACTGGCACAAGACATTTTGCTGGCCAGTGGCGGGCTGGCCAATTTACTGCTCACACCAGCAGCCCATCAACTACCCATCAAAGGCTTGGGTCCTGCCAAGAAATCTGAGTTATTGGCCGTCATGGAGTTGGCCAAACGCGCCATGGCCCAGCAGCTCTCGACCCGGGAAGTCATGCAAAGTGCTGCCAGCGTTCAGTTTTATCTGCAACTTAATTTGGCTCACAAAGCACACGAGGTGTTTGCCATGCTGTTCTTAGACGCCCAGCACAAGCTGGTGTGCATGGAAACTTTGTTTCGGGGCACGCTCAGCCAAACCAGTGTGTACCCCCGCGAGGTGGTGCTTCGAGCGCTGCATCACCACAGCGCTGCCGTGGTGTTGGCGCACAACCATCCCAGTGGTTCTGTGCATCCCAGCCCTGCAGATTTGCACCTCACAAAAACCTTGAAATTAGCCTTGGCCATGGTGGATGTTCGCGTACTAGATCACGTCATTGTGGGGCCGGGCCAAGCATTTTCCATGGCAGAGCAAGGTGTTTTATAAACAGCGCCTGCAGTGCCATGACCTTGTGGCAATATGGGCTTGTGAAATTTCAATCGCTTCAAGATCTCAAACACATTCAAAAGCAAATTGCGCTGGCACAGGCCAAGGCAGCTGCTGAGGCGGCCGCGCGGGCGGCCGAGCTTAAGAAACTTGAAGCTGAGAAAAACTTATTTGTTCGCGCCATTGGCAATGTGGCACCGCTGCCTGTCCACAATCAGGCCCATTTGCCTCAAACGCCCCGGGCACCCATCGCCACACAACGAGCGAAAGACGAAGCCGAAGTCATCAAAGATTCACTCAGCGATGAATTTGATGTCAGCACCCTGCTCGACACCGACGACGCCTTGAGCTTCAGGAGACCCAGCGTGGGGCCTGAAGTGACTCGCAAATTACGCAAGGGCGATTGGTCCATTCAACGTGAAATTGATTTGCATGGACTTCGCAGTGACGAAGCCCGATTGGCCCTCACCGCATTCATACGTGACGCTCACAAGCATGGGCTTCGATGTGTGCGCGTGGTGCACGGCAAAGGCCTGGGTTCACCCGGCAAGACGCCTGTGTTGAAATCCAAGGTACACAGTTGGTTGGTGCAAAAAAATCAAGTCATGGCCTTTGTTCAGGCCAAACCTGCAGAGGGCGGCGCAGGGGCACTGGTGGTGCTGCTCACACCCTCCTGATTTTTTTAAAATGGGGGGGTTATTCTGCTGCCTGGCGCAAGGTTTGGGAAACGGGTTGCCGCAAAACTTCTTTCAGCCCCCACCAACCCGCAAGCCAGGCTAACAAAGCGCCTGTGAGTGCGCCTGCCAAAGGCACCCAGAGTGAAGCCGTCCATTCAAACTCAAAGACAAAGCGGGCCAACCCCCAGCCGATCAGTTCCGCCACGAGACTGGCCAAAAACCCAGCGAGCAAGCCAACGCCCATCAACTCAGAAGTTTGAACTTGACTGAGCAGCCGCGCCGTAGCGCCCAAAGCACGCATGATGGCAAATTCGCGTTTTCTTTCTTCACGAGTGGAAGTGACTGCAGCCATGAGAACCAAGAGTCCGGCCAACAAAGTGAACACAAATAAAAATTCAACAGCTTGTATCACCTGATCCAAAACTTTTTGAACCTGAATCAATGAGGCCCTCAAGTCCACGCTGGTGATGTTCGGGAACTGCTGCAACAAATTCCTCTCAAACGATTTAACATCGGGCGTTTTGAAAGCAGCCATGTAACTCAGGGGCACTTCGGGCAGGGTGTCTACCGGATACATGACAAAGAAATTGGCGCGCATGGAACCCCAATCGACTTTTCGGAGTGATGTGATCTTTCCTTCAGTCTTCACACCGCCCACATCAAATTGAAGGCGATCGCCCAGTTTGAGTCCCAGTGTTTGTGCAATGCCCACTTCCACGCTCACGGCATCGGTTTCACCGGCTTGCCAACGCCCTTGCACCACTTCATTGTGCTCAGGCTGGGCTGCGCGAGCTGACAAATTAAATTCTCGATCTACCAAACGTTTGGCCCGCTCTTCCACAAAGTCACTGGGGCTCACCGCCTTGCCATTGACCGCTAAAAGCCGTCCTCGAATCATGGGATACCAGTCGTATTCTTGAACACCCGACTGCGCCAGAGCCGCCTGAAAGGCTTGCGTTTGATCAGGCTGCACATTGATCACAAATCTGTCTGGCGCATTGACAGGTGTTGCTTTCCGCCAGCTACTGATCAGGTCGGTTCTGAGCAAGACCAACAAGACCAAGGCCAACAAACCCACCGACAAAGCGCTGACCTGGACCACTGCAAAAACAGGTCGAGCCATCACTTGGCGGGTGGCCAGCAACAACCAACGAGGCGTTGTATCGGAGGGCACCCATTGGCGTAGCAACTTCAAGCACAACCAAGTCACCCCGGCAAATATCAAACTCGCCACAGCAAAACCACCGACGGTCATGAGGCCCAACTTCATGTCACGGCTGGCCCACATGAGTGCACCCGCAAAGCCCAACAAACCCGCAATCAAAACACCCAAGGATGCAGGCTGGAGCCCCCCCATGTCACGTCGAATGACCCGCAGCGCAGGCACGCTGGCCAATTGCAAAACCGGGGGTAAACCAAACGCCACCAAAAGTGTCAACCCCATGCCCATGCCCAGCAATGCGGGTGCCAATGAAGCAGGCGGCAATTGCGCCTCGACCAAACCTGCCAGTAGCCAAACAAATGCATGATGAATGCCGTAACCCAAGACCAAGCCCAGCAGGCTGGCCACCAAACCTGCGCTGACAAATTCAAAACCATAGGCCACCGACAAGGTTTTTTGGCTTTGCCCTAGTACCCGAAGCAAAGCGCAGCCATCTAAATGTCGCGCGGCAAAGGTTCGGGCGGCCAGCGCTACCGCCACAGCACAGAGCAATGCGGCAAGCAAGGCCACAAGGTTCAAAAACTTTTCTGCACGATCCAGCGTTTGACGCATTTCAGGTCGACCACTTTCCATCGACTCTATTTGCACGCCTCGAACATGGGACTGAAGAACTTCTTCACGTCCCCAATTTAAAAACTTTTGAACATCGGTTTGATTTTCTGGGCCCGCCACTGCCATTCGGTAGGTGATGCGACTGGCCGGCTGAATCAAACCAGTTGCGTCAACATCTTGCATGTTGAACAAAACACGAGGCGCAAAATTCATGAAGTTGGCACCGCGGTCGGGCTCCTTGTCGATCAAGGCGCTTATTTGAAAAGCCTTGTCGCCGAGCCAAAGTGTTTTGCCAACTTGCAAATTAAGCACGTCCAGCAAAGCAGGATCAACCCAAACCGTTCCCGGTGCAGGCACTTCACGGGTGATGACGACTGTTGAGTTAGATGCGTCTGACGACGCAGGCCTTAGCAAGCTCAAACTGCCACGCAAGGGATACCCCAAATTAACCGCCTTCATGGCCACCAATTTGGCTTCTCCACCATCCGCATCGTCTGCGCGGGCCATGCTGGGGAAACTGAGCGTTGTGTTGGTGGTGAGACCGAGTGATTTGGCTTTTTGCACAAAGTTGTCGGGTGTGGCTTTGTCGCTGACCACCACAGCATCACCGCCTATGAGTTGTCGCGCATCGCGCCACAAGCCCGACTGGATTCTGTCTGCAAAAAAACCAACCGCCGACAGTGCCGCCACAGCCAACACCACAGACACGATGAGAAGATTGAGCTCTCCCGAACGAAGGTCACGCCAAAGGTTGCGCCACCCTAGCTTGAGCGCCATGTGCCAATGAAAAGAAACCTCAATAGGTTTCAAGATGCAACCGGCCTTCTTGTTTCAAACTCTGACCCAACTGCTCCCAATTCAGACCTGCCTGTGTGGCCACATCGTGCAAAGCCAACACCACACCTTCTTCCATACTTTTTAAGCCGCAGACATAGAAAAAAGAATGGGGGTCTTTCAAGAGTGGCACCAAATCGGCAGCACGTTCGCGCATGGCGTCTTGCACATAGCGCTTAGGCTGACCTGGTGTGCGAGAAAAGGTAAAGTTGATGTCAATGAAATCTTTGGGCAACTTGAGCAAAGGTCCAAAATAAGGCAATTCTTCTTGGGTACGGGCTCCAAAGAACAGCATCAATTTGCCGCCTTCAAATTTCCCCGTTTGACGCAAACGTCGGCGCCACTCGGTCATGCCGCGCATGGGCGCACTGCCCGTGCCAGTGCAAATCATCACGATGTTGGATTTTGGATGGTTGGGCATCAAGAAACTGCTGCCAAACGGACCAATCACTTGAAGCGTATCGCCCACTTTGACGTCGCACAAATAGTTGGAGCACACACCTTGGACCGGTTTGCCATCGTGGTCTTCTGTCACGCGCTTGACGGTCAAAGACAAATTGTTGTACCCAGCGCGCTCCCCATTGCGCGGGCTGGCGATGGAGTATTGGCGTGCATGGTGCGGCTTGCCCAAGGCATCGACACCGGGCGGCACAATGGCCACCGATTGGCCTTCCAAAACAGGGAAAGGCATGCTCCCGAAATCAATCACGATGTGATGTGTTTCGTTGGTCGTACCCGCTTCGTTCACTTTAAAGTTACCCACCACCGTGGCTTGGGTTGGCTTCTTGGGACCATACAAGTTGGTGTAAGCGTGCGCAGCAGACCAAGGCGGCAGAGTGGCACCATAGGCCGATGAATTGAAAACGGCTTCGCCTGACGCACTGACTGCCGCAGAGGCTTTGGCTTCTGACCCGCCTGAAGCTTCTGGTGCTTGCGCAATGGCTTCGCTGTTAACCCCATTCGCTTGCAAATCAGCTTCGCTCAAGGGCGCTGGCAGATCGTCCCAGGTCAGTTGTTCTTCGATGGAATATGCCTTGACCTTGGGCATGCTGCGCCAGTTATCAATAGAACCCGTCGGGCAAGGCGGTACACAGGCCATGCACAGATTGCATTTTTCAGCATCGACCACATAGTTGCGTGAGTCGTGCGTGATCGCACCCACCGGGCATACTGACTCGCAAGTGTTGCAACGAATGCAAATTTCGGGGTCAATCAGGTGTTGCTGAATTAAAACGGCTTCTGTGGTCATGGCGACTGTGTTGAATCTTTTGAATCAGCTCTCAGCTGAAACGAACGTAGTCGAAGTCTACAGCCTGACGGTTAATGCCCATCACGGGAGGGGCAATCCAGTTGGCGAACTTGCCTGGCTCGACCACGCGGCCCATCAGGCTGCCCACGTAGGCGCGGTCTTCGTTGGTTGGCAACCACTCGCCCACTTTGGCCATCCACTCTTCGCTGGTGACCACACGACCATCGGGCGTGATTTTGGAGCCAGACAAAGAACCGATGTTGCGGTGGAAAGCTTTGTGAGGGGCCGTCAATTTGAAAGAAATGCCTGACTTTTCAACGACGCGGTTCCAGCGATCAATACCGCCCTTGGAATCAACGATGTAGTCGTCACGCAGCACTTCATTCAATGCGTTCAGCATGGGCACTTCTTTTTCGATCAACTTGCCATCTTCAACGGCCAAGATTTTGTAGGTATTGCCCTTCAAAACATGATCGTCAGCGCGCTTGCCTTCTTCGTAGCGTCCTTTGAGTCCTGTGCTATAGAAAGTAGCCGCATTGGAAGACTCGTCGGCACCAAATAAATCAATGGTGACGGAGAAGTGGAAGTTGATGTAACGCTGGATGGTGGGCAAGTCAATCACGCCAGCAGCACGCAGCTTGGCCACATCGTCGGTTTTGAGTTGGTTCATCACGTCCACTGTGCGCTGGATGGTGCGGCTCACGCCTGACTCGCCCACGAACATGTGGTGCGCCTCTTCGGTCAACATGAACTTGGTGGTGCGCGCCAAAGGATCAAAGGCAGATTCGGCCAAAGCACACAGCTGAAACTTGCCGTCACGGTCTGTAAAGTACGTGAACATGAAGAACGACAACCAGTCAGGTGTTTTCTCGTTGAAGGCTTGCAAGATTCGGGGGTTGTCTTCGTTGCCGCTGTTACGCTGCAGCAATGCATCGGCCTCTTCGCGGCCGTCTCTGCCAAAGTATTTGTGCAACAAATAGACCATGGCCCACAAATGACGGCCTTCTTCCACGTTAATTTGGAACAAGTTGCGCAGGTCGTACATGCTAGGCGCTGTGAGGCCCAAATGACGTTGCTGCTCAACCGATGCTGGCTCGGTATCACCTTGTGTCACGATGATGCGACGCAGGTTGGCGCGGTGTTCGCCAGGCACGTCTTGCCAAACTTTTTCACCGATGTGGTCGCCAAAATGAATCTTGCGCTC
>CAIMUZ010000015.1 GCA_903844775.1 uncultured Burkholderiales bacterium | reverse complement strand
TGCATTTCACCTGACCGTGTCTTTGACGTTGGGACACTATATCTGGGGTCTGAGATGAATACAAGCCACTAGGGGTAGTGTACAGCGGTCGAAATGTAAAAGTTCGTACCGGTCAGCGAAGGCCACAAAATGGAGAGGAAATTTGGCACAGATTTCGCACCCTAAAAGCATCGCTTGAAAAGCGCATTAAATATGCATTTTTTTGAGGGATATGAGATTTGGCGCGGCTTGGCTTGCATTTGCCTTCGCAAAGCCTTGCAAATACATATTTTTCAAAAGGGCATGTGAACTTGAGCCGTCCAAAATGCGCATAAAAGGTGCACTGGCTTGGCATAAAAAATTTTGAAAAATATTTTTATTTTTCCGAAAATATTTTCAAAATTCGGGAAAGTACTGAGACGGCCATGCCACATTGTTTTGAAGACGTTGCCAGTCGAACCCGGGTCCAGGATCTTTTTTTCTGCCAGGCGCAATGTGCTCGTGTCCTGCAATGTGCGCAACGGGGTATTGGCGACCCAGTGCCGCACACAAGCGACCTAAAGCCTCGTATTGCAAGTCTTCGAACAAGTCACCTTCCAGCCCCTCGAGCTCAATGCCAATCGAATCGTCATTGCAGTTCTCCCTGCCGCGGTAGGCCGATGCGCCAGCATGCCACGCCCGGTCGTTGCAGCTGACAAATTGCCACACTGTGCCCGTGCGCTCAATGAAAAAGTGCGAAGAAACTTCCAGGCCCCGAATACTTTGAAAGTAAGGGTGCGCATCCCAATCGAGCTGGTTGGTAAACAGTTGTTTGACTTCACCACCGCCATAAACACCAGGCGGCAAGCTGATGGAATGAACCACAATCAGGTCAATGACGGCTTGGCGTGGGCGAGGACCAAAATTAGGAGATTTGCAGGTTTGAGCGCCTTGGCACCAACCGTCTTGCCATTTGTCAAAGCAATGAGGATCCGCCGCTTGATTCATGGCATGAACTAAGCCTTTTGATCTGCGGCGGCTTCGCAATGCGCGGGCGAGCAATAAACGCCCAATTTCCCTTTGACCATGTCAGTTTCTGGCATGTGAACACCGCAATGCTGGCAAGACAACATGGGGCTAGGTTGCAGCGATGTGGGGGCTTGTGCGTCTTTTGCGGGGGCGTTTTCTGTATTTTGAGAGCGACGTTTTTGCTCGGCCAGACGATTTCGTCGCCACAGCCAGACACCCAGCAAAACAGCCAATAAGAAGATGAGAATTTTCAAAGGTTGCGCCCCAGAACGACTTCAAGCACAAAGCGCGAACCTGCATAGGCCAAAAGTAAAAACGCTGAACCGATGTACAAGACGCGCACTGCTCGACGACCCCGCCAACCAAATTGGTGACGACCGACCAACAAGGCGCCAAAAGTTAGCCAAGAAAGGATGGAAAAAACGGTTTTGTGATCCCATTTCCAATGCGCGCCTGCCGCCCCATACAGAAGTTCGCCAAATAAAAATCCAGCGATCAGGGTCAAGGTGAGCAAAATAAACCCCAACAAGACAAACCGGAACATCAAACGCTCCAGCGTCAGCAAGGGCAGGCCGCTTTGAATTTCATTGCCCTGCCGGATGTCAATTTCGGCACTGGTCATGAGGGCCGCATGAATGACGGCAGCTGCAAACATGCCATAGGAGGCGATGCCCAAAGCCCAGTGCAACGGCAACCAAATAGAGGCGCTGACTTGAAGCGCTTGACCAGGATAAATCCAAGACATGAGCACAGCTGCGCTGCCCAAGATGGCCATGGCCCAGCGGGCTTTGAGTTGCGGAAAATATTGGGTTTCGACCGCGTAAGCCGTTAAAACCCACCAAACCGTCACAGACAAGGCGGGTGCAAATCCGAAGCGAG
>CAIMUZ010000014.1 GCA_903844775.1 uncultured Burkholderiales bacterium | reverse complement strand
GATTGATCATGGGAAAAATCACTGGTTTCATGGAATTTGAGCGACTCGAAGAGGGCTACAAGCCTGTGGATGAGCGCGTCAAGAACTACAAAGAATTCGTCATCGGTTTGGACGATGCACAAGCCAAGTCGCAAAGCGCTCGCTGCATGGACTGCGGCACACCGTTTTGCAACAGCGGTTGCCCCGTTAACAACATCATTCCGGACTTCAACGAATTGGTGTTTCAGGGCGATTGGAAAAACGCCATTGAAGTACTGCACAGCACCAACAACTTTCCAGAGTTCACGGGCCGTATTTGCCCTGCACCTTGCGAGGCCGCTTGCACTTTGAATGTGGCGGACGATGCCGTAGGCATCAAGTCGATTGAGCACGCCATCATTGACCGTGCTTGGCAAGAAGGCTGGGTCAAACCCCGCCCAGCCACGCACAAGACGGGCAAAAAAGTGGCCGTGGTGGGCTCAGGCCCTGCAGGCATGGCGGCAGCTCAGCAACTGGCCCGCGCCGGTCACGACGTCACTTTGTTTGAAAAGAACGACCGGATTGGCGGCTTGCTTCGCTATGGCATTCCCGATTTCAAAATGGAAAAATCGCACATCGACCGCCGCGCAGAGCAGGTGGTGGCCGAAGGCGTGACCCTTAAAACCGGCGTCATGGTGGGCCATTTGCCCGAAGGCTCCAAAGTGACCAACTGGTCCAAAGAAACCATCAGCCCTGAGCAACTCAAGAAAGACTTCGACGCTGTGTTGTTGGCCGGTGGTTCTGAGCAATCGCGCGACTTGAATGTGCCTGGCCGTGATTTGTCGGGCATTCACTTCGCTATGGAATTCTTGCCACAGCAAAATAAAGTGAACGCTGGCGACAAGTTCAAAGACCAATTGCGTGCGGATGGCAAACACGTCATCGTGATTGGTGGTGGCGACACCGGCAGCGATTGTGTGGGCACTTCCAACCGTCATGGCGCCAAGAGCGTGACCCAGTTTGAAGTGATGCCGCAACCGCCCGAGGAGGAAAACCGTCCTTTGACATGGCCCTATTGGCCTTTGAAGATGCGCACCAGCTCCAGCCACGAAGAGGGTTGCACCCGAGAATTTGCCATTTCCACCCAAGAATTCGTGGGTGAAAAAGGCAAAGTCACAGGTCTCAAAACCGTTGAAGTTGAATTCAAATACGGCAAATTGGTCAATGTGGCAGGTACCGAAAAAACCTACCCCGCCGACATGGTTTTCTTGGCCATGGGCTTTGTCAACCCGGTCACCACCATCTTGGATGCATTTGGTGTGGACAAAGACAACCGCGGCAATGCCAAAGCCACGACCGATTTCACAGGCGGCTATGCCACCAACGTGGCCAAGGTTTTTGCAGCGGGCGACATGCGACGCGGTCAATCTTTGGTGGTTTGGGCCATCCGTGAAGGCCGCCAAGCTGCCCGGGCCGTGGATGAATTCTTAATGGGAACCAGCGACTTACCCCGTTAAAATGTAAGCAGACAGGTAAATTTGTAGATCGTCATCCATTGACACTAGATTCACCTGAACGCCTTATCCTTCAAAAGCCGGCGACCCCGGCTTTTGTTTTTTTGACACATGACATTGCCCACCTCTCCACTGTTGGTTGAATTGAAAAACCTCAGCTTCGGCTATGGGGATCGTGTCATCTTGAACGAGATCTCATTTGGCATTCCGCGTGGCAAAGTCACAGCCCTCATGGGCGTGTCTGGCGGCGGCAAGACCACCGTCTTGCGTTTGATAGGCGGGCAATACAGGGCGCAACAAGGCGAACTTACTTTTGATGGCCAAGACGTCGGGCAGATGAACACCCAACAACTCTATGCAGCGCGCAGGCGCATGGGCATGTTGTTTCAGTTTGGTGCCTTGTTTACCGACATGAACGTGTTTGACAACGTCGCATTTCCTTTAAGAGAGCACACCACCCTCTCGGAATCGATGGTGCGAGACATTGTTCTGATGAAACTCGATGCGGTGGGTTTGCGGGGTGCCAGAGATTTAAAACCTTCTGAAATTTCTGGCGGCATGGGCCGGCGTGTTGCGCTGGCAAGGGCCATTGCACTTGACCCTGACCTCATGATGTACGACGAACCTTTTGCGGGCTTAGACCCCATTTCCTTGGGCACCGCAGCCCGACTCATCAGACGGCTGAACGACAGTTTGGGCATCACCAGCGTGGTGGTCTCGCACGATTTGGACGAAACTTTTCAAATTGCCGACCATGTGGTTGTTTTGGCCAATGGGAAAGTG
Organism: uncultured Burkholderiales bacterium; assembly: GCA_903844775.1. Classification (GTDB taxonomy): domain Bacteria; phylum Pseudomonadota; class Gammaproteobacteria; order Burkholderiales; family Burkholderiaceae_C; genus Limnohabitans_A. The sequence continues at coordinate 13,489 of CAIMUZ010000014.1, read as the reverse complement.
GCCGCTCAAGGTTCCCCCGAAGAATTGCGTCAAAGCCAAGACCCCTTGATACATCAGTTTGTCAATGGTTTGAGCGATGGCCCCGTGCATTTTCATTACCCTGCAACGGCGGTCGAGGAAGACTTCGGAAGGGTGGTCGCATGATCTTCTTGCACCCCGCTGAGCTTGGCTTTGCCGTGCGAAAAAAATTGGCCGATTGGGGGTATGGTGCGAGATTGTTTGCGCAATTGCTGATGCTGTCAGGCCCCTGCTTAAAACGCTTTGCACTGGTCCGAGATCAAGTTCATTTTTTAGGCAATTACTCCCTGGCCATCATCACGGTTTCGGGTTTGTTTGTGGGTTTTGTGTTGGGCCTGCAGGGGTTTTATACCTTGCAGCGCTATGGTTCCTCAGAAGCGCTGGGCTTGCTGGTTGCACTGAGCTTGGTGCGTGAATTGGGGCCCGTTGTGGCGGCTCTTTTGTTTGCAGGACGAGCTGGCGCATCCATCACGGCAGAGATTGGTTTGATGCGCGCGGGCGAGCAACTCACAGCTTTGGAAATGATGGCCGTGGATCCCAAATTGCGCGTCTTAGCCCCTCGTTTGTGGGGCGGCATCATTGCCTTGCCCATCTTGACGGCGGTGTTCAGTGCGGTCGGAATTTTGGGAGGTTATGCGGTGGGCGTGCTGCTGATCGGTGTCGATTCAGGCGCGTTTTGGAGCCAAATGCAAAGCGGTGTTGACGTCTTCAAAGACGTTGGCAACGGCATGATCAAAAGTGTGGTTTTCGGCGTTGCCGTGACCTTCATTGCCTTGCTACAAGGGTATGTGGCGCAGCCCACACCTGATGGCGTGGCCTCCGCGACGACGCGAAGCGTTGTGATTTCTTCATTGTCGGTGTTGGGACTGGACTTCATCCTGACCGTGATGATGTTCAGTATTTAAGGAGGACGTGATGCAACGTTCAAAAAATGATGTGTGGGTGGGGTTGTTCGTTTTGATCGGCTTGGCGGCCGTGTTTTTCTTGGCACTGAAATCAGCCAACTTGCTGCAATACAGCTGGACCCAGGATTACACCGTCACCGCCAAATTTGACAACATTGGAGGCCTTAAAAAAGGTGCGGCTGTCAAGAGTGCGGGTGTGGTGGTGGGCCGTGTTGAAGCCATCCAGTTTGACGATGAAAGCTATCAAGCCAAAGTGAGTTTGGCTTTACAAAATAAATACGCGTTCCCCAAGGACAGTTCGCTGAAAATACTCACCAGCGGTTTGTTGGGCGAACAATACGTGGGCATTTTGGCGGGCGCAGAGGAGAAAAATCTGGTGGCGGGTGACAGCATTGGTTCGACCCAGTCTGCTGTTGTATTGGAAAATCTGATCAGTCAATTTTTATACAGCAAGGCAGCTGACGCCCCGACGCCCTCTGCTGCGGCATCCGGAACCAAGTAATGAAATTTCTCAAGCGATGGCGCCTTGCATTCACGGTGCTGACGGTACTGCTGCTGCAGGGCTGTGCATCTTTGCAAGGCCCTGATCCCGCAGACCCGTTAGAGCCTCTGAATCGAAAAGTCACTGTCTTTAATGATGTTGCCGATGACTTGGTTTTGCGTCCTGTGGCTGTCTTTTACAGCGACCTCTTGCCTTCGGTTGTCAAAAAAGGCATCAGTAATTTCTTCAGCAATCAGAGCGACGTGATGTCATTTTTCAACAGTTTGGCGCAGCTCAAAATGGAAGCTGCTTTGAAAAATGTGGCGCGGGTCGGCATCAACACAACCATTGGCTTAGGTGGCATCATTGATTGGGCGACAGAGTTTCGCATTGACAAACAAAAGGAAGATTTTGGACAAACCATGGCTTTCTGGGGGGTCTCTTCGGGGCCCTATGTCGTCTTGCCTTTTTTTGGTCCTTCTACTGTGCGTGATAGCTTCGGTTTGTGGGTGGACAACAAAACCGATGTCAGCCAGCAGTTGAAGGACGCAGGCGCTCGCAATGCACTCACGCTGCTGCGTCTGACAGACAAACGTGAACGGTACCTGACCTTGTCTGACGCTGTCCGCCAAGCATCTTTAGACCCTTATACGTTCACGCGTGATGCGTATTTGCAAAAGCGTATCAACGACATTTACGATGGCAACCCACCCGTCTTGGATGACTTCGATGAGTCCGATGAGGCTTTACCTATGCGGGCGCCCAATCAATCGATGACGACAGGCAAGCCCAGCCCCAAACAACCCTAAATTCTAGGTTTGTAGGCGTTAAGAGACACTGCCCAGCCGTGGGGTGGGTGGGGGCTTCAACTTTTTCCCGCTTGGCGCGTTAAAGAGCATGAGACTCTTTATGATGTTGACCTATGAAACGTAATTTATTGACTTTTGTGACTCAGCTTTTTTTGGCGCTGGCCGTATCGCTGGGCTTTGCATCCGCATGGGCTGCAGACGAAGCACCTGATGCTTTTGTCAAGCGCATTTCCAATGAAACCCTGGATGCCGTCCGCAGCGACAAGGCGATCAAGGGCGGCGACATCAACAAAATCATGCAATTGGTTGACAACAAGCTGATGCAGCACGTCAATTTTCGCCGCATGACCGCTTTGGCTACAGGTCCTGGCTGGCGCAAAGCAACGCCAGAGCAGCAACAACGACTGCAAGATGAATTCAAGATTCTGCTCATCAGAACCTACTCGGGTGCCCTAACGCAAATCAATGATCAAGTGATTGAAGTCAAGCCCTTGCGAGGTGCCGTGGATGATAAAAATTTGGTGGTTCAAACCGAAGTGCGAGGCAAAGGCGAGCCCATTCAACTTGATTACCGCTTGGAAAAAACTCCAGGGGAAGGCGCTGGGTGGAAAATTTTTGACCTCAACGTGTTGGGCATTTGGTTGGTTGAAAACTATCGGTCCCAATTTTCCAAAGAGATCAATGCGGGTGGTATGGATGGCTTGATCAAGAGTTTGTCTGAGCGAAACAGATCAAACGCCAAAAAAACCTGATTGAAATGTCCAAGGCATTGTTGACTCTTCCTTCTGATTTGCGTCACAGCACTGCGGCGGCTTGCTTGGCTCAATTGCAATCACAAATTAGAAGCAGCGCAGACGCAGAGGTCGAAATTCAAGCGGGTGACCTGGCCGACTTCGACTCTTCTGCCTTGGCAGTGTTGTTGGGATGCCGGCGCGAAGCGGAAAGTTTGTCCAAATCATTGAAATTCAAGCAATTCCCACCCAAATTGCGCGAATTGGCTCTACTTTATGGCGTCTCCGAGCTCTTGATCGAAAGCGCATGAACGTAAAATAGGGGTTCATGCCCGCGATCTCATTTCAATCCGTTTCCAAAACATTTCCTGCCAAATCAGCCGGCAGTCAGCCGTTTAAGGCGCTCAACAACGTCAGCTTTGACATTGCTGAAGGAGAATTCTTTGGTTTGCTTGGCCCCAATGGTGCCGGAAAGACCACGCTCATCAGTATTTTGGCGGGGCTGACCAAGGCCACCGAGGGCCGAGTCTTGGTGCATGGCCATGATGTCCAGAAAGACTATGCGCAATCGCGCCGCATGTTGGGCGTGGTGCCGCAAGAACTGGTGTTTGACCCCTTCTTTTCTGTCCGTGAAGCGCTGAGATTTCAGTCAGGCTACTTTGGCGTCAAGAAAAACGATGCCTGGATTGACGAATTGTTAGCCCATTTGGGTTTAACTGACAAAGCCAATGCCAACATGCGTCAGCTCTCGGGTGGCATGAAACGTCGGGTATTGGTGGCGCAAGCCTTGGTCCACAAGCCACGTGTGATCGTGCTTGACGAGCCCACCGCGGGCGTTGATGTCGAGCTAAGGCAAACGTTGTGGCAATTCATTGCCAATTTAAACCGTGAGGGGCATACCGTTTTGCTCACCACTCATTATTTAGAAGAAGCTGAGGCCCTGTGCGGCCGTTTGGCCATGCTCAAGCAGGGCCGTGTGTTGGCGTTGGCCACCACCTCTGAGCTGCTTAAATCTGCTGCCAGCAATGTGCTGCGTTTTAAGTTGAATGGTCAGTTGCCAGAGGCCTTGGCCAGCAAGGCGCGCATCACGGGTCGCATTGTTCAGTTTCCAGCGAAAGACGCCTTGGACATCGAGAATTATTTGGCCGCTGTGCGGCAAGCGGGCCTGACGGCAGAGGACATCGAAATTCGCAAGGCCGATTTGGAAGACGTCTTTTTAGACGTCATGGCAGAGGGCAAAGTATGAGCGGCTGGCGCATGTTGTTCTACAAGGAAGTGCTGCGCTTTTGGAAGGTGGCTTTTCAGACCATTGCCGCGCCGGTGCTCACATCTGTTTTGTACATGATGATTTTTGGTCACGTGTTAGAAGGTCACGTCAAGGTCTATGACGCGGTGCCTTACACGGCGTTCTTGGTGCCGGGCCTCATCATGATGAGCGTTTTGCAAAATGCTTTTGCCAACAGTTCGTCCAGTTTGGTTCAAAGCAAAATCATGGGCAATTTGGTATTTTTGTTGCTCACACCCTTGTCGCATTGGCATTGGTTTGTCGCCTATGTGGGCTCATCCATGTTGCGTGGCTTGGCGGTTGGCCTGGGTGTTTTTGCGGTCACGGTTTGGTTTGCACCCCTTCAATACCAGGCGCCACTGTGGATCTTGGCTTTTGCACTTCTCGGCGCAGGCCTGCTAAGTGCCATGGGTTTGGTGGCAGGTTTATGGTCTGAAAAGTTTGACCAAATGGCCGCTTTTCAAAGCTTTGTCATCATGCCCATGACGTTTTTGTCGGGCGTTTTTTATTCGATTCATTCTTTGCCAGTTTTCTGGCAAAAATTGAGTCACTTAAATCCTTTCTTCTACATGATTGATGGTTTTAGATACGGTTTCTTTGGTCAAAGTGATGTATCGCCATGGGTCAGTTTGGCGGTGGTCTCAGTCGCTTTTTTGGCGGTCAGCATTTTGGCAATACAGCTGCTTAAATCTGGCTACAAGATCAGAGGTTAATTCGAAGCTCCTTTTACAAACTATGACAGCAGAACAAATACAAGCCCTGATTGCCGCAGGCCTTCCCTGTGACCACCTCGAAGTCAGTGGCGACGGCCGACATTGGCAAGCCGTGGTGGTGTCTTCTCAATTCGAAGGACTCCGGCTCATTGGACGGCATCAAAAGGTGTATGCCACTTTGGGCCAAAAAATGCACAACGATGAAGTTCATGCTTTGTCGATGAAAACGTTCACGCCTGCTGAATGGGCCAAAGCGCAAGGCTAATTTGCGCAATAGATCATAAAAAAATGGACAAACTCATCATTCGTGGCGGCCATTCTCTGAATGGCGACATTGAAATTTCAGGGGCAAAGAATGCTGCCCTGCCAGAGCTTTGCGCTGCCTTGCTAACCGATCAAATGGTGGTATTGCGTAACGTGCCCAAGTTGCAAGATGTCAGCACCATGCTCAAACTGATTCGCAACATGGGCGTCACTTGTGACCTTCGGGAAGATGGCTCGGTGCGCTTGAATGCGGGTGCCTTGACCCACCCAGAAGCACCCTATGAAATGGTGAAAACCATGCGTGCCTCGGTACTGGCATTGGGGCCTTTGTTGGCCAGATTTGGCAATGCACGTGTGTCATTGCCTGGCGGCTGCGCCATTGGTTCACGCCCTGTTGACCAGCACATCAAGGGCCTGCAAGCCATGGGTGCAAAAATTGTCGTTGAGCATGGGTACATGGTGGCGGGTTTGGCCAAAGGCCGCACGCGACTCAAAGGCGCACGGATTGCCACCGACATGGTGACCGTGACGGGCACTGAAAACTTTTTGATGGCGGCGGCTTTGGCTGAAGGCGAAACTGTTTTGGAAAATGCAGCGCAAGAACCGGAGATTCCAGACTTGGCAGAAATGCTGATTCGCATGGGCGCCAAGATTCAAGGCCATGGCACCAGCCGCATTCATGTTCAAGGTGTCGAAAAGCTCAACGGTTGTGACCACGCTGTTGTGGCGGACCGAATTGAAGCTGGAACTTTTTTGTGCGCCGTGGCTGCAACAGGGGGCGATGTGATTTTGAAACACGCCCGAGGTGACCATTTGGATGCGGTGATCGATAAGCTGCGAGACGCGGGTGCAGAGATTGAGGTGGGCTCTGATTTTGTCAGAGTTAAATCTTCAGGCCGAATGAAAGCTCAGAGTTTTAGAACGACTGAATATCCAGGCTTTCCAACAGACATGCAAGCTCAGTTCATGGCCTTGAATTGCATTGCAGAAGGCACCAGCAAAGTCACTGAAACCATTTTTGAAAATCGTTTCATGCACGTCAACGAGTTGGTTCGCTTGGGCGCGAATATTCAAATTGACGGCAAGGTCTCGGTGGTGCAGGGTGTGACGCAGTTGTCAGGTGCGACCGTCATGGCCACCGATCTGCGTGCATCTGCCAGCCTGGTGATTGCCGGTTTGGTGGCTGAAGGCGAAACCATTGTCGACCGCATCTATCACCTTGATCGGGGTTACGACAGAATGGAAGCCAAGTTGCGCAAAGTCGGTGCGCAAATTGAACGCACTCAATAACAGGAAATGACATGATTACCTTGGCCTTGTCCAAAGGACGAATTTTTGATGAAACCTTGCCGCTTTTAAAAGCTGCAGGGATTGAGGTTCTAGAGGATCCTGAAACGTCTCGCAAGCTTATTTTGTCGACCAACAAACCGGGCGTCCGCGTCGTGTTGGTGCGCGCTACCGACGTGCCCACTTATGTCGAATACGGCGGTGCAGATTTGGGCGTCACCGGAAAAGACACACTCATTGAGCATGGCGGGCAAGGCTTGTATCAACCGCTTGATTTGCAAATTGCCAAATGCCGCATGAGTGTGGCCGTCAGGGCTGACTTCGATTACGCCACGGCTGTCCGTTCTGGCTCCCGCTTGAAAGTCGCCACCAAGTACACCAGCATTGCGCGTGATTTCTTTGCGCAAAAAGGGGTCCACGTTGACCTGATCAAGTTGTATGGCAGCATGGAATTGGCACCCCTCACGGGCTTGGCAGATGCCATCGTTGACCTGGTCTCTACGGGCAGCACCTTGAAGGCTAATCACCTCATTGAAGTGGAGCGCATCATGGACATCAGCTCTCGCTTGGTGGTCAATCAAGCGTCACTCAAATTAAAGCAAGCCCCTATTCGCGAAATGATTGAAGCCTTTACGAGTGCCGTGGTTGCAGGGCAAGGCACTCAAGTCAAGAACTGAGAGAAGAGTGATATGACGCTTGTTGCAAAAGCTCTGCGATTAAAAACCACTGATTCAGATTTTGAATCAGTGTTTCAAAAGCGCTTGCATTGGTCAGCGGATGCGGATGCCGCGATTGAGTCGCGGGTGGCCGATATATTGGCCGATGTACAAACGCGGGGTGATGCAGCGGTGTTGGAATACACCCAGCGCTTTGATGGTTTGAATGCAGACAGCATGCAGCAATTGGTGCTCACGCAGGCAGAACTCAAAGCAGCCTTTGAAGGTTTGCCTGTCGTGCAGAAAGAGGCCTTGCAAGCCGCTGCCAAGCGCGTGCGCAGCTACCATGAAGCTCAGAAAAAAGCGTCGGGTGAAAGCTGGTCCTACAAAGACGAGGATGGCACTTTACTTGGACAAAAAGTCACGCCATTAGACCGCGTGGGCATTTATGTGCCCGGCGGCAAAGCAGCCTACCCTTCATCGGTTTTGATGAACGCCATTCCTGCGCACGTGGCTGGCGTGGCGGAGATCATCATGGTGGTGCCCACGCCTCAAGGTGTGAAAAATCCCTTGGTGTTGGCCGCGGCTTATGTGGCGGGCGTTTCACGTGCATTTACCATTGGTGGTGCCCAGGCGGTGGCGGCGTTGGCCTATGGCACCGCAACGGTTCCCAAAGTAGACAAAATCACCGGCCCCGGCAATGCCTATGTGGCCAGCGCCAAGAAGCGCGTTTTTGGCACCGTAGGCATTGACATGATCGCCGGCCCCAGCGAAATTTTGGTATTGGCCGATGGTTCTACCCCACCTGAATGGGTGGCCATGGATTTGTTTTCGCAAGCCGAACACGATGAGTTGGCGCAAAGCATTTTGCTGTGCCCCGATGCCGACTACATTGAAAAAGTACAGGCAGCCATTGACCAGTTGCTTCCTACATTGCCGCGCGCAGAAATCATTGCCAAGTCCATGAACGATCGTGGCGCGCTCATTCAAACGCGCAGCATGCAAGAGGCATGCGCCATCAGCAATCGAATAGCCCCCGAACACTTGGAGGTGTCAAGCCGCAATCCACATGAGTGGGAGCCCTTGTTGAAGCATGCTGGCGCTATTTTCTTGGGAGCCTTCACCAGCGAATCCTTGGGTGATTACTGCGCGGGCCCCAACCACGTGTTGCCCACCAGTGGCACGGCACGGTTTTCATCGCCCTTGGGTGTTTACGATTTTCAAAAGCGCTCCAGCCTGATTGAGGTCAGTGAGAAGGGCGCACAAAGCCTTGGGAAAATTGCCGCAGAATTGGCTTATGGCGAAGGCTTGCAAGCGCACGCCCGCGCTGCCGAGCTGCGCATGAACCCGGTGCCGCCGCAACGAGAAAAACCATGATTGATTCACACAATTCGAACACGGGCGTGAACCCAAATACAAACGCCTGGCGCAAGCACATTCGCCAAGATGTGCAGTCAATGCATGCTTACGCCATTCAAGATTCAACGGGCATGATCAAACTCGATGCCATGGAAAATCCCTATGCCTTGCCCGCTCATTTGCAACAAAAGTTGGGTGAGCGTTTGGGCGCAATCGCATTGAACCGTTACCCGGGTGAGGGTGTGAATGTGCTGCGCAAAGCTTTGGCTTCTTATGTCCAAATGCCAAAAGACTTTGACATCATGTTGGGCAATGGGTCCGATGAACTCATCACACTCATTTCTCTGGCTTGCGATGTGCCGGGTGCCAGCTTTTTGGCCCCTGTGCCAGGCTTTGTGATGTATGCCATGAGCGCCCAATTGCAGGGCATCCATTTTCATGGGGTACCGCTCAAGGCCAACTTTGAATTGGACGAACAAGCCATGTTGTCTGCCATTGCTGAGCACAAGCCTGCCGTGGTTTATTTGGCATATCCCAATAACCCAACAGGCACGCTTTGGAATGCCGACGTGATTGAGCGCATTGTGCTGGCCCAGGGCCAGCAAGGCGGGCTTATTGTGATGGACGAGGCTTACCAGCCTTTTGCCAACCAAACCTACATGGACCAAGTGGCCCGTCATGGCCATGTGTTGCTCATGCGAACCTTGTCTAAGTTTGGCCTGGCGGGTGTGCGATTGGGTTACATGGTGGGCCCGAAGGCTTTGATCGCCGAAATCGACAAAGTGCGTCCCCCCTACAACATCAGCGTGTTGAACTGCGAATGTGCTTTGTTTGCTTTAGAACATGCTGAAGTTTTTGCACATCAAGCAGCCGAAATTCGGCAGGAACGCGAAAAACTCAGCCAGTCTTTGGCTGCCTTGCCCGCCGTTCAGGTCTTTCCAAGTCAGGCCAATATGCTCTTGGTTCGTATGCCTGACGCCACAAAGTGCTTCGAAGGTATGAAGTTGAAAGGCATTTTGGTCAAGAACGTTTCTAAAATGCATCCATTGCTGATCAACTGTTTGCGACTCACGGTGGGAACCCCCGCAGAAAACGCACGCATGCTGTCAGCATTCAAGGAATCTTTATGAGTACACCCCGCGTTGCAGAAGTCACGCGCAAAACTGCAGAAACCCAAATTCGAGTCAAGGTGAATTTGGACGGCACCGGGCAGGCCAGCTTGTCTACTGGCATTGGTTTTTTTGACCACATGCTGGATCAAATTGCGCGCCATGGCCTCATCGATTTGGAAATCGAAGCCAAAGGCGACTTGCACATTGACGGCCATCACACCGTTGAAGATGTGGGCATTACTTTGGGTCAAGCTGTGGCGCAAGCGGTGGGCGACAAAAAAGGTTTGCGCAGATATGGTCACGCCTATGTACCGCTAGACGAGGCACTGTCTCGCGTCGTCATTGACTTTTCTGGGCGTCCTGGTTTGGTCAATCACGTGCCTTTCACCAGCGGCATGGTGGGCGGCTTCGACACCCAGCTCATGCACGAATTCTTCCAAGGCTTTGTGAACCACGCCTTGGTGACCGTCCACATCGATAACTTGCGTGGTGACAATGCGCACCACCAAGCAGAAACCGTGTTCAAAGCCTTTGCGCGCGCGCTCCGTGCAGCGCTTGAAATAGATCCTCGCTCTGTGGGCGTCATTCCTTCAACCAAGGGTTCGCTCTGAGCATGTCCCCGAATTCAGTGGCGGTGGTGGATTACGGCATGGGCAATTTGCGATCGGTCGCCCAAGCCGTCATTCATGCAGCACAAGACTCTGGCGTAGAAGTGAAGATCACTTCCAACCCGCAAGATGTGCGGGATGCCATGCGCGTCGTCCTGCCCGGTCAAGGGGCCATGCCCGATTGCATGCGGGAACTGCAAGAGTCGGGTTTGCTGGAAGCGGTCCTAGACGCTGCGGGCAAAAAGCCTTTATTTGGTGTGTGCGTTGGCATGCAAATGTTGCTAGACCACAGTGACGAAGGTGACGTACCTGGCCTCGGCCTCGTCCCTGGCAACGTGGTCAAGTTCGATTTGGCTGGCAAGACGCAGGCCGATGGCAGCCGCTTCAAAGTACCCCAAATGGGATGGAATCAGGTCAATTTTTGCCGTCATGAGGGCGTCCAGCATCCAGTTTGGGGCGATATTCCCAATGGCAGCTATTTCTATTTTGTACACAGCTTTTACGCAAAACCCGATAATGCGACCCATGTTGCAGCAGAAACTGAATACGGTGGGCTTTTTGCCTGTGCCATTGCGCGCGATAATTTGTTTGCCACGCAGTTTCATCCAGAAAAAAGTGCCGACCAAGGTTTGGCGCTCTATCGGAACTTTTTGCACTGGCAACCTTAATTTCCTGAACCCATTCCAATTTCATTTTTCTTCACTCTAGCGCTACCCATTAGCCATGATTCTGATACCTGCAATTGATCTCAAAGACGGCCATTGCGTTCGCCTCAAACAAGGCGACATGGACCAAGCCACCACTTTTGGCGAGGACCCTGCGGCCATGGCCCAAAGCTGGCTAGAAAAAGGTGCAAGACGCTTGCACCTGGTCGACCTCAATGGTGCCTTTGCTGGCAAACCGCAAAACTTCGCGGCCATTAAATCCATCCTCAAAGCTGTCGGCGACGAAATTCCGGTTCAGCTGGGCGGCGGCATTCGAGACCTGGACACCATCGAAAAATACATCGATGGCGGATTGCGCTATGTCATCATCGGCACGGCTGCGGTCAAAAACCCCGGTTTCTTGCGCGATGCCTGCAGCGCATTTGGGGGCCACATCATTGTGGGCCTTGATGCCAAAGACGGCAAAGTGGCCACCGATGGTTGGAGCAAGCTCACGGGTCACGAAGTGGTCGACCTGGCCAAGAAGTTTGAAGACTGGGGCGTCGAGTCCATCATCTACACCGACATTGGCCGCGACGGCATGTTGAGTGGCATCAACATCGATGCCACCGTCAAGTTGGCTCAAGCGCTGACCATTCCGGTCATTGCCTCTGGTGGCTTGTCCAACATGGCCGATATCGAGCAATTGTGTGCGGTAGAAGATGAGGGCGTTGAAGGCGTCATTTGCGGCCGCGCCATTTACTCTGGCGACCTTGATTTCCAAGCAGCCCAGGCACGGGCCGATGAACTTAACGACTGATTTCTTTCAAGGCCACGCGGGTTGGCGTTGGTCATTGCCTCAAGGCGACAGTGTGTTTGTGGCAGAGCAGGGTGCACATGTGTTGTCTTGGCAGACCGGCGGTCGCGAGCGTTTGTATTTAAGTCCCCATGCCGCATGTGACGGCACCACTGCCATACGCGGTGGCATTCCAGTTTGCTTTCCGCAATTCAATCAGCGTGGCGCATTGCCCAAACATGGCTTTGCGCGCAACATGGCTTGGCGCTTGCTAAACGAGCAAAGTCTGAGGCCAGAGAAAGTTTTTGAGTTGTCAGACAGTGCACAAACGCAGGCCCTATGGCCTTTCCCATTCAAAGCGCAACTGATGGTTTCGCTGGGTGCTCAAAGTTTGAAAATTCAGCTCACGGTTCACAATTTGGGTCAGCAAACACTTGGCTTTACGGGCGCTTTGCACACCTACTTTGCCGTGAATCACATTGACCAAGTAAGCCTGCATGGCCAAGCCAATCGCGCAGAGTGGAATGCTGTCGATGACACGCATCATCAATGCACGGGACAGCTCACATTCAAAACCGAATTTGATCGGGTCTACGACGTGGCAACGGAAAATCAGCCCACCTGGGTTTTGCACGATGGCAATGAACAGCTGCACATTTCACAAAGCGACTCATGGGGCCAAAGCGTGGTTTGGAATCCGGGTGCCGAAAAATGCAGCCAAATCAATGACATGCCCGCTGATGGTCATCTGCACATGTTGTGCGTTGAAGCAGCACGCGTCACATCTTCTATTCAAGTTCCGCCTTCTCAGCAATGGGAAGCTTGGCAACAACTCACAGTCTCAACACCATGCTAGCCAAACGCATCATCCCTTGCCTTGACGTCACTGGCGGCCGCGTCGTCAAAGGTGTTAACTTTGTAGAACTTCGCGATGCAGGCGACCCGGTCGAAATTGCCGCGCGATACAACGAACAAGGCGCGGATGAACTCACTTTCTTGGACATCACCGCCACCAGCGACGGCCGCGATCTGATTCTTCACATCATTGAAGCCGTGGCCTCACAGGTTTTCATTCCACTGACCGTGGGCGGCGGCGTCAGAACCGTTGAAGATGTGCGCCGCTTGCTCAATGCAGGCGCCGACAAAACCAGTTTCAATTCGGCGGCCATTGCCAACCCCCAAGTCATTCGCGATGCGTCGCAAAAGTATGGCGCGCAGTGCATCGTGGTGGCCATCGATGCGAAACGGCGTCATGCCGAGGACGTCACATTGCGCGGTGAAGGCTGGGACGTCTACAGCCATGGCGGCCGGCAAAACACCGGTTTAGATGCAGTGCAGTGGGCCGCCAAGATGGCCGAGTGGGGTGCTGGCGAAATTTTGCTCACCAGCATGGACCGTGACGGGACCAAGTCAGGTTTTGATTTGGCCCTCACCAAAGCCGTGAGCGACGCGGTCCAAGTGCCCGTCATTGCCTCTGGTGGCGTGGGCAATTTAGACCATCTGGCCGATGGCGTGCAGCTGGGCGGGGCAGATGCCGTGCTGGCCGCCAGCATTTTTCACTACGGCGAGTACACCGTTCAGCAAGCCAAGCAGCGCATGCGCGAGCGAGGTATTCCTGTCCGTTTGTAAGCAAACGCCTGTCTAAGTCATCGACAAGTGGTAGATTCTCCCCATGAAATGGCTTGATCAAATTAAATGGGACGCGCAGGGCTTGGTGCCCGTCATCGCCCAAGAAGCCAGCACGGGTGACGTGCTGATGTTGGCCTGGATGAACCGAGAGGCCCTGGAAAAAACGGCGGAGTTGAAGCGCGCGGTGTATTT
>CAIMUZ010000013.1 GCA_903844775.1 uncultured Burkholderiales bacterium | reverse complement strand
TTGTACTGGTCGCGGTCAACTCATCTTGGAGTTAGTTATGAAATTTGTCGCTTTTGAGCGCTCTATGCAAGGTACGGGTGCGAGCCGCCGTCTGCGCAATTCAGGTAAGACACCTGGTATTGTTTATGGCGGTGTGGATCATCAACCCCAGTTGGTCGAACTTGACCACAATGCCCTGTGGCACGCCCTGAAAAAAGAAGCTTTCCACGCAAGCATCTTGGACATGGAATTGAACGGTAAAGAAACCAAAGTCTTGCTCCGTGATTTCCAAATGCACCCTTACAAACAATTGGTTTTGCACATCGACTTTCAACGTGTCGACGCTAAGACAACATTGAACCGTAAAGTGCCGATTCACTACACTTGTGAAGAAACGTCTCCTGCTGTCAAAGTTGACGCTTGTCTGATCAATCACATCATGAATGAACTGGAAATCACTTGCTTGCCAGCAGATTTGCCAGAAGCCATCAATGTTGATTTGTCTGGTTTGAAGAAAGGTGTTTCTTTGAATTTAGGCGACATCACATTGCCCAAGGGCGTGAAAGCCGTTACACACGGCAAGAAAAACCCTGTTTTGGTCTCTGTGGTCAACCCAGCGGCTGAAGAAGCGCCTGCAGCCGACGCTGCCGCTGCCGCTGCTGCCCCTGCAGCCGACGCCAAGGCCAAGAAGAAGTAATTCTTCCTTGGCTTTAAACACATGACGTGTTTCAAACAACCCGCCTTGTGCGGGTTGTTTTGTTTTTATACTCACACATGATCAAACTGTTTGTTGGCCTGGGGAATCCGGGCGCCGAATATGAAGACACCCGTCACAATGCTGGCTTTTGGTGGATTGATGCCTTGGCGCGCGAACTCAATGTGAGCCTGGTGCCCGACAAAAGCTATTTTGCCAAGGTGGCACGTACGCAAATCAAAGGCCAAACCGTTTGGTTGCTAGCGCCGCAGACCTTCATGAATTTATCGGGCAAGTCAGTGGGTGCCTTGGCCAAGTTTTTCAAAATTGCGCCCGAGGAAATATTGATCGCCCATGACGAACTTGACGTGGTACCGGGCCAAGCCAAATTGAAATTTGGTGGCAGCCATGCAGGTCACAATGGACTGCGTGACATTCATGCGCAACTGGGCACGGGGGATTATTGGCGACTTCGCTTAGGCATAGGCCACCCAGGGGTCAAAGCCGAAGTGGTGAACTGGGTGCTGAAAAAACCCATGGCCGAGCAACGCGAGCTCGTTCAGGAGAGCATTGCCCGCTCCGTCAAAGCGGCGGACTTGCTCATTCAAGGCGATATGGAAAAAGCCATGGTGCAAATTCACACCAGTAAACCACCGCGGCCCAAGCCGCCCCGTCCAGAAGGCGTCTAGGCCAGGGACAAATCGCAACGGGCTTTAGCCGGCGTTTTGAAGGCGTTGGTACTTCTGGAAAAGGGTCTCTTTGGTTTCCACGTGCTGGGGATTGACGGGAATACAGGCCACAGGACACACCTGCACACATTGGGGCTCATCAAAGTGACCCACACATTCTGTGCACTTACTGGGGTCGATTTCATAAATCTGCGGGCCGAGGTAGATCGCCTGATTGGGACACTCAGGTTCGCACACATCACAGTTGATGCATTCATCAGTGATCATCAAGGCCATTTAAATCTCACTTAAATCAGATGGAATTATCGTGCAGAGACCGAGACCTCTCTCACAGCCCCTAAAATACCCCTGTGGAACCCTTACTCAACGCTGATCTTCATTGCCACTCCGTGGTGTCCGATGGCACGCTCACGCCAGAAGCTTTGGCGTCTAGGGCCAAGGCCAACGGCGTGCAACTTTGGTCGCTCACAGACCACGACGAAATTGGCGGTCAAGATCGTGCCATCGCTGCGGCGAAAGCAGAGGGCATGAAATACCTGACGGGCGTGGAGATTTCCATCACCTTTGCGGGCAAAACCGTTCACATTGTGGGCTTGGGTTTTGATCACACCCACGCCGATTTAGTCCAAGGACTGCGCAACACACGAGGCGGTCGCGCTGAACGCGCCAAAGAAATGTCGGAAGGCTTGGCCAAGGTCGGCATTCAAGGCGCCTACGAAGGCGCTCTCAAATATGCGGGCAACCACGAGTTAATTTCACGCACTCACTTTGCGCGTTTTTTGGTTGAAGCAGGCGTTTGCAAAGACACCTCCGAAGTGTTTCGAAAGTACCTCACAGAAAACAAACCAGGCTTTGTTCCCCACCGCTGGGCCACATTGGAAAACGCCGTCAAGTGGATTACCCATGCAGGGGGTGCTGCCGTCATTGCCCACCCTGCACGTTATGGCTTCACCGCCAACGAAGAATATGCGCTCTTCACAGAATTTAAAATCCATGGCGGGCGCGCAGTTGAAGTGATCACAGGCAGTCACACCAGCGCAGAAGCTTTGCGCTATGCCGACACCGCACTTGAATTTGAACTGGCGGCCTCTCGCGGCAGCGACTTTCACAGCCCTGACGAAAGTCACACTGATTTAGGCACCTTGCCCTGGTTGCCGGGGCAGCTCACGCCTGTGTGGGAATTATTGTCAGACCGAGTCCAGTGAACCACCCCTCTGCAAACACGTTAGCGGGTATTGGTTATGTCATTCTGTCAGTAGCTTGTTTTGCCGTTTTAGACACGGTCACCAAAAACATCAGCGCCAGCATGTCCTTGATGCTGGCACTTTGGTTCAGGTACCTCATTCAAGCGCTCTTCAGCACTGTTTTCTTTTTGCCTAAACGTGGCATGGCTTTGTTTAAAACAGCGCATCCTCGATTCCAAATAGCGCGCGGCATGCTTTTGTTTGTTAGCAGCATGTGTGCTTTTTATGGCTTGAAATACTTGCCTGTAGGCGAATTCACTGCCATTGTGTCGATCACGCCCTTGGTGGTGACCTTGATTGCGGCCATGTCTTTGGCTGAGAAGGTTCGAAAGCTCCGATGGGCTTTGGTGTTAAGCGCTTTTGCGGGGACGATGGTCATTGTTCGGCCAGGCAGTCAACACTTTGATTGGGTTTTGATTTTTCCCCTGGTACTCATCACGACCAACTCAAGTTTTCAGCTGCTCACCCGAAAAATGACCAGCACGGAAGACCCTGTCACCATGAATGTTCTCACAGGCTGGGTAGGTACCATCATGGGCGCATTGGCATTGCCTTTCGTGTGGGAGCTTCCAACAGACTGGCACCTGTGGGTGCAACTGCTCATCATGGGCAGCTTTGCCACAGTGGGGCACTACCTGCTCATCATCGCCTTTTCAAAAGCGCCCGCGACCGTGCTCACGCCTTACTTCTACATTCAAATTGGCTTTGCCATGTTGGGTGGCTGGCTCATGTTTGATCATGTGCCCGATCATTGGACGCTGGTAGGCATTGGCATTGTGGCTTTGTGTGGTGCGCTGGGTGCGTTGTTGACGGTCCGGGAAAGCCGCATCCAAGTGATGCCTGCTGAGTCCTAGAAAGTTCTCCCGGCATGGCGCAGTACTTTTCCGTTCATCCAGACAACCCACAACCACGTTTACTGAAACAAGCAGTGGCCTTGCTGGTTCAGGGCGGTGTTTTGGCTGTGCCGACTGACTCAAGCTACGCGCTGGTGTGTCACATGGACGATAAAGCGGCCGCCGATCACCTGAGAAAAGTTCGCGGCGTGGATGAAAAACATCATCTCACTTTGCTCTGCCGTGACCAGAGCGAGTTGGCCAACTACGCCAAGGTCGACAACGCTCAATTTCGAATGCTCAAGCAAGCCACACCGGGCGCTTTCACTTTCATTTTGGAAGCCACCAAAGAAGTGCCTCGACGCGTCAGTCACCCACAGCGCAAGACCATCGGGCTGCGCGTGCCAGAACATGCGGTGATGCAAGAACTTTTGGCTTTGCATGGTGCGCCGCTACTGGCCACAACCCTCATCCCTCCGGGCGAGTCTGAACCCTTAAACGACCCAGAAGAAATTCGTGATCGTTATGAGAAACTCATCGCTGGCGTGATCGATGCGGGCGCCTGCAGTCGTCAGCCCACTACCATTGTGGATTGCACGGGCGACAGCATTGAAGTGGTGCGCCAAGGTTTGGGCGATGTGGCTTTACTTGGACTTTGAGAGAATCACGCTGTGGACACCTCTAATCTCATTCAAACAGTTTCGGTTTATGCCATTCCTGTGATCTTTGCCATCACCCTGCACGAGGCCGCGCATGGCTATGCCGCGAAGTTTTTTGGCGATCGCACGGCCTACATGATGGGCAGGGTCACTCTCAACCCACTCTCTCATATTCACCTGGTTGGCACCATCGTATTGCCCCTATTGCTTTACTTCAGCACAAGTGGTGCATTGCTTTTTGGATATGCCAAACCCGTGCCTGTTAACTTTGGGCACTTGCGTCACCCAAAACGCGATATGGTTTGGGTGGCACTGGCGGGACCTGCCGCTAATTTAGTGCAAGCCTTTGTTTGGGCATTGCTCTTTGTGGTTTACACCGACTTTGGTGTGACAGAAAAATTCTTCTTGGCCATGTGCAAGGCAGGCGTGCTGAGCAATGTGGTGATGTTTGCCTTTAATTTATTTCCCCTGCCACCGCTAGACGGCGGCCGCATTGTGGTGGGCTTGCTGCCTTTGAAGCAGGCCTATTTGTTTTCACGAATCGAACCTTATGGGTTTTTCATCGTGGTGGCTTTGGCCATTACCGGCGTCGTCAACCATTTGTGGCTAGACCCCGTCATGGGTGCTACTTTTGGTCTGATCGAACTTATGTTGAAATCTATTTCTTGAATTGATAAAAACCATGACGACCGAAACCAACACACGCACTCGGGTTTTAACCGGTATTACCACCACAGGCACGCCCCATTTGGGCAACTACGTGGGCGCGATTCGCCCCACGGTACAAGCCAGCCGCAATTCAGCCACACAAGGTTTTTACTTTTTGGCGGACTATCACGCACTCATCAAGTGTGACGAGCCTGCCCGCATTCAACGCTCCACTTTAGAAATTGCAGCCAGCTGGATTGCCGCAGGCCTTGACCCTGAGCGCGTCATGTTTTACAGACAGTCTGACATTCCTGAGATCCCCGAACTGACCTGGTTTTTAACCTGCGTCACGGGCAAGGGCTTGCTGAACAGAGCGCACGCCTACAAGGCTTCCGTCGATAAAAACAATGCGGCTGGCAACGATCCTGATGCCGATGTGTCTGCGGGCCTCTTCATGTACCCCGTGCTGATGGGTGCTGACATTTTGATGTTCAAAGCACACAAGGTGCCCGTGGGCAGAGACCAAATTCAGCACATTGAAATGGCGCGCGACATGGCGTCGAGCTTCAATCATTTGTATGGTGACCATTTGGTACTGCCTGAAGCAGTGATTGAAGAATCAGTTTCACTGCTGCCCGGTCTGGATGGTCGCAAGATGAGTAAAAGCTACGACAACACTATTCCCCTTTTCTCTTCGAGTGCACAACTGAAAAAATTAATTTCAGGCATCGTCACTGATTCACGAGCCCCTGGCGAAGCCAAAGACACGGAAGGCTCGGCTCTGTTTCAAATTTACCAAGCCTTTGCCAGTGCCGAAGAAACGGCCACTTTGGCAAAAGCCTATGCAGAGGGCATGGGTTGGGGTGATGCCAAGCAAGTTTTGTTTGAACGCATCGATCGCGAAATTGCACCGATGCGTGCGCAGTACGAAGAACTTATCAATCACCCTGCCCAAGTGGACGCTATTCTGTTGAAAGGTGCGGCAAAAGCACGTGAATTGGCCACGCCCTTCATCAAAGAACTGCGTCATGCGGTCGGACTGCGTTCGCTGGCCAGCAACGGCAGTACCGGGCAAGCCGCTTCTTCTAAAACAGCGCGAGCCGCAGTAGCCTCTTTCAAACAATATCGTGAAGAAGATGGCCAGTTCTATTTCAAATTAGTAGGCCCACAAGGCCGCGTGCTCCTCCAAAGCTTGGGCTTTGCGTCGCCTAAAGATGCCGGCATGGCCATTGGCCAACTGCAGCAAAATGAAGCCAAGGCACTGGCCGATTTGGGCCAGCAGGTCGCTTTGGGTGAGGGCGTGAGTGCTGCTGAGGTGATTGAATCCTTGGCTGAACTCAAAGCAGAGTTGGCTGAAAAGGCCACATCCAAGGGCTGAAACCAAAGAAGTTTACAAATTTCACAAAAGTTGCTTGATTTGTTCCTGACTTTGCTGATACTCTCATACTTTAAGTTTCATTCTTGAGCACACCATGACCGTTTACGTCATTGACGACCACCCCCTGATGCGCGATGCCCTCACCATGCTGGTTCAACGGGTACGCCCTGGATTGAAAGTGGTTTCGGTTGCCAAACTCAATAGCTTGGAATCAACTGTAGAGAGGCAAGGTCCTCCCGAGTTGTTTTGTTTGGACTTGAAACTGCCCGACACCCTGGGTTTGTCGGGTGTTCACGCGGTCAAGGCCAAGTTTCCAGATGTGCCGCTGGTCGTGGTCACTGGCTCTGAAGCCAGTGAATGTGAAGCCGCATGCTTGGAGGCTGGTGCCAATTTGTTTTTAGAAAAAGCCAGTCCCCCCAGCGCCATCATTGAAGGTCTTCGCACATTCTTGCCATCTCCCAAAGAAGATGCACCAGCAGGTTCAGCGGCAGCGCCGACCAAGCTGTCGAAACGTCAAAAGCAGTTGATCTTGATGCTGGACCAGGGTTTGAGCAACAAAGACATTGCCGACAAACTCACCATCAGCGAGCACACGGTCAAGGTTCACTTCTGGCGTTTGTTCAGAAGGCTTGGCGTCAACAGCCGCACGCAAGCTTTGCACTTTGCACGTACCAATGGCTGGCTAGGTATCTGATTGAAGACCTAGTCTTTTGGCTTCTTATTGACGATGTCAGGGGTGACAGCGTCCACCACATTGATCAGTGTCTTGCCGGTATAAATCACGGCTGAACCCACCGCATCTGCCACAGCCACAATGGCACAGCCTTGAAGGCTCAAACAGGCAACGATGGCCAATGCGAATTTCATAGACTATTTCTCCTGCGAATTGCGTGCAATTCTAGAGGATTTAACTTTCGACAAAGATTCTGGCCTTGCGCGGCGTTAAAACCAAAGTCTCGCCTTCTTTGTATTGCTGTTCTGCAAACAAATGCGATGACAACTGCGCTTCAATGACTGTATCTTTGGCAAAGTCGTAGTGGTCCACAGGCTCAAATTCCAAACGGGCAATCGGGCCCACCACAATGGCGCGCGTCAGCTTGGCTTTAATGCCTGAATCGCCAGTACTGTATCGCTTCACTTCGATGTCATGCGGGCGCACATAGGCAAAGGCTTTGCTGTCTTGAACGTGTTGGTGTTCGGGGCTGCTCAGACTCACAGCATTGTTGCCACCAATCAGCATTTCGCCTTCATGGGCGCGTCCATGAAAGAGGTTCACATCGCCCAAGAAACCATACACAAAGGGACTGGCAGGATGGTCCCACACTTGTTGGGGTGAGCCAATTTGCTCCACACGGCCACTGTTCATTAGCACCACACGGTCGGCCACTTCCAAAGCCTCTTCTTGGTCGTGCGTGACAAAAATACTGGTGACATGCAAATCGTCGTGCAAGCGGCGTAGCCAGCGACGCAGTTCTTTGCGCACTTTGGCATCGAGTGCGCCAAAGGGTTCATCGAGCAACAACACTTTAGGCTCAACCGCCAAAGCACGCGCCAAAGCAATTCGCTGACGCTGTCCGCCTGAGAGTTGCGATGGATAGCGATCGGCCAACCAATCGAGTTGCACCAGATTCAAAAGGTCATGTACTTTTTGTTGAATGACCGCATCGGTTGGACGCACGTTGCGGGGCTTCATGCGCAGGCCAAAGGCCACGTTTTCAAACACGGTCATGTGTCGGAACAAAGCGTAGTGCTGAAAAACAAAACCGACTTGACGTTCGCGCACGTGCACATGCGTAGTGTCTTCACCGCTGAAGGCGATGGTACCTGTGTCGGCTGTTTCCAAACCTGCAATGATGCGAAGCAAGGTGGTTTTGCCGCAACCTGATGGACCGAGCAAGGCCACCAACTCGCCAGAGTCAATGTCTAAGCTGACATCACGCAATGCGTGAAAATCGCCAAACTGTTTGTGAACGTTTCTAATTTCGATGCTCATGATGCGGCTTTCAATGACAGATCTAAAGGCGCTGCCTTGACATTTTCTGGCGATAAATCACCAATGGCTTTCATCTCGCGTTCGTGGCGCCACTCGGCCACTGACTTGATCACCAAGGTGACCAGCGCCAGCAAGGCCAACAAAGACGCCACCGCAAAGGCGGCCACCGATTGGTATTCGTTGTACAAAATTTCAACGTGCAAAGGCATGGTGTTGGTCTGGCCGCGAATGTGACC
>CAIMUZ010000012.1 GCA_903844775.1 uncultured Burkholderiales bacterium | reverse complement strand
TCAGCCGTTATCAGAAACTGATCTTCAATGATGAAGCCGCCCTCGCCATCCACGTAAAACGGCGTCTCAAAAGCCAGCACCATGCCAGGCTCGATAGGGGTGTGGGCTTGAGCCGCTATAAAGGGTGCGACCTCGCAAAAAGTATCGTGCCCCAGACTGTGTCCAAAGTGGCCGCGTGAAAAGTGGGTAAAGCCAGCGCGCTTCATGGCCCTAGTAGCTCGATGGTGCACATCGCTGAGCAAGTGTCCGGGCTTGAGTACTTCCAGCCCGGCGGAGAAAGCATCGGACAGGGCCTGCATGATCTCGCGGGTGCGCGGTCGGGCTGGGCCGCAACTAAAGGTGCGACCGCTGTCGGAGCTGTAGCCTTCAATCAAGCAGCCCACGTCGAACTTGATCACATCGCCACGCTGGACCACGCCACCGGCCTGCCAGGGCAGCGGCCCCACGCTGGTGTACTCCCACTGGCCAGACAGGCGCTGCCCGGTGCGCTGCACCTCGGCCTCGACACCAGCCCTCCAGGCTGCCACAATGGCATCGCGTGTAACGCCCTCCCGGACTGCAGCGATGGCGGTGCGCATGCCGGCCTCCGCAACTGACGCGGCTTGGCGCAGCTTGGTGATTTCACGCGGGGATTTGACGGCCTTGATGGCACCCAACACGGCACTGCCATCAAGCCAATGAAACAGAGGCAGTTGTTCTCGCAAAAGTGCGAAATCGGCGACGGGCCAGAAGTCCAAGTCCAGGCCAATGCGTGCACCTTGCAAACCTTCTCTTGTCAGCAACTCGCCCAGGCGGGCAAAGGCCAAGCGCGCGTCAAACACTGCGGGGCGCGAGAACCCCGTGGCTCGGCCCGCTACTTGCCAGCCGCGCTCGGCCAGATCGGCTGCGCTGCGGTTGCTGTCCAGCCAGGGCCGGATGTCGGCGGTCTCGACCCAGTCCGGGTGGCTGAGAACCTGCGCCTCACCGAGCGCAGCACGCGCGGGCGCGGCAAACAGCTCAGTGGCCACAGCCGATACAGGTCGGCCCGCATCGGCAGGGATCAGCGCTAGGGCTGAGCCGGCACGCCTGAAGAAAGAGGCCACACCGGGTGCGGCGCCTGTGGCCCAGGCATAGCTCTCGGGCTTGGCGACCACCATGGCATCTAGCCCGTGCTCGGTCATCAGCGCTTGGGCGCGGGGGCGCAATATGTCACTCATCAGCTTCTCACTTGTAGGACAACGATGGCAGCCAGGTAGCGATGCCGGGCATGGCCGTCAGCAGGACCAGGCCCAGCATTAGCAACAGCCAATAAGGCAGCGCGCCTATGGAGGCCTGGGCCAAATTCACTTGGTGTTTAGAAATACCCACCAACACAAACAGGTTCATACCCACGGGCGGGGTGAGCATGCCGACCTCGATCATGATGGTGATGACCACGCCCAGCCAGACCGCGTCATAGCCCAGACCGGTGAGCAAGGGGAACACCACGGGCAGTGTCATGACCATCATGGACAGGCCGTCAAAGACCATGCCCAGTAACAGGTAAATCAGCACCACTACGCTTAGCATGAGCAGCGGCGACAGACCCACGCTGGAAACTCCTTCAAGCAGTTTTTGCGGCAGCTGCAACACGCTGATGGACTGCGCCAAAATGACCGCACCCAAAAAAACAAAGGCAATCACGGCAAAAGTGCGGGCCGAGTTGAGGAAGGTTTGCATCAGCCGCGCCATCGTCAAGTCGCCCATTGTGAAACCCAGCAAGGCGGCAGCGGCCACCCCGACCGCTGCAGACTCGGTGGGCGTAGCGATGCCCAAGAACAAGCTGCCCAGCACGGCCAGAATGAGCACCAAAATCGGCCAAACAGCGAGCGTGGCGCGAAGTGTTTGGCTCCAGGGCAGCGGCGCCTCGACAGGCACCAGCCCAGGGTGGCGGCGGGCCTTGATCTCGATGTAAATCATGAACAGCAGCGCCATCATTAAACCGGGCACCACGCCAGCGAGAAACAGCTTACCAATGGAGGTGTCGGTGAGTGCGCCGTAAATCAAGAGTGACAAGCTCGGCGGGATCAAAAGCCCCAAAGTGCCGCCGCCGGCAAGCGAGCCCACCACCATGCGCTTGTCATAGCCCCGTCCAATTAGCTCTGGATAGGCCACCGAGCCCACAGCGGCTGAGACCGACATGGACGAGCCGCTGACTGCGCCAAACACTGTGCACACCGCAATATTGGTGTGCAGCAAGCCGCCACGCAGGCGGGCAAATAGCGGCGAGAGCGCCTTGTAAATGCCGCCGGCCAGGCCGCTGGCCACCAGCACGTCACCCAACAAAATAAACAACGGAATAGAGGTCAGCGTGAACTCGCCCAGCACGTTGAAGACGGCCTGCACGCCCAGGCGCATGGAGCCGCCGCCAAAAAAATGCAAGATGGCAAAGCCGGTCATACCAAGGGCTGCGCCCAGCATGGCGCCGGTGAGCACGGTCAAGCTCAAGAGCACCCCTAAGGCAGACCAGATCATGGGTGCACCTCGTCGTCGGCTTGGGGCGCTATAGGTCTGAGCGTTCGCCATAGCCCCGCCACACCCGCCAGGCCCATGCCCGCCGTGGCCAACATCAAAAACGGCGCGAGGGGCAGACGCGACTGCTCGGATTTGAGGTTCAAGTTGTAGGTAAATTCAGAGATGGCCCAAGCCTCGCGTACAAAGAGCACGCAAAAGGTCAACAAAATGAGCTGGCCCACCAAAAAAACGGTTCGCTGTAAAGCCCCTTGCGTTAGGCCAGACATTACCGTGACACGGATATGCACTTCTTTGAGCACCGTGGCGGGCAGTAAAGTGAACACCGCCAAGGTCATCAAGAGGCCGGAGAGCTCTTCTGTGAAGTTAAAGGGCTGGCCCCACACATAGCGCATGAGCACCGAGGCGAACACCAGCACAAAAATACCGGCCAGCGAAAAGGCACCCACTGCGGCCAGCGCGCCCGCTATGATGCGCAAGACGCGCTCAACGCCCCTGTGCGTGGCCGCAACAGGGGCTAGACCGCTCATTTGGGCAGGACCTGCAAGAGGCGCTGGCGGTAGGCCACGGCGTCACCACCGGTTTCTTTGGCAAGCACATCCCATGTTTCCAGCGCCGAGCTGCGGAGGGCTTTTTGGTCTACTGCCGACAATGCTGGGTAAAAGGTGCTGCCTTGGCTGACGAGTTTTTCGCGAGCGGCTTTTTCACCTGATACGTCGCCGTCAAAGTTGAAGCTGACTTTTTCAAGCTCGACGACGGCCTCGTTGAAGCCTTTTTTCAGGTCAGCCGGCAGCGCCGCCCATTTGGCTTTGTGGGCCAGCAGCGCATAAGGGGCGGGCGGGAAAGGAAAGCCAGTGGGCGTGACGTGCTTGGCCACCTCTTGCAAAGATATGGTGTTGGCAAAACGCGCGGCATACAGCGCGCAGTCCACCACGCCGGTCTGCAACGCTGCATACAGCTCGTTTTGCGGCACGATTTGGGCCGCAACACCCAGACGCTTGAAGGTCTCGACCTGCTCGCGACTGCCCACGCGCAGCTTCTTCTTTTTCAGTTCGTCCAAGCTTTTGACTGGCTCGCGGCAGAACAAAGAAGCATCCACGATGGAAAAGCCCAAAAAGCCAGGCACTTCGATATTCCACTTGGCAATGCCTTCTTTGAGCACGGACTTCAAGACCGGCAGGGCCTTGAGGTGCTCTTCGGCATTGGCTACCAATCCGTAGACGTAAAGGTTGGCCAAGGCTGGGGCATCACGGCCCACAAAAGGCGGCCAAATGAAACCCAGCTCGGGTGTGCCGGTTTGCATGAAGCGCAGGGCATCAGCATCTTTGAGACCCAGAGCGCCACCCTCAGAGACAGAAATCTTGAGCTTGCCGCCCGTGCGCTTTTCCACGTCGACTGCAAAGTTTCGAATTTGCAAGGACTCGGGCCGAGAAGGGGCGTAGCTGTTGTTGAATTTCCACTCCGTTTGCGCATTGGCGTTGCTGTGAAAATTCAGCAAAGCTGCCCCCAGAAGGCTGATGCTGGTGATTGTTTTAAACAGTTTCATGGTGAGCGATCCTTTGAAGGTTACTTTGTGTATTGGGCGCAAGTCCATTGAACATTTTGGCATACAGACTTGTCAAAAAAATTGTAAGAAAATAAAAATACATTAGCAGAACTGTTGTGATCTAACAAGTACTTGAGCCTCAACCAGATGGAAACCTATTTGGAGAACGCCAAAGCCGTCATACCTAGAGTTTTTCCAAAGCAATAGGGTCTACATAAAAAAGTAAAAATAAATGATCATCTGCATTCTGCGTAAGCCGTCTGCGCGGCCAATTTGCCGACCTGAGGCGTCATAGATACGTTCTCCATCGATTCGCCCCATTGGTGAGCCAGAGCCACTGTAAAGTCTTTCGCCATCGATACGGCCAATTTGGCTGCCAGATGAGTTGTAAACGCGTTCACCATCAATACGTCCAATTTGCCTTCCAGAGCCGTCGTAGATGTAAGCACCATCAACTCGGCCAACTTGGTGGCCTGAACCATCGTAATAACGCTCACTATCGACTCGACCAATTTGCCGCCCGCTGCTCTCATACATCCTTTGCGCGTATGCAGAGCTTAAGAAAACGGCAGATATAGCGAATGAAATAAAAATTTTTATCATCGTTTTTAAAAAGATATTGTGGTTCAGTTATTCAAATCGATATCCCCTTTGAAATTAGAGAATATTCTTTGGATGCTAGATTAATATCTTTGCTTACAGTCTTCGGGGTTATTTTGAAAAAGATGTTCATTCTAGTTTTTTCGTGATTTCAAACCTTCAAAAAATATTAAAACCTCTGGCATTTGATGCCATTGGAAAAGGGCTTCAAAACATGACGGGTGCTTCCTCTTCCTTGGAGGAGTTCACGCTGCCTGTAGGCGATCCTGGCCTGTTTGGCCCACAGTCGGTTGTCTGGAAAGTTCATGCCAATTTTTCCGCCATGATGGTGGGCGGTCTATCTTCTTTGATGATTCAAGCTATGCACCCAAGAGCTTTGGCAGCTGTCTGGGATCACTCAAATTTTAGGCATCAGCTCAAGGCCAGATTGGGCCGGACAGCCATGTTTGTAGCGGCAACAACTTATGGCGGGGTCAATCTTGCCACCCAGAATATTCAACGTGTGAATTCAATTCACGCAAAAATTCGAGGCCTAGACTTAAATGGCCAAGCTTATTGTGCCAACGAACCCCATCTCCTCAGATGGGTTCACCTGGTTGAAACAATCTCTTTTTTAAATGCCTATCAGCACCTAGCCTTACGCCCATTGTCGTCATCAGACTGTGACCAGTACGTGGTCGAGATGAACAAAGTAGGGGAGATGCTGGGCGCTACAAATCTGCCCATGTCGTTCAACGATGCGAAGGTCGCAATGAAGCAATACGAGTCTGAGTTGGTGTTTGATCAGCGAACTCGGGAAACGCTTCAGTCTATTGAGTCTTATTCAGTTGGATTTGCTGAAAAGCCGTTCTTCGCGTTGATTCTGAATGCATCTTTTGACATCGTTCCCAATTGGATTTTGCCAAAGCTACAAAGGCAATCAGATTCATGTCTGCACATCAACACTCGCAGGATTGCCTTGCAAATAGCGTCACAGCCAGTTCAGTGGATGCTTGATGAGCAGGGCGTTAGTGCGGTGGCAAAAAAGCGAATCCAACTACAAAATCTCACCATTTAAAAGAACATCAATTGATGTTAATTTCTTCGTAAGAACACGCGTGCTTTTGAGTGTTCATTTTTTTGAAATGTCTTTAAGTTGAATGCCTTCATGCTTGGCAACCATTTCAAGCGCCGACTCAAATAAAGCTCTGGCAGAACCAGAGACCGAGCTCAGATATGCATGCAAATGCGCATCCTCTGTCGAGTTGTTTAAGCATTCATGGCTGTACTGTTCAAAGCTCGCAAGTTGCGTGATTATTTCTGAAACATGCTTTGGACATTCACACAATACGTCGGTTGAAATGCTTGCGACACGCATGAGCTCAATGTCGTCGTACTTTCGAGGCGGTATCAGCATTCCAGTCGTCAAATTCCAAGGGCTTGATTCGTTATTGATTAGAAGTACTGAGTTAATGAGATCTGCTAAATCTGAATCGCTTATGGGCTCTCTTCGAACAATCATTCCACAGTGCTTCATTGATTCAATAATGGGCTCTTGCCCATAGTTGTAAAGAACGATGATTTGCAGTGCATTGTTAATTTGCGCCAAGCGATGTATGTCGACTTGAACTCCAGCATGCAAGGAGTTTGTATGAATGAGAAGAATCTGAGGATTCTTTTGGAACTTGGCCTCTAAGGCTTGTTGCAAAGTGCTAAAAATATCGGTAATGCGAATGACTTGATTGTTAAAGCTGAATGTGAATTTTTTAGATTCAATTTTGGCTGCAAGGGGTAGTCCAATCACTGCGATGGAGACGGTCTGACCTTTTAAATCTGCGCTGGCTTTTCTTTGATTGGTCTCTTGTTGCTGCTGTAGCAGATTGTTAAGTGCTGTTGTGCTTAGCTTTGCAATGTTGCTGATGGCGTGTCCTTGTTCCGTCAATCTTTTAAGAATAGTGGCTTTTAAAACATCGTCATCGGTATAGAGCCGATGTTTGCTTTCTGTCTTTTGCGGTTCAAAGGTTTCATATCTCAGCTCCCACACTCGAAGGGTCGGCGTGGGAACCCCACTGAGGCTGGACACCGCCCCAATTTTATGAAGGCTTCCGTTTTGAGTTGTATTTTTTGTCATAAACTTCTATTTGAATAAATAATGAGTAGATTATTTCATAAATTTAAAAAATTGAATAGTATTTTTACATATCAGTGATAAATTGTCCCTTTTGATTAAAGGACAAGCGATGTTAAGCAAGCGAGCCTCCCTAGGACTGCAAGTCATAACGATCATTGCCAGCGCTCCCAGTCACAGAACTGTTACCGCGGACACTCTGGCGTCGGTCACGGGTGTCTCCCTGTCCTACATTGAAGGCATTCTGAAAGATGCAAGAGAGTTTGGTTTGATTCAGGCTACTCGTGGACCAGGTGGGGGGTACCAATCCGTCGCTTCAACGCGCAGTCATTCAGTATGGGACGTTGTGGAATGTTTCACTCTTGCAAAAAAGTCTTCTCTACATTCCCATTCATCATCAGAGTGGTGTTTAACAAATCGGATTACTCAGCAAGCATTTCAAATAGAAAAAGAATTCCTGCAAAAGTTACCAGTGTCACATTTGGTGCCGAAATGGTTCGAGTCTGATTCTTTAAAGCAGACCAAATCTATGGCCATGAACTTTAAACCGTTGCCGATAAAAGTGAAACCTGTAGCGCCAAATTCCGTTTTTGATTTGTCGAATTTTTTAAACTTACAAGTTGCTTAAAAAGTCGTTTAAAAAATCATATCTTATGGAGAAAAAGTGATGTGGATTGCGAAATTTCCAAAGCGCTTTTGATATGACAAACGGTCATCTTTCAGATAGTATTGCAGGGAGACAGGATGGTGTTTACTGGGTGTGGCATCTAAAAAGAAATATTTCAATGACACCTTCAAGCTTGGCATTTATTTTTATTTGCCTCGGCGCTGTTTCTCTATTGATCGGCATTGGCTTCTATTTGGTGGGTGCATCACTCGTTCTTCCCTTTTCTTTTTTGGAAATTACAGTTCTGCTTGTTGCTTATTTTTACAATGCAATTAATGCAACCGATTATGAAAAGTTAATGGTTGGTGAAAATTTCATAAAAATAGAAAGTAAATTTGGACTAAAAACAAGTCAACTTCAGTTAGTCAGATCGCTAACCCGAGTAGATACTTTGAGTCATATGGGTGAAATCGTTCAATTGCGACAGGGACTTAGGCATGTTTTTTTTGGCAAGTTTGTACATGCCAATTTAAGACCTGTCTTGGCCAGTAAAATTTCTGAACGCCTGCATTTAAATTGAGGCCACTTGGTAATCTTTCCTTAGAATCGAAGGCGTTAGACGTAGGATTTTTTAACTTATAAATTTCTAGAAATCAATGGCATCACGTATGGCTGCTATTCCAGCTTTTGCGCATCCGTCATCTGCTTCGCCCCCCGGCGCACCAGACACGCCTATAGCACCAAGTCCACTCCCGCCTCCCTCAATCACAAGACCGCCTCCAGCGGCGAGAAATCGCGGTAGATTTCGCAGCCCACTCATCGGCATTCCAGGCTGAGTTTCACGAGCTAAGTCGGCGGTTGAAGTTTTAAAGCTTGTAGCAGTCCACGCTTTGTTGATGGCAACTTCAATGGTGTGTGCCCCAGCAAAACGATCGCGCAAAAGCGCTTGCACAAGTCCAGATCGATCAACTACTGCCACGGCTACTTGATAGCCTTGTTTCCGACAACTTTGCAGTGCTGCATTCGCAGCAGCAAGAGCTGTCTCAGTTGTGAGAGATCGGCTGGTGAACGTCCCCTCTTGAGCGAAATTTGGGGAGCATGCTAAGGCAACTGATACAGTGAAAAATAGCTTAATTAATTTCATGAGAATGGCCTAGTGATTGGAGATTTAAGGTGGTTTTTGCAGCCGTGAGCAATTGGATTCATTCATCGTTATAGAAACTCTTTCATCGGAAAAAATTCTAGTTCTCACGCCTTCGGTTCTTTTGGACGAATATGAAATATTCAGATACTTTGAGCATGAAATGGGCTTTGATTAAATTTCACAAAAAATACTACTTATATACTACTTTTAGTTTCCGGCGAGAAGCTAACTAAATGCCTTGATAAAAGTATTGCTCTAAAGGCGCCTTCTAAAAGCTACAAATGTTGTTTTTTTTGTAATTAAATTGCTGTATCAAGTTAAAATTTCAACAAAATGCAAATACCTTCAGGCCCTAACTGTATTGTTGCCAATTCTCCCAGAAAATTACCATGTCAAATCCCAAGCTTTTATTGATCAATGCCTCTATTGCATCCATGTTTGCAGCACAGGGTGCTTTAGCTGGAATGGTGACTGATCCACAAGGCAACGTCGGTTACGACACCGCGGCAGAATGCGATGCAGCTGTCACAGCCGGTACCGCCAAGTTTTACAAGCCATTTACTAAAAAAGCAGCCTCCTTGCGCAAAGGGGAAGATCGTTTTCAAGTGATGACACTCAAAGATGTCGCAATCTCTCAGGATGAAATGAAATCCTTGAACTTTCAGTCTGGCGATTACAAGCGTGGTGCTTGTGACTTGGGTCAATCAACCAAGGCAGGCCAAAACGGTGTTTCCAAGCAGTTGGTTGGCAAATACGTGCCCTATAGCGCGGACATGCCCGTCAACGTTTATTTCAACAAACAAGGTTTGCCTGTTCGCATGAGCATGATGCAATGTGACAATCGTTTTTCCGCCAACCTTCCTCGCCCAATCCCCAGCACGCCTGTGACCATTAAATCAGCTGCTGCTCCTGTTGTCGCAGTGGCGCCGCTTCCAGTGTCGCCCCCTCCAGTTGCCGCAGTGACGCCTCCTACAGTCGCGCCAGTGACGCCACCAGCTGTCGTTGCTGCACCCGCCGTTCAAGCACCGGTGCCAACGCAGACAATGGAGCCATTGGCATTATTACTAGGCAACCTTTCTGACGCCATCAAAAAAGCAGGCCCCGAAGTTTTAATTCCAGGTGGTGTTTTACTGGCAATAGCCTCCTCTAACGTAACGCCTGCAGCGATTATTGTGCTAGGTGGATCAGATACTCCTGGCAACACAAATACCAATACAAACACCAATACGAACACCAATACCAATACCAATACCAATACCAACACAAACACCAATACAAACTCTAACTAAGGTTTGCCAATGGTTACCAAAACGCTCCTTCGGGGGCGTTTTTTTTGTGCTCGTCAAAGTGTCATGTTTGCAGCGTAATTAGTCGTTCATAGTTTTTTTTCAATATGATGCCGGCATAGAAAACATGTTCACGCATCAATTGTTCGGCACGCTCGCAGTCCCTTGTCTGAATGGCTTCGACGATTCGATGGTGATCACCATGCGATCTCAAAATCACAGCATGGTCGTCCCACAAAATGATTCGATCTGAAGCGAAGGGGATGTTCTGTGCCTGTACGGCAAATCGTGAAACCCATGCATTGCCAGACGCTTCAAGCAACGTCTCGTGAATTTCGACGTTGATTTTTTGATAGGGTGCGTGGTCATCGGGATTGAGCGTGCCCTTTGATAAGATGCGGTCGCCATTTTTCAGGTTTGCCTCTAAGCGTTCGATCTGCAATGGCGTTAGCCCATTTGCAGCAGCACTGCGGCAAGCCAAGCCTTCAAGTACAGATCGCACTTCATAGGCTGCCATGATGTCATTTATTGCAAATGTACGAATCGCGTAGCCACGTTTGGGTTGGTGATCAATCAAACCTTCATTGACTAAGTTGCCCAATGCGGCACGCACAGGGGTTCGAGATACCCCCATTTGTTTTGCCAATGGAATTTCTTCAATGCGCGCGCCCGGTTTGTAATGCCCATGCAATATCGCATCCCTCAGGGTGTCAGTCACGTTTTCGGCTAATGTTTTCATTGGCTTTTAATCGACTAAAAATATGAATAAAGTATACATAAAGTTCATAAATAGCGTTTTTACGGGTATTTACTGTATTTTTTTGTTCATCATGTATACATAATCCACAACGTTAGATCATTTACAACCAACAAGAAACGCCAGTGAAAGCCCCTATCGCTTCGAATTTAGATCATAGCAATTTCACTCATGACTGGTTAGGGCTGGCAGGGCGGGTGTGTGTAGTCACGGGTGCAGCGGGTGGCATCGGTGCCGAGATTTCTCGACAATTCTTGAACGCAGGAGCCCGAGTTGTCATGCTGGACCTAGATACCTCGCGCCTGAATCACACTTTGCAAAAGTGGAACTTACCCGGCTCACAGGTTCAGGGACTGCCGTGTGATGTGACACAGCAATCCAGCGTCGAGACTGCGGCAGATCGTGTCCAAGCTTCGTGGGGGCCATGCGAAGTACTGGTGAACAACGCCGCTGCTTTGTATGCCGATGCAGTAATGGACATTGATCTGACCAAGTGGAATAAGTTGCTGTCGGTCAATCTTTCAGGCTATTTGTTGTGTGCCCAGATGTTTGGACGTCAAATGCGCACCAACGGTCGTGGTGCGATGGTGCATGTTGCTTCTATATCAGCCAGTGTGCCCCAGCCCTACAGCGGCGCCTACAGTGTGAGCAAAGCTGGCGTGAAGATGCTGTCGCAACTGCTATCAGTTGAGCTGGGTGAGCAGAACATTCGCAGCAATGTGGTGAGTCCAGCCATGATCAGAACCCCAATGAGTGAAGGCATTTATCACAATCCTGTGGTTCTTCGTCAGCGCGAGGCGATGGTGCCCGCTGGACGTATCAGCACACCCAGCGATATTGCTGAAACAGTTCTTTTTTTAGCCAGCGATCGAGCCAGTTACATCAGTGGACAAGAGATTTTGGTAGATGGTGGATTGACCCAATCTTGGCTGGGCATGATTCCTCGTCCCGGTTTTGAAAAGCAAGACACAACAACAACGGTTTAAACCGTGTTCGAATTTTTCCACCCAACCCCAAGGAGACTTCAATTGAAATTCCCCCCAAAAAAATATGCGGCTGTTATTGCCGCTGGTCTTATCTCTATGAGTGCCGTGTGGGCACAAAGTGAACCTGGCCTGACAGACAAAACCATCAAGATAGGTTTGTTTGCACCTTTGTCTGGCAATGCAATGGCCTATGGTTTTGACGTGCTCAATGCCGCAAAGATGTATTACGACAAGATCAACAAAGAAGGTGGAGTGCATGGTCGTAAGATTGAATTGGTGATTGAAGATGATCGCTGTAGTGCCAATGATCTGTTGGCCGCTGTGAAAAAGCTCACCGAGCAAGACAAGGTATTTATGCTCAATGGGGGCTCATGTTCAGCTGCCGTGGTGGGTGCACGTGAGTATGTTGAACGTTCACAGATTCCATATGTCATGCTGAACGCCTCAGGCGACGGCGCACTCTATCCACCATCAAAGTACATCTATGGCGCATTTTCTATTTCGCAGCGTGCGGTAGGTGGTTCAATGGTTCAGTTTGCAGCTGAGCATTTCAAAGCCAAAAAGATTGGTTACATCAATCACGACGATGCCTATGGAAGTTGGAACTTAGAAGCAGCAGATTTTCAAGCTCGCAATTTGGGCGTAGATTTGCAAGTGCAATCTATAAACCCTACATTGACAGATTTGACTGCACCAATGCTCAAAATCCGAGCATCCAATCCAGATATCTTATTGATCACGACCTATGCGCGTCCTGTTAGTTTGTTAGTTAAGAAGGCCCATGAGCTGGGATGGAACAAACCAATCGTGATTGCCGTCAATGGCACAGCCGATCTCAAACAGCTGGTTGAAAATGTCGGTAATAAAGATGCTTTCAAAAATGTTTATCTTCAAGAAGTGATGCTGGATGTCGCTGGAGGCCCTAAGCTCAAGTGGGTTTACGACATGTACAAGGCTGCTTATCCTGAATTGGCAGCGAAGCCAGGCCATCCGCAAACCTATATGCCTTACGGAATTCCCTCGGCCATGGCTGTTGTGAATGCTTTAAAGGCTGCAGGGCCAAATCCAACACGCGAAAAAGTCCTCACCGCTTTGTCGCAAACAAAGTTTGACTCAGGTGTGATGGCAGGGCCCATTGAAATGACTGCAATCGACCATGCGGCGCAGAAGTCTGCCATTTACCTAAAGTTTAATGGCGATACGATGAATGTGATTCCGGGTTCTTTCCGCAGTCTGTGGACCTATCAACCTAAATAAATGATCATGAGGAAAATGCAGCAACGGTCCGTGTGATCGTTGCTGTTCAATGATGAGCTATAGCGATATTTGGTTGTTCCTTCAGCAAGGGGTGTTGTCCGGTTTGGTGACGGGCAGTGTTTACGCGCTACTGGCCCTGGCGATCGTCTCTGTTTTCAAGACCACAGATGTACCCAACTTCGCCCAAGGCGAAATTTTCATGATGGGTGGCTATATTGCCTTGTCTTTGCTTTTAATTTTTGGTTTTACTTATGCCTTGGTGATTCCGGTAACTCTGGTGGCCATGGCCTTGGGTGGTGCTGTCTTTCAGCGTGTAGTGATGGAGAGAGTAAGCAGTTCTAAAGGCGTTGGAGTTCAATTGGTGATAGCCACCTTAGGTTTGGCCTATGCGCTCAAAGGATTAGTTCGCCAGACTGGTTTGGGAGATACGCCACGGTCATTACCAGCCTTAGTTCCAACTGATGCAATTTTGATTGGCGATGCTGTGTTGACCAAATTAGATATAGCAATCTTTTTGGTCGCCTTGATGGTCATGGGCTTGATTTATATGATGTTTACGCACACACGAATAGGAAAGGCAATGCGCGCTGTAGGTATGAATCCGCGCGCTGCACAAATTGTCGGTATTCGTCTATCCAATGTACGTATGCTAGTGTGGGCAATGTCTGGACTGATCTCAGCGCTTGCAGCTTTGCTCATAACGCCTAAGGTTCTTATTACCCCTGAAATTGCTCATATCGCCATACTGGCCTATGCGGCGGCTATTGTGGGCGGATTCACCAGTTTGCCTGGGGCTGTTCTCGGGGGGTTGATCATTGGCATTGTAGAAAATCTGGTGGGACTTTTTGTGTCTACCAATGCCATTGTGGTTGCACCCTTTTTAGCTATTCTGGTTACTTTGATCGTACGCCCTCAAGGTCTTTTAGGCGGGCAATTGCAGGTCAAAAAAGTATGAAGAACCGAACAATTGATCAATGGGCCTTGATGGTGGGGGCTATTTTTTTACTTGTTTTGCCATTTGTTGTTTCGGGCTATGTACTCTATGTTGTTAACTTATTGATGGTATTCGTGGTACTTGCTTTGGGCATGCACGTTGTAATTGGAGAAGCTGGGCAGTTCGCCTTATCGCATGCGGCGTTTTATGGCATAGGTATCTACACAGCGGGTCTCATCAATACCAATTGGCACCCACCCTTTTTGTTGTCTATTTTGGCGGGTGGTTTGGTGTCAGCACTGCTGGGATACTTCATTGGATTATTGGCCTTGCGCATGCGCGATATTTATTTGGCATTGGCAACGTTTGCCTTTGGTGAAGCCATGCAATGGGTCTTTTTGAATTGGGTATCAGTAACCGGAGGTTCAAACGGTATGCGGATGCAGCCCGCACAGTTGTGGGGTTATCAATTGACTAATGATGTGCAAGCCTACCCCTTTGTTGTGATGTTGACCGCGTTGATGCTTTGGATCACTGTGGCACTGGCTCGATCCCAATATGGCTCGGCCTTGCGTGCAGTACGTGAGAGCGATGTAGCAGCGATGGCCATGGGCGTGAATGTCACCCGAATGAAGCAATCTGCTTTTGCTATCTCTGCTGCTTTTGCAGGGGTTGCGGGTGGGATGTACAGCTTATTCACGTCTTTTATACACCCTGAAAGTTTAGGTTTTCAGACCACAATTTTGGTGTTGACCATGGTGGTCGTCGGTGGTATCGGTTCGGTTCGTGGCGCTGTAGTGGGTGCACTCGCTTTTGGCTTAATTTCAGAGTTATTACGTCAGGCGCTGTCAGTCCAAGAGATTATTTATGGCGTCATTCTGATGGTGTTCATGATGTTCAAACCCAAAGGACTTTTTGCAGACAGAGAGCACCGTGTAGCCCGACTTATTAAGAAAGAAAAGTCTGCATGAGCATGGCTTTGCATTTTTTGGATGTTCAAGGTATCACGGTGCGCTTTGGTGGCTTGACGGCCGTCAATAACCTATCCTTAAAAGTGAAGCAAGGCACCGTCCATGCCTTGATCGGTCCCAATGGCGCTGGTAAATCAACTACCTTCAATTGCATTTCGCGTTACTACCAACCCACTGAAGGTCGCATCGTGTTGGATGGACAGGACATCACGAATTGGCGCCCTGAGCGCATGGCTGGGGTGGGCGTAGCACGTACTTTCCAAAACTTGGAGTTGTTCGGTGAGTTGAGTGTTTACGAAAATGTGTTGCTTGGCTGTCATGCGCATAGTGCAAATACCTTAGTACGGTTGTTGAGTCGTCCAAAGGCACAAACCCGTGAATGGGTTGACAGTTTGATTGAGAGGGTAGGGTTGATTCATGAACGAGAAACAAGAGCCAACGAGTTGGATTTTGGACATCAAAAGTTACTTGAAATTGCGCGTGCGCTTGCGCTGAAGCCAAAGTTACTTTTGTTGGATGAGCCTGCAGCTGGTTTGCGTAATCGAGACATTGAAAATTTAGATCGCTTGTTAACTGAATTGGCGCAACGAGATGGTATTACAGTACTTCTGGTGGAGCATGTGATGCAGTTGGTGATGTCTATTTCAGACCAAATTACCGTGATGTCATTTGGTGAAAAAATTGCAGAAGGTACGCCCAAGGAAATTCGCGACAACCCACAAGTCATTGAAGCCTATCTCGGTAAAGGAGCGGCGCGTGATTAAAAATCTTTTAGAAGTGCGAGAGCTGAGTGCTTCTTACGGCGCAATTCAAGCTTTGTCGAAGGTTACTTTGTCGGTGCCTGAAGGGGGCATAGTGGCTTTGTTGGGTAGCAATGGGGCGGGCAAAAGTACCACCCTCAACGCAATTTCTCAGTTGATTAGCCCTAGCCATGGCGATGTATTTTTTGACGGCAACCCCATCCATAACTTACGTTCTGACGAAATAGTGCGATTGGGTTTGGTGCAAGTTCCAGAGGGCCGCGAAGTTTTCAAAGATATGAGCGTGCACGAAAACTTAGAGCTGGGTGCTTTTGTCGCACCAAATAGCAACGATATATCGGGAAATTTTGACAAAGTGTTTACTTTGTTTCCTCGTCTTAAGGAGCGTGCTCAGCAGAAAGCGTCAACTTTGTCTGGTGGTGAACAGCAGATGCTTGCAATAGGACGTGCGTTAATGGGAGGCCCCCGATTAATCATGTTTG
Organism: uncultured Burkholderiales bacterium; assembly: GCA_903844775.1. Classification (GTDB taxonomy): domain Bacteria; phylum Pseudomonadota; class Gammaproteobacteria; order Burkholderiales; family Burkholderiaceae_C; genus Limnohabitans_A. Next base: position 8,084 of record CAIMUZ010000012.1, on the reverse strand, counting down.
ATGAGCCCTCAATGGGCTTGTCTCCACTTTTGGTAGCACAAATTTTTGAAACTATTCTTCGTCTCAACCGTGAGCAAGGCTTGACTATTTTGTTGGTTGAGCAAGATGTTCGATTGGCTTTAAGCGTAGCGTCTCACGCTTACATTTTGGAAAATGGTGAAGTCAGCATTAAGGGCCCCTCCATGAGTCTAATCTATGACCCGGCCATACGTCGAGCATATTTGGGTGTCTAGTAAATTAGCGAAGAAAGAAGGCTGCCGTGGGATTGATGGACAATAAATTGGTACTGGTCACAGGTGCGGGCGGTGGTCTAGGGTCAGCGATTGCGTTAGGTTTTGCACGTGAAGGTGCGCGCGTGATAGTGGCCGATATCGATGCTGCGGGAGCAGACGCAGTCGTTTCAAAAGTGCATGCAATGGGAGGAGTGGCCTACAGTGAAAAATTAGATGTGACACAACGTGAAGAAACGAAACGCTGGGCGAAAAACATCACGCAACGTATTGGTGCCATCGATGTTTTGGTAAACAACGCAGGTATTTCTGGGAGAGGCAAGGTCGATGATCCACAAGCACCAGAATTATGGGACAGGATTCTCAATGTGAATTTGGACGGGCTGTTTAATGTAACGCATGCTTTCATTCCTGCACTGAAAGAAACAAAGGGTTGCATCATCAACTTGTCTTCTATCGTGGCGTATGTGAGTGGGATCTCTTCAGCAGGCTATGTTGCATCCAAAGGGGCTGTGCGGTCATTGACCCAAGTTTTGGCGCGGGACTTGGCTCCTTTTGGTGTGAGAGTCAATGCGGTAGCACCCGGGTTGATGCTAACTGATATGGTGAAGCCGCAACTAGAGGTGCCTGGAGGTACCGACTGGTTTATGCAACGTGCCCCCATGGCGCGAGGAGGTCAACCCGATGAGGTGGTTGGCCCCATTATTTTTCTCGCATCCCATATGTCAAGTTATGTGAATGGCGTGGTTTTACCCGTTGATGGCGGTTTTTTATCAGCCTGAAAGGGCATTTGGATTTTATGAAATGAACGCACGATGAACAAACCTATTGCATTGGTCACAGGCGGTGCCAGTGGCATGGGCCTGGCTACTGTTGAGCGCTTGGCCCATGATGGTTTTCATGTGGTGATGGTTGATCGCAATGTGTCGCTTGCCGCTCAAGAGACTCAACGACTCCAAGACTTAGGACTAGACATGGTTTCTCATGTGTTAGATCTAACTGATGAACTAGCCGTTCGCGAATTGGTGAATCGCATGCTGCCCATCAGTGCGTTGGTCAACAATGCAGGCATTTTTGATGAAAGAAAATTTCTAGAAGTCACCAGCTCAGACTTTCGCAGGGTTTATGAGATCAATCTGATTTCAGCGGCTACCTTGACACAGGAAGTTGTGAAAACCATGAAAGACGGGGGGCGCATTGTCAATATAGCGTCGCGCGCTTATCTAGGAGCCAAGAATCATCCGCACTATGTTGCATCAAAGGCTGCGCTAATAGGTTATACCCGTGCAAGTGCCATGGAATTAGCACCTCGAGGTATCTTGGTCAATGCGATTGCCCCCGGATTGATAGACACTCCCTTGTTGCGTGCACTTTCACCAGAGCGCATGGCTCAACAACTAGCGCTGCAGCCCACGGGTAAAGCTGGTTTGCCACAAGACATCGCGCATGCCGTATCTTTTTTAGTCAATCCGCAGACAAGTTTCATCACAGGACAAGTTTTGTTCTTGGATGGCGGTAAATCATTGGGAGGGACAGGAGCTTGACACTTCATACTTGGAACGAAGAGGTCGACGTTGTGGTTGTTGGCTCTGGTGCCGGAGGTTTATCAGCCGCCATCACAGCAGCTCATGCAGGACTGAAGGTGTTGGTCATAGAAAAGACGAATCGCGTTGGCGGTTCGACGGCTGTTTCGGGAGGTGCTGTCTGGGCGCCGATGAATGCACAAACGGCGGCAGTTGGTCATCCTGACAGTGTCGACAAAGTGTGGACCTATATGCGCAATGTGGTTGGTGATTCTGCCCCCATTCACATGCAGCAGGCTTTTCTCAAAGCGGCCCCAGAGATGGTGGCGTGGTTTGATCAGCACACAGAAGTCAAATTATTGGCCCGAACTTACTCTCCAGACTATTACCCTGACCGAGAAGGTGCTGCGCTGGGGGGTCGGTCACTGGACCCGCTGATGTTTGATGGCCGCTTGCTAGGAGCGCATTTCAAACATTTACGTGATCCCTTGGCTGAGTTCATGGTGCTGGGCGGCATGATGATTACCATGACTGATGCAAAACATTTGCTGGCTGTCACCCGATCTTTGAGGTCATGGTTTGAAGGGATGAAACTGGTGTTGCGGTATTTTACTGATCGCTTGCGTGGATTTCATCGAGGTACTCGCTTGGTATTGGGAAATGCCTTGGCCGCACGTTTGTTTAAAACTGTCATTGATTTAAACATTCCATATTGGCTGAACGCGCCACTAAACCAGTTGCACCATGATGGCAATCGAGTCCATGGCGTGACGGTGATGCGTGATGGCAAGCCTGTGAAAGTGCGAGTTGCTAGGGGTGTGGTGATGGCCACGGGAGGTTTCCCTTGGAGCGATGAACTACGTCGCACCTTGTATCCCCAGCCGACGGGAGCATGGTCGATGTCACCACAGGGGAACAGTGGTGATGGCATATTGCAAGCGCGCTCTGTCGGCGCTATGTTAGGTACCGGACACGTCAGCCCAGCATTTTGGGCGCCTGTTTCAATTTTGAAACGTGAAGATGGGACTGAGTTACGTTATCCCCATTTGGTATGGGATCGTGCCAAACCTGGGTTGATGGCGGTTAACGGCGCGGCGCAGCGCTTTGTAAACGAATCAACGTCATACCATGAGTTTGTAAGCGGTATGTACCGATCACACAAGAGCGTGCCTACGTTACCGGCTTTTCTTATTTGTGACTCTGTATTTATGGAGCGCTGGGGCATGGGCCTGGCACTACCAGGAGGCCGTCCTCGTGAGCATTTGATCAGTGCAGGCTATCTCTTTAGGGCAAGCACATTGAAAGAACTTGCAAATAATTTGGGTATAGATGGTGACACGTTATGCCACTCTGCTGAGCGTTTTAATCAATGGGCTCGCACTGGAAAAGATGATGATTTTGGAAAAGGTCAAACAGCCTATAACCGATACCTGGGAGATGCTGACCACCAACCCAATCCATGTCTCGGTACTTTAGAAGCTGGGCCATTCTATGCTGTCAAAGTATATGCTGGGGACATTGGCACAGCCGTAGGAATTAACTGCAACGAACATGCTCAAGCTTTGGATGCCCAAGGCCAACCGATTGTGGGTTTGTACGCCGCTGGCAACGACATGCATTCTGTGATGGGCGGTGAATACCCGGCGCCTGGCATCACGTTAGGACCCGCTTTGACTTTTGGCTGGTTAGCAGCCCGTCACTTATCGATTAATTTACCTTAAGTAAAAGAGTTTTTTCATGAAAATTTTATTTTCACCTTTCTCCCCTTATGTGCGCAAATGCTTGGTCACTGCGATGGAGCTTGGCCTAGATTCGGGTATTACTTTACTTCCCTCTAACGCACATCCAGTGAACCGCGATCAAAACATCGTTGCGGTCAATCCTTTGGGAAAAGTGCCAACTTTTTTCACAGATGATGGACTGGTTTTGTATGACAGTCGTGTGATTTGTGAATATCTCAATCACTTGGGTAAGGGCGAGTTGTTCCCACATCCTGGCCGTCAACGTTGGACCTCTTTGACTTTGCAATCTCTGGGTGATGGGATGCTGGACGCAGCTCTTTTGGCTCGCTACGAAGAGGTTGCTCGACCAGAGGCAATAAAGTGGGCGGAATGGCGTGCAGCACAGTTGGATAAAATTGAATCCTCGTTACAAGCACTCAATCATTCACCCGAATCGTTAGCAAATCGTGTCGATATTGGAACAATCACCATTGCTTGTTCTCTGTGGTATCTGGACCTTCGGTTTTCCGAAATGAAGTGGCGTGAACGTTATCCCAAAGTGGCTGACTGGTATGCAGCCTATAGTCAGCGGCCCTCTACGCTCGCCAAATGGTCTCTGCCCGAATAGATTATTGAGTCAAGTCGATATCAATACACGTCGACTGACCCTGAAAGCATCTTTCTGTCTATCAATTTCCAGATGCTTCAGTCTTGACTGAAGATTAATCAGAATAGCCATTGATTGATAAAGAGACCATGCTTAGGCCACGCGAGCAACCCGCTCACTCTTGAGGGGGATTTATGACTATCTGCCCAATTGCCTTGATCTGACAGGGCTAACACGGAGCATCATTTTTATTTGGTGATGACCACTAAAACGCTGCATGGTGAGTGCTCAATCAGTGCCTTCGGAATCGAGCCAGCCCACCAGCGCTCCAACCAATTGTCACGATGCTTGTGGCCAAGCATGATTAAGTCTGCGCCAATGGCGTTTGCATATTCAACAATTCGAGCAACGGCGTCACCCTTGAGTAGTTTTCCAGCAGCTTCAATGCCTGCTGTATTCAGTTGCGCAACACCTTCGTTGAGAATTTTTAAGCGCCTTTCTTCTTCGATTTTGTTGTCGGGCTCACTGTAGTAAGAAGTTTCGTGGCCCATTGAAATGGTTTCATGGGGCGTCACTGAGAGAAGATTAACCTTGGCATGCTCCCATTGCGATAGATCTTTGCAATTGAGCAGTGCCTGCTGACTTTCAAATGATCCATCGTAGGCTAGAATAATATTTTTATACATCTGATTTCTCCTTGCTCAAAGTCATGAAAGATTTGTGGGAAAGCGATCGTTGCCGATTTTGAATGCCGCAATCACAAAAAGAAATGGGGCATTCCCTTGCTAAATTTCTATCCAGAAATATAACTTTGTAATTGTTCAATAATGGATTTCTGATAGGCAATCATTTCTCGAACCACATCGCCAATTGAAATTAAACCTAACACTTCTAAATCATTGACGATAGGTAAGTGCCTGATATGGTTGTCCGTCATGATTTGCATACATTGATCAATCGAGTGTTTTGTATTGATGGTGATGACCTTAGAGGTCATCACGTCGCTGACCTTGGCATCGTTGCTGCTCCTTCCTTTGAGGGCAACTTTTCGTGCGTAGTCACGCTCAGAAAAAATACCTTCCAAGGTTTGACCATTTAATATCAGTAGCGCGCCTATGTTGTGCTGCGCCATGATCTCTAATGCTTCTCTTATTGTGGAATTTGGACCGACAGAATAAACGGGTCTCTTGCTTTGGTCTAGGAATTGGCCGATGGTTTTCATAGCAAGATCCTTCGCAAGTAGTTAGCCTCAGTCCAATGTACTTAGATTTTGAAGCTATACAACATGGGAATTCCCTTGGTTTGTTGTCACATTGACAAAGATCAAGCGCCCTTCAATTTGAAAAGCTGCGGGTGTAAAGAATTGTAATGCTAGATTTTCAATCAGTTCTAATATTGATCATTAATCAGTGCTTAATGAAAATAAATTAAGTACATCATCTGAAGCTTCTGATCGTGGTTACATTTTGATGTTGGCCTGCTTGATTAATTTCCCAAATTTTTCAAAATCTTGCCTGTTGATTTTGCTAAATTCTTCTGGGCTTATATTGCCAGGTTCTCCTCCCAAGCCCTTGAGTTTGGCTTGAACATCGGGCAATTTAATAATTCTAGCCAATTCAGTTTGTAGTTTATTGACGATGTCCAGCGGTGTGCCCGCTGTGACGAAAACGCCATACCAAGTACTCATCTCAAAACCTGACACACCTGCTTCGGCCAGAGTGGGAACGTTGGGTAACTCAGATGACCGTTGCGCAGTCGTCACAGCCAAGGGTTTGAATTTACCAGCTTTAATTTGACCCATGGCTGATGACGTTGTGTCAAACATGATTTGAACATTGCCAGCAATAATGTCCAAGTGTGCTTGAGCGCTGCCCTTGTAGGGAACATGAATGCTTTTAACGCCGGCTGCGATGTCAAATCCTTCGCCTGCAATGTGTTGAGTGCTGCCCACGCCAGAAGATGCATATTTAAAGTCTTCGGGTTTTGCTTTCATGAGCGCAACCAACTCTTTGACATTGTTGGCTGGCACATTAGAGCCCACTACCAAGACGTTGGGAACAGTTACCACCAATCCAATGGGTGTTAAATCTTTGATGGGGTCAAACGACAATTTAAGTAAATGCGGTGCAATAGCCTGGCCGGTATTGGTAGCAACCAAAAGCGTATGCCCATCGGGTGCCGCCTTGGCAGTGAGGTCTGCTGCTATGGTGTTAGAGGCGCCTGGTTTATTTTCGACAATAAATGTTCCCTTGAGAGACTCTGCCATTTTTTCAGCCAGCATGCGTGCAATGATGTCTGTGCCGCCACCTGCGCCAGCGCCCACCATCAGCTTGACTGGTTTACTAGGGTAAGCTGTTTGCGCAACAGCACTCATGCTGCATAAAAGTGCAGCCAATAAAAAAGTGAAATGTTTTTTCATGATGCCTCTCCTGTATTTTATAAAAATTTAAACGGTTTGATTTTTCAATTGGCGATGGTGCTTGCCCATCCTGCAAGCTAAATCAAATGCATTGAACATGGCTTGAGGATTGGCTAAGTTTTTATTCACAATGTCGTAAGCAGTGCCGTGAGCAGGTGTGGTGATGGGGATGGGTAAACCGCCATGAACAGTGACGCCTTTTTCAAAGCCCATGAGTTTCATGGCAATTTGTCCTTGATCGTGGTACATGGTAACCACACCGTCATAGCCACCGTCTGTTCGAATGGCGCGAACAAATGCTGTATCTGCTGGAAAAGGACCATCCGCAGGAAAGCCAGCCTTATTGGCTAACTCAACACCCGGCGAAATAATTTTGATCTCTTCATCGCCATAATTACCGTTGTCTCCATTGTGTGGATTGAGCCCACAAACGGCCAGCCGGGGAGATGATTTGCCAGAAGCGCGAAGTGCATTTGAAATCATTTCGATTGATTCAAATACCTTTTGACTGGACAGAAGGTGACTTACTTCTTTCAAGGGAACATGCGATGTGACTCGGGAGGTCCACAGGTCTTGCAGCACATTGAGTTCGCCGCACACCCCTTTGTAATTCAGGAAATCTGCAAACCAGCGTAATTCATCTTCTTGATGCATGCCACCCATTCGCAGCGCGCTTTTGTTGAGCGGCGCAAAACAAAATGCGTCGGCTTTGCCATCACGCACCAAAGAGACGCCTTCTGCCAAAGCCGCAATCATGAATGCGCCGTTGTGGGCATCGTAGGTGCTTACTGGAAAAGGTGCGGCGTGGAAGCCGGACCACTGATGCCACGAGACATTGGGTGCAGATTGAACACTGTCTTTTTGGCCAATCAAAATAATTTTGGCCGCTTGTTGAGATGTGCTGTGGTTCAAGAGTTTTTGAACCAACTCAGGACCGATGCCAGCAGGATCGCCGGTGAAAAGTGCAATGGTGGGATGAGTCATGTAAAGATTTTCAAAGGGTTAATTGAGATTTCTAAACTATTGCTGAATGAAATAGCGAGGTATCACAGTCGTTATCCATGGAACATATGTAATCAAAACCAATGTGCCAACCAATGGGATATAAAACGGTAACATTTCTTTCAAAACATCGCGCATTTTGACTTTGGCGATATCTGCCACCAGGTAAAGAGACAATCCCATGGGTGGCGTAACCAAGCCAATCATCAGATTGAAAACAACAACCATACCCAGATGAACTGGATCGACGCCTGCTGCCATGAGGGGTTTAGCGATGATGGGTGCAATCACTAAAATGGCTGTCGTGCTGTCCAAAAACATACCTACGATCAAGAGCATCACGTTGACGATTAAAAGTAAAACATATGGATCTTTAGAAACAGAGAGCATTGCTGTCGTAATTTGTTGAGGGATTTGTTCAACAGACAAAATCCAACCAAAAAGTGCTGCTACGGAGACAATGATTAGGATACCCGAGGTGGCCCGAATTGTTTCAAATGCAGCAATGCGCAATCCATTTAAGGTGAGTTTTTTGTAATAAAAAGTGCCAATGAAAACGGTGTACGCTACAGTAACAGATGC
>CAIMUZ010000011.1 GCA_903844775.1 uncultured Burkholderiales bacterium | reverse complement strand
GTGGTGGGTTGAAGTCATAAATCTGTGAGGTTACAAAAGAGCTGGGTTTGATATTTCAAAATCAATGCCTAATAGATGAGGACCTGCTTTCAGTGGCTTGGGTTGATGTGGTTGAAACCCAAAATCCCAATGCGGCCACTGTGACTGAAATGAGCATGATGATGACCCCTGCTGCGGGAAGGAAGGGCGCGGTCTGTTCAACGATCAAGACCCAAAGGTAAACTGGCGTGGTGCGTTCAGCGCCGATGACAAAAAGCGTGCGAACAAACTCATCAAAAGAAAGGGTGAAGGAAAACAAGACGGTGGCAATCACTGCCGGTTTAATGAGGGGAAACACGATCCGCTTGAACACCACCCACGGACTCGCACCGAGATCCATGGCGGCCTCTTCCAGTGCTTGATCGAAGGCTGCCAATCGCGGGTAGAGAGTCAGAAAGGCAAAGGGCAGCACCCATGTCACATGGGCAACCAATGCGCCCGTCCATAGTCCGTAGGGAACTCCGGCAATGCCGAAAAAAACAAGTAGCACCGCGCCCGACACAATGCCTGGAATGATGATTGGAACCAGCATGACGGGCACAACCCATTGCTGCCCCCAAAAGTGTTTGCGAAGGCCCAATGCTGCCATCAGGGCTAGCGCTGTGGCAATGAGTGATGAGACCAGACCAACGCTAAAGCTCTTGAATAACGCTATAAAAAACTTACTGTCATTGAAGACTTGGTGATACCAATCAAAAGTAAAGCCTCGAAGGGGGAAGCCGATGACGGAAGAATCATTGAACGAGAGCACCAAAAGCACCCCGATCGGCAAGTAGAGGAAGCCAAAAAATACCCCAGCATACAAACGGAGCCAGAGGGCCATAGAGTTTTGATTGGGTCCGAGCATCAGTGTCGCCCCATGAACAGGCTTTGAAAGCCAAACCGCCGGCTTGCTAAGTAAAGGCTCAACATCACAACGACCATCAGCACCACGGACAAGGCGGCACCCAGCGGCCAGTTACCCGCATCTAGAAACTGGCTGGAAATAATGTTGCCAAACATTTGACTAGAGGGTCCGCCTAGCAGGCGCGGTGTAACGAATGCGCCACAACACAGCAAAAAGACCATTGTGCAGCCCGACCAGACTGCAGGCAGCGTGAGCGGCAAGATGATTTTTCGAAAGGTCTGCCACGCCGATGCGCCGAGGTCATTGGCGGCCTCGATCAAGGCGGGGTCCAACTTGTCCAATGCCAGGTAGATGGGCAGAGTCATGTAAAGGGTGTAGACATACACCAGTCCTAAATAGACAGCGCCTTCATTGAACACCAAATTGTCCAGGGGGCGGTCGATGGCCCCCATGGACATCAGGGTTGCATTAATCAGCCCAGAGCGACCGAGTATAGGCATCCAGACAAAAGTTCTCACCACATAGCTTGTCCAAAATGGGAGAAACAAAAGGATGACAAATAGCATCTTGCGCTTACCTTTGAGGCTTGCAAGAAACAGCGCAATGGGATATGAGACGAGCAAAGACAGCGCAGTGGTGATGACGGCAATTTTGACGGTGTTTCCAAGCACCCGGATGTAGATGGAGTCGCCAGCCAATGCAGCATAGCTTTGGAGAGAAAAACTCGAAGTCAAGCCGAACATGGAGGCAGTCCAGAAGGACACAGTCACCAAAAAAACCAGTGGCGCAAGGGCGAACAAAGCCAACCACACCATTGCTGGCGCAACCAACCATCCACCCGTTACGCCTGGCTTTTGTTTTTCGCTCATGTTGGTGAGGGCCTAAAGTCAATGGCCCGCATTGCCGTAACCCTTGCTTCCAGCTGGGCACGCCAACCACCGGCCGTGATGATCTCAAGTTGCGATGCTGCCAACGGTTGGTACTGGAATTGCGTACCCCGGGTGTGATTGATCAAAATGCCGGTGGCAAAGTTGACCTCAATCTCGTCCCCAGTCTCGACCTGCGCGCATACACCTTGACAGTTAGGTAGAAAGGGTACGCCCGCATTGATGGCGTTGCGGTAACTGCCTCTTTGGATGGACTCAACCACAAGCCCTAAGCCGTGCGCGCTGATGCCAATAAGCCCCTGAATATGTGGGTTGCCTTGAGCGAAGCGTCTGCCGCCGACAATGATGTCGCCGGGCTTGACCTTCTTGGGAAAGTCAGGGTCTATTCCGGTCATCAGATAAGGGCCCAAGACAGCCGGATTGGTCTCGCGTTTCAGCGCAAATTCGAGTGGCATCATATCGCCGTCGATGCCAACGTTATCGCCGAATTTCCAGCATCTGCCGCGCATGGTCAAGTTCATCATTTGGCGTCCTGTGTCATTAATCAATGAGGTAGGGGCGTGGGTCAGAGATAGCACCGACGAGCGCCGAAGCAGCCACAGTGGCTGCGCTGGCCAGATAGATCTCAGAGTGCATGGCGCCCAGACGCCCGAAGTCGTTTCGAGTGCCAGTATTGATCGACACTTCGCCATCAGCCATGGTGCCAATTTTTCCGCCAGCGCAAACCCCACAGCCTGGCGCAGTGATCGATGCGCCCGCATCGACGAGTATCTGGATGTAGCCCAGAGCAGTGGCCTCGGACATCACCTCGTAGGTGCTAGGTGTGACGAAGAAACGCACAGACTCATGGATCTTTTTGCCTTTGAGAATGCGGGCCGCCATGGCAAGATCGCTAATGCCTGGTGCAGCACAAGAACCTAGGAATGCGTGATCAATTTTTTTCCCGACCAACTGAGACACACCCACAACCTTATCAGGCGTCGGTGGTACTGCCACCTGTGGCTCCACCAACCCCAGATCGAATTCAATGACAGTGTGAAAGCGTGCGTCGGGGTCGCTTTTGATGAGTTCGATGGGCTCACTCGTTCTTGATTGGAGGTAGTCCAAGGTTTGCTGATCG
>CAIMUZ010000010.1 GCA_903844775.1 uncultured Burkholderiales bacterium | reverse complement strand
CAGCCAAGGCAGCACCATGGTGATGGGTATGGCCAACTTGGCCATGGCAACCGGCAACCTTGGTCGCGACGGTGTTGGCGTGAACCCACTTCGTGGTCAGAACAACGTGCAGGGTTCATGCGACATGGGTTCATTCCCACACGAACTTCCTGGCGTACAAAACCCACATTGAAGTGCATGGCAGTTCGAAAACGCAACTTGAATGGGATGCAAGACAGGGCCATTGGCCAAGCCTTCGATGGTCGTTATCTGGGCGCCATTCGCTTGCACCGCCAACACGGTGCACGATTTAACCGCATCACCGTTCATGAGGATGGTACAGCAACCGCATTGGCTGGTGTCACAACCCACGTGCGTGCCGGTTAGCTTTAAATTGTCGCGCAAAACATCTGCCAGTAAAGCACGATCTTCCACATCTACCTTGTGGGCGTTTCCATTGATATTCAGTGATATTTGGCTCATGGTGTTCAATTCAATCGTCAGGCTAGGTGAGAGATGGCTTGGGCGTACAAAACATGGACCAGATGGGTCCGATAAGCTGATGGGGCATGGATGTCGTCAAGCACGTTATCGTGAGTAAAACGCAAGTCTTTTGGCACAGTGCCTGCAGCGGCTTCTGCCTCTTTCCATCGGCAAACACAGTCTGTTGCGCCAGTAACTGCGACACGCCATTGGTCCTTTGAAATTTGCGCCACAAAAACCCCTGCCATGGCATAACCGGTAGCGGCATGGCGGAACTTGGCGTAGGCGCTTTTCAGTGGCTTGTTAAAGCGCAGACCTTCAATGATTTCGTCACGTGCCAGCGCAGTAGAAAACATGCCTAGGAAAAAATCATCGGCAACTATTTCACGTTTTTGTGTTTTGATGGTGGCGTTTAGGCCTAGAACAGCGGCGGGGTAATCGGAAGCAGGGTCATTGTTGGCCACCGAACCACCCATGGTGCCTCTGGCACGCACCTGCGGATCGCCAATCATGCCCGCCAGTTCTGACAAGCCCTTGCTGAATGTGCGTACTTCGGAATGTCGCGAAACGCTTTGGTGCGTAGCCCCTGCTCCGACCCACAACTGGTGGCCTTCAACTCGAATATCACGCCATCCAGGCAAGTCCGTGATGTCAATGAGTTCATCGACTTGAATCAGGCGGTGCTTCAAGGATGGAATGAGGGTCATACCGCCAGATAAAAGGCGGGAAGCATCACTTTGAGTTAACGCTGCAGCGGCCTGTTTTAAAGACTGTGCTTTTTGATAGTGGAGGGCGTACATAGGCTTTGTCAAAAAATAAAAATGACTCACGTTCAGTGCATTCAAAATGAACTGAGCAAATCTGGCTGATATAAACAGCAAGAGTTAGATTAACCGAAATGGGAGCATTTACGTCCCTGTCAAGTGAGCAATTTATGGACTTAGATTGCCGACTAAGTGCTGCTAAAGCAGCGCAAGGGTGTCAGCAAAATGATTCGGAATTAGGGTAAGTACTAATCTATTAGCTTTCATCAATAAAGCCTATTGAGAAATGCAATGAAGCCTTCACAAGT
>CAIMUZ010000009.1 GCA_903844775.1 uncultured Burkholderiales bacterium | reverse complement strand
GCGACTGAACACACCCAGCGATCGGCGAGCATTATTTCGGTCAGGAGCTCGCGGGCAGGTTCGGCCGGGACCTCTGGAACCAACAGTTTGGGCTCGAACTTGGGTTCGTTGGCTGCGGTTTTGGCGATGCCACTGGACAGGGCGTCCAGCACGTCGCCCATTTTTTCAGCCCGTGGGTTCGAGGATGAGTTGTTGTTAGTAGCCATGGCCTTGCTCCTTGATGCCTATATGCAGTGGTTTCATGTAGGTTCATACCGGTTGGCCGGGCATTTTTTCTCAGTGAGATCTCACTGGGGGAAATCGCTCCATCAAGTTGGATGTGGCAAAAATCGAATTTGCGCCGAACCGATTGCAAGCGGTTTTATGTGAGTTTGAACCGCCAAGCACCTGTAAAGACGCGCCTTCTGGAGCGTTTTACATTGCGACCCGCTATTAACCCTACCCATCAGACTGATTGTTGGTGTCAGGTGGACCGACAGCACCGCTGTAGGGTCTCTGCAAAATGAGCGCTGTCAATGCCTTCGTGACTTGAATTCTGTGGTGTTTGACAATATATGATGGTTGTCATATTATTCTCCGATGTCTGTATCCCCGAGCCGAAAAGAACTCAGCCATGCCCGCATCGTCGATGTGGCCTCCAGAGCGATCCGTCGCGCGGGCTACCGTGGCGTGGGCGTTGCCGACATCATGAAGGAGGCTGGTCTGACGCATGGTGGCTTTTATGCGCACTTTGACTCGCGCGACGCCCTGGTCGTCGAAGCCATGGCAAAAGCAGGTCAAGACAATATTGCTTCTTTGACTAAAGTGGTCGAGCGCCGCCTGATCCAGGGGGGTACGCGCTTTCAAGCCTTGGTGGAAACCTACTTGCATGAGACCCACATGGAGCGCACCGAGGACGGTTGCATCATTGCTGCGCTGTCGTCTGAAATGACACGCCAAGAGGATGTGGTGCGTGATGAGGCTCGCCGCCGCGTCGATGCCATGGTGAGCATGGTGCAAGCCGCCCTGCCCGGGGCAGCCGATGAAGGCGAAGCAGCCGTTGTCACCGCCACTATGGTCGGGGCCTTGCAATTAGCCCGCACGCTCGGCGGCAAAGCCGGTCGCTCACTCTTGGCTCAAACACGTCAGACTTTGATCGAGCGTCACAAGCACGCCACCCATCACTGAGTTGTGTCTGTATCACCCAATGAGAAATTTTTATTCATCCATAAATATGATGATCATCATAAAAGGAGTGTGCCATGCAAATTGAAAAATCTACCGTTCTCATCACGGGCTCCAATCGCGGTATTGGACTCGCGTTTGCCAAAGCTTTTCTTGCGCGAGGTGCACAAAAAGTTTATGCAGGTGCGCGTGACCCCTCCAAGCTCAGCCTTGCGGGTGTGACGCCCATCCAGCTCGACGTCAATTCCATCGCTGATGTGCAAGCAGCAGCGGAAATGGCGCAGGATGTCACGATCGTGGTGAACAACGCGGGCATCGCCAATCTGGGCAGTTTCATGGCCGATGATGCAGAGGCTGCGCTGCGCAACCACCTTGAAACCAATGTGCTGGGACCGCTTCGCGTGAGCCGCGCTTTTGCACCTGTGCTGGCCCGCAATGGTGGTGGCGCGCTGCTCAATGTCGCCTCGATTGCCAGTTGGATCACCAGCCCTCTGCTGGCCAGTTATGCCGTTTCCAAATCGGCCTTGTGGAGCTTGAGCAATGGTTTGCGCAACGATTTGCGCGGGCAGGGCACCCAGGTGCTGACCTTGCACATGGGTTTTGTCGATACCGACCTGACCAAAGGTCTGGATATGCCCAAGGCAACCCCAGAGGCCATCGTCGAGCGTGCACTTCAAGCGCTCGAAGCGGGTGCGCATGAGGTCCTGGCCGATGAAATGACCCAGCAGGTCAAGGCCGGCTTGTCGGCTGAGCAGGCAGTTTATTTGGCGGCGCGCTGAAATGACGACTGCCAAAGTCCAACCCACACCGCTGGATGCGTCTGCATCGATGCCTGTCAAATCCCCTTGGCCTGCTTTTTGGATCGCGTGCAGTGCTACCTTTTTGGTGTCGCTTGACACCACCATGTTGTTTGCAGCCTTCGATGCGCTGAGACAGAGCTTTGCGGGCACATCGGCCGCCGAGCTGTCTTGGGTGATCAATGGCTACACCGTCGTGTACGCTGCCATGTTGATTCCTGCAGGCGGTTTGGCCGATGCCTACGGACGTCGCCGCATATTCCGCTTTGGTCTGACCCTGTTCCTTGCCGCATCGGTGGCTTGCGGTGCGGCAAACTCAGTCGAATGGCTCATCGCCGCACGGGTCTTGCAAGCCCTTGGGGCTGCATTGTTGACACCAGCTTCCATGTCCATTGTGTTAGCTGCATTTCCCAGTGAAAAGCGCGCCGTGGCTGTAAGTTTGTGGGGTGCAGTGGGTGGACTGGCCGCAGCAGTTGGGCCGAGCTTAGGCAGTTGGGTGACGGCCAGCGCAGGCTGGCCCTGGGCCTTTTACATCAACCTGCCTGTCGGTCTTTGGGCACTATGGCGTAGCGCCTCCCACGTGGAAGAAGCCGTCAAGCCTGAGCAACGCAGAAGCGTGGATGTCATCGGTCTGCTGTTACTGATGTTTGCCGTAGGCGCGATCGCTCTGGCCATTGTGGAAAGTGGTGAGTCTAGGTGGCCCACGCAACAGATTGTGCTTGTAGGTACGGGTGGTCTGATGGCGGTGGCCTGCTTTGTGTTTTGGGCTCGAATTCGTCCCCACGCATTGATCGATTTATCCCTGTTTCAACATCGCACCTATCGGTTTGTGAACGCTGCCACGCTGGTGTTCGGGACGGCTTTTTCGATGATGTTTTTAGGGTTCTTTTTCTTCATGCTTGGTGTCTGGCATTACACCCTGCCACAGGCTGGACTTGCCGTGACACCCGGCCCTTTGCTGGTCATGCCAACAGCCATCGTCACCGGGCGACTGGCCTCGCGCTTGGGTCATCGACGCTTCCTGGTGGGTGGATCGCTGCTGTACGCTCTCAGCAGCTTGTGGTTCTTTCTGGTGCCTGGCAACGAGCCGAACTACCTTCAGCACTGGCTGCCCGGCCTCATGATGAGCGGAATTGCCGTGGGCTTGGTGCTGCCGTCCTTGTCCGCTGCGGCCGTGAGTCGCTTACCCATGGCCCACTACGCGGTGGGCAGTGCTGTCAACCATGCCACACGCCAAATTGGCTCGGTGCTCGGCGTGGCACTCACAGTGGCACTCCTGGGGCATGCAACCCTACAGCGCTCAGACTTCAATGCCATGTACCTTTTGCATGGCGCACTGGCGTTGCTCACGGGTCTCCTTTGCCTGCCGGTCAATACCAAGCCTCAGACTACACAGCCATGAGTAGGTATTAATGCATTAATCCGTTCACTTTGATCACGCTTGCCAGCCAGCCTGGCAGCTTCACAAAATCCAAACTAACATGAAGAGCCAACTATGACTACTGAAAACACGGTCCAAGCTACTTTGAACGCCTGGCAAGCACAATTGGAAGATGTTCGGCGTCGCCGAGTCGAACGCGGGGGTGGGAAAGCCGGACTGGCCAAACCGCAACAAGTGCTTGGTAAAACGGGGCTGCAAGTGATGACGGCCTTGCTGGAGGGCGAATTGCCCCATCCCTACATGGCCGACACATTCGACTGCGAGTTGATTGAAGTGGGTGAGGGTATGGCCATCTCTCAGGCGACGCCGCAGCTCAAGCACTACAACCCATTGGGTTCGGTGCACGGCGGCTGGTACGCGACCTTGTTGGATTTCGCATTGGGGTGTGCCGTGCAAACCAAACTGCCAGCAGGACTGGGCTACACAACCAGCCAGATCAATCTCAACATCGTGCGCGCCGCCAACGTCAAGACGGGTCCGCTGCGCTGTATCGGCAACGCCATTCACGTGGGTCGCCAGATCGGCACATCCGAAGCGCGCATTGTGGGCCCCGACGGGAAACTGTACGCGCATGCCACCACAACTTGCGCCATTTTTGAGGCAATGCCCCAAGCCAACTAACTTCGCTGGCTCAAGATTTAGAAATTGAAACTGGACACCAGGTGCTCAAAGACGTTCTGATCGGAAACGCAGGCAGTTTGTACTGAGGTATCTTCTGCCCCGCCAAGACTATTTCGAACTGATTCCAAGTCGTTCGAACAATTTACAACCCGTTCGGGGCCTCCTTGGGTGCGCTCTTAGAAAACCTTCCGGACCAGACAGGCTTCTTCATAGGCCTCAATGTCTTTGAGCTGGTACAAGACCTTCCCGACGATTTTCAAGTACTGCGGGCCCTCGCCGACGGTGC
>CAIMUZ010000008.1 GCA_903844775.1 uncultured Burkholderiales bacterium | reverse complement strand
ATGATGTAGAAGCAAAGCGCAACAATTTGGCCAAGCGATCGCGGTTGCCAAAGTCTTCGCCCAAGCCTTCTTTGAGGACGGCGCCAAACTCTTTGTAGAAGCGGGTGTATTGACCTTGCTTGGCTTTGTCTTCTTCGCTCACCACGTCGGTCACTTCGTCAGCGGCGCCAGAGGGCGCTGCGTCGTGCTTGGCCAAATCTTCCAACATCGACAAGACACGCTTGGCGCAGCCTTCGCGAATGGCTTTGACATCGCGGCTTTCTTGCAGCAGTTCGCGGCTCACGTTCAATGGCAAATCGGCAGAATCCACCACGCCTTTCACAAAGCGCAAGTAGCTGGGCATGAGCGCTTCGGCATCGTCCATGATGAACACGCGCTTCACATACAACTTGATGCCCGCTTTCTTGTCGCGGTTCCACAAGTCTTGTGGGGCTTGTGAAGGGATGTATAAAAGCTGCGTGTACTCGGTACTGCCTTCCACGCGGTTGTGCGTCCAGGTCAGGGGCTCGGCAAAGTCTTTGCTAATTTGTTTGTAGAAATCTTTGTACTGCTCTTCAGTCACGTCTTTCTTGGGTCGTGTCCACAAGGCGGTTGCTTTGTTGATGGCTTCCCATTCGCCAGTTTTGACCATGCTGCCGGGTTGACGCCCTTCGCTTTCGTCTTTGCCAATCAGTTCGCCGTCTTTCCACTCTTCTTTTTCCATCAAGATGGGCAAGCTGATGTGGTCAGAATATTTGCCAACAATTTCTTTGAGTTTCCAAGTGTTGGCGTATTGCAGGGCGTCTTCGCGCAGATGCAAAATGATGCTGGAGCCGCGATGGGCGAGCTCGATGTTTTCCACTTCAAAATCGCCAGTGCCACCACTGATCCAGCGCACGCCTTCGGATGCAGGCGCACCGGCGCGACGTGTTTCAACCGTGATCTTGTCGGCCACAATAAAGCCAGAGTAAAAGCCCACACCAAACTGACCGATGAGTTGGGCATCGGCCTTTTGATCGCCGGACAGCTTGCTCACAAAGTCTTTGGTACCGCTCTTGGCAATGGTGCCCAAGTTGTCGATGGCTTCTTGGGCCGTCATGCCAATGCCGTTGTCGGTGATGGTCAGTGTTTTGGCCTCGGTGTCAAAGGACAAGCGCACTTCCAAGTTGGGTTGGCTCTCGTACAACGCATCGTTGTTCAAAGCCTCGAAGCGCAGTTTGTCGCAGGCATCTGATGCGTTGGACACCAGTTCGCGGACAAAAATTTCAGGGTTGGAATACAGCGAGTGCGTGACCAAGTGCAGCAGTTGGGCCACTTCGGCTTGGAAGGCATGGGTCTTTTTAGTCATCTTCTGAAGATTGGTTAAGAAAGGTTGAAAAAATTTTGCCGCTCAGGCGGTCTGGGCTCATCGAGCCGCAACCCCTGATTTGGGGATGAGATTGTAAATTTCAAGGGGTGTTTAAAAGGACTCTTTAGGTCCCAGATAGCGCCATTGGCCCACCGGCAATGCACCCAAATGGATGCGCCCCATCCGGATGCGTTTAAGTCCCACCACCTTCAAGCCGACTTGCTCGCACATTCGCCTGATCTGACGTTTTTTGCCTTCTTTCAGCACAAAGCGAAGTTGCTCAGGGTTTTGCCATTCCACTTGGGCGGGCTTCAAAGGCTTGCCATCCAAGCTCAAGCCGTGCCGAAGCCTTTGCATTTGCGCCGCCGGAAAATGCGCCTGCACGTTGACAGCAATATCGCCTTGCGGCCCAGCGCAAGTGACACGCACCAAATATTCTTTCTCCATGTCGGCGTCTTCGCCAATGAGCTGACGCGCCACGCGGCCATCTTGTGTCATCACCAGCAAGCCCACGGAGTCAATGTCCAAGCGGCCTGCAGGTGCAAGGCCTTTGAATTGCACGGGGCTGAATCGAAAGTGTGTGGTGTCGCCCGACCATTGATTGCGTGCTTGAAATAACACCATGGCGGGCTCGTGCCCGTCCTCCGCTTGGCCACTCACATAGCCCATGGGTTTGTGCAGCAGCACCGTCACTTGCTGCTCTTGTTGCGCTTGCGCTTCACGTTCAACGGTGATGCGATCGGTGGAGCCCACTTGCATGCCCATCTCAGCCACCTGGCCATTGACCAAGACCCAGCCTTGTTCTATCCAGGCATCGGCTTCACGCCGCGAGCACATCCCTAACTCTGCCATGCGCTTGTTCAGCCGCACCGTCGTGGCACCCGAGACGCTGGGGTGTGCAGACGACACCGCATGAGCGGGGCGAGGTGCGCGCACAAAGCTTGGTTGGTTTGATTTGGTGGGCGGCTGATTCATAAAACTTTTTCTTTGACCTGATTGTCCCTGTTTCTGCGGTCGATCTGGCGTGTTCGCAGACCCTGCAAGTCCAAAATTCGAAGGCCGCCATATTCAACCCGAATGAGGCCTTCTTCCTGCAAATGAATCAGCGCTTCGTTCACACGTTGCCTTGACAGTCCGACCAAGTAAGCCAGTTCTTGTTGTGTGATGCGAAGCAGGTCGCCCACACCTGAAAACAGAACCGGATTGAACAGTGCTGACAAGTTGCGTGCCACTCGCATATCGGAATTGTTCAGGCGGTCAATTTCCCTGGCCGCTATGAACTGAGCCAAGCGCTCATTCAACTGGTTCATGATGAAGCGGTTAAAGCCCAGTGAGTTGTCAATCAGCCAGTGAAAGGTGTCCACCGGCAAACCCGCCACCACACTGGCGCGCAAGGCTTGGATGTTGTAGCGATAAGCTTCTCGTTTCAAAGCAGTCCCTTCACCAAACCAGCCGCCGGGCGGGACGCCGGTAAATGTCATGGTTTGGCCATCCTCGTTGTCGGTGCTCATTTTGAGCAGACCCGAGACGGTGCCAAACCAGAAAGTGACCGGGCGGCCCAAGCGGCACACAAAATCGCCTTTTTCTGCATCGCCCACTCGCAGCGCATTGACCGCGCGATCGCGCTCCTTGGCTTGCAACAAAGAAAGCCAAGGAATATTGACCAATTCCTCCTCGGTCGGCGGCCGTCTTCTTTGATACAGGTCAGATTTCATGTCAAGCTTCTGTAAGGCGTTGAAAATACTAGGGAAAATCCTAATGGGGGATGCCTTAGATTGTCGTCGAAATGACAACTTGGCGTCAAACTAGAGTCTAGCATTCGGTCCAAGTTTTCAACAAGCCTCTCTTTTTTCAGATGAGGCGGCGAACAATTCAGGACCCGTATGCAGACGACCTTTCCAAAATTGCTATTGAAGCATGCCGCAGATCGCCCCCATGCGCCCGCCATGCGTGAGAAAGAATATGGCATTTGGCAAGCCATCAGTTGGCAAGACATGGCCCACATGGTGGCCCACATGGCTTGCGGGCTGCATCAGGCTGGCTTGAAGAGGGGTGAGCACATGATTGTGGTGGGCGCCAACCGCCCCCGCTTGTACGCCACGATGCTGGCTGCGCAATCTTTGGGCGCCATTCCAATCCCGCTGTATCAAGACGCCGCTGCAGCCGAATGTGTGTTCCCCATGACCAACGCCGAAGTGCGTTTGTGCGTGGTCGAAGACCAAGAGCAGGTCGACAAAATGTTGGAAGTGCGCGAGTCCTATCCTTTACTCGAGCGCATTTATTTTGACGATCCACGCGGCTTGCGTAAATACGATGAACCCGGACTCGGCTCGGTTGACGAATTGTTGGCAGCTGGCGAAGCATTTTCCAAGCAGCACCCCCACTTTTACAAAGAACAAGTTGAAGTTGGCACCAAAGAAGATGTGGCGGCCATGTTCTTCACATCAGGCACCACGGGCAACCCCAAAGGCGTGGTCCACACGCACGGTACCTTGATTGACCGCGCGCAAGCTGGCGCCGAATTTGATCACCTCACATCCAACGAAGATGTGCTGGCCTATTTGCCGCCTGCCTGGATTGGACAAAATATTTTCAGCTATGCACAGTGGTTGGTGGCAGGCTACGTGGTCAATTGCCCCGAGTCTGCGGCCACTGTCATGATCGACTTGAAAGAGATTGGTCCCACATACTACTTTGCACCACCCCGTGTTTTTGAAGGCATGCTCACCAGTGTGAGTATTCGCATGGAAGACGCCAGCGCCATCAAGCGCACCATTTACAAATACTTCATGAGCTTGGCCATGAAAGTTGGCCCTCAGCGCATGGAAGGCGTATCGATTGGCTTGTTCAACAGCCTGATGTATGGCTTGGGCAATTGGTTGGTGTACGGCCCTCTGCGCAACAACCTCGGCTTTAGCAGGGTGCGTGTGGCCTACACCGCAGGGGAAGCCATTGGCCCCGATTTGTTCACGTTCTACCGCTCTATTGGCGTGAACTTGAAACAGCTTTATGGCTCCACTGAAACGGCTGTGTTTGTGTGCTTGCAACCTGACCATCAAGCCCGCGCCGACACCGTGGGCGTGCCTTGCCGAGGCGTTGAAATTAAAGTGGCTGACAACGGTGAGATTTTGGTCAGGTCACCCGGCTTGCTTAAAGGCTATTACAAAAATCCAGAAGCCACCGCCGAAGTTTTGACCGCAGATGGCTGGTACCACACCAGCGATGCGGGCTTCTTAGACAGCCATGGCCATTTGAAAATCATCGACCGCGTGAAAGACGTTGGCCGCATCAAAGGCGGCAGCAACGACGGTGCCATGTTTGCGCCTAAATATGTAGAGAACAAACTCAAGTTCTTCCCGCACATCAAAGAAGTGGTGGCCTATGGCGATCAGCGCGAGAAGGTCTGCGTCATGATCAACATCGACTTTGATGCGGTGGGTAACTGGGCTGAGCGACGCAACTTGCCTTATGCCGGTTACGCCGACTTGGCGCAAAAGTCCGAAGTCTATGAACTCATCAGAGAGTGTGTTGAGCAAGTCAACGCTGACTTGGCCGAAGACGAATTGTTGGCGGGTAGCCAAGTGAGTCGCTTCTTGGTGCTCCACAAAGAATTGGATGCCGATGACGGCGAACTCACACGCACCAACAAAGTTCGGCGCGGGTTTATTGCCGAGAAATACCTGCCCTTGGTGGACGCCTTGTATGGCGGTATGACCACCCAGTTCATTGAAACGGTTGTGAAGTTTGAAGACGGTCGCACAGGCAGTGTGAGCGCCACTCTCAACATTTCAGATGCCAAAACATTTGTACCCGTAAAAGCTGCGGCTTGAAGCTTGCTAAAGCTGAAGCAGAGAACACACTATGACAAAAAAAATTGGTGACGTGATTCTGGATGTGAACAACATCAGTCTCAGATTCGGCGGTGTGAATGCGCTGACCGATATCTCATTCAACGTTCGCGAGCATGAAGTCAGGGCCATCATTGGGCCCAATGGCGCAGGCAAAAGTTCCATGTTGAACTGTATCAATGGCGTCTACGAACCCCAAGAGGGCAGCATCTCTTTTCGTGGCCAAACTTTCAGCCACATGAACAGCCGACAAGTCGCAGAAATGGGCATTGCCCGAACCTT
>CAIMUZ010000007.1 GCA_903844775.1 uncultured Burkholderiales bacterium | reverse complement strand
GGAAATCCTGAATGGGATACAGATTCCGTGGCTGTCGTTAATCGCCTTTTTGGCGGTGCTCAGCCTGCTCACTATTTATTTAAGAAAAACTTCCAAATGAAATCAAAAAAAATCACAGTTTCCGTGCTGCTCATCGTCGTCTTGGCATTCTTTGCCTTCGGCATGTACTCGTACCAGCAACGCATAAAAAACTCACAAATGGACAAAGTCAACCAAGCAGAAGGGCGCTTGGTGCGGATGCATTCCGCGGTGCTGGGCCCTGTTAGTGCGCCTGTCACGATTGTTGAATATTTTGACCCCGCCTGTGAAACCTGCAGAGAGTTTTACCCCATCGTCAAAGATTTGATGAGTAAATACCCGAACGATGTACGCTTGATACTGCGCTACGCCCCCTTTCATGCAGGCTCTGACAAGGTCGTCAAATTGCTGGAAGCCTCCAAGTTGCAGGGTAAATATTGGCAAGTCCTTGAAGCTGTCTTGGCCGCCCAACCCGCGTGGGCCTCGCACGGCCAACCCAATATTGACTTGGCTTACCAGGCCGCATCTCAAACCGGCCTAGACATCACCAAGGCATTGGCCGATGCGCAAAGCCCGGCGATAGAGGCTGTACTGAAGCAAGATGTAGAAGACTTGACCGCACTTGAAGTGACCAAAACGCCAACATTCTTTGTCAACGGCAAAGGCCTACCCAGCTTTGGCCCCCAGCAACTCGCCGCATTGGTTGCCGAAGAAGTCGCTAAAAGCAAGAAATAGCGCACCACCAGATACCCACCATGACAATCATTGCATCCCGCAAAAACCGGCTCTCATCTAGGCGCAATGTCGTTGCCACCCTCTTGTTCGGGGCAGCTGCGCCAGCCATGTTAATAGGGTGCTCACGCGCTGCTCCCAGCTATGACAGCACTGACATCACCGGGGCTACATTTGCCAAGGACTTTGGGCTCCAAGACCACCAAGGCAAACTCCGGACCATGGCCGATTTTCGGGGGAAGATTGTGGTCGTCTTCTTTGGTTTTACCCAATGCCCCGATGTTTGCCCCACATCCATGACCACCATGGCCGAGGTCAAGCGCCTGTTGGGCGATCAGGGCAAGTTGCTTCAGGTCATCTTCATTACCGTCGACCCAGAGCGTGACACCTTGCCACTGCTCATGGCCTACATGCAAAACTTTGACCCCACCTTTTTGGCACTGCGCCCGGAGCCAGACCAGCTCAAAGCACTGGCCGATGAATTCAAGGTCTATTACAAGCGGGTCGAGGGAAAAACACCCACCTCCTACAGCATGGACCATTCGGCAGGCAAGTACATCTTTGACCCAGAAGGACGGGTACGCCTTTTTTCCAGCTATGGAAAAGAAGCGACGGTTATCGCCAAAGACATTCAAACATTGCTTGCAAGCAAGTAAGTCGCTGGCATCCACATGAAAGCGTTCGACCGAACCTCCTGGTGGCCCATGCGGTCACTTCACTGCTGGGGCTTTGCGTGGGCAACAGCGGCGTTGCTGTTGGGCAATGCAAGCCTTTCCTGGAGTGCGACCCCCAAAACCCCAAAAACCACCCCCAGCGCCAAACAGCCAACACGGCAAAGTGATGGCCAAGCTGAGGCCCGGTTGATTGACATATACCGGCTCATCGGTGGCGGGCGCACCCGTGATGCTTTGAAAAAAGCCGAGCAACTGGTGGCTGATTACCCACACTTTCAACTGGCCCAACTAGTTCTTGGAGATTTGCTTTCAACACGTTCACGCCCCATTCAGAACGTGGGAGATGTACCTGTCGAGCTCGCGCAAGCAGGTTCGCAAAACTTACAGGCGCTACGAGCGGAATCACAACTGCGTATTGCCGCAATCAAAGAGCCGCCACCGATAGACAGCATTCCGTCACAGTTCGTCGCATTATCTCGGCGCAACAAACACGCTATTGCAGTCGATACCGCAAAAGCGCGGCTCTATCTTTTTGAAAACACCACTACCGGCACACGCTTGCTGGCTGACTATTACATCTCTGTGGGCAAGGCTGGTGTGGGCAAAAATGTGGAGGGCGAT
>CAIMUZ010000006.1 GCA_903844775.1 uncultured Burkholderiales bacterium | reverse complement strand
TTCTGTAGAAACAAAAATCAACGCGGCTTGATCGCCACGGTCTTTCAGATGGCGGTCAATGGCGTTGTGACACAGATTGGTTTCACCCCCTTTGAACCATTTGGCAAATGGCGGGTTGCTGTAGTCACAAATTTCTTGAGGCGCTTTGTGCCACTCAATTTGTTGGGCTTGCTCTGCCCAGAACGCATCGCGATCCTGAATGGAACGTTTGTGGAAATCTGCAAATTGAACCATGGTGTCTCCTATCGCCGCTCTCAAGCAATGAACTGCAAAAAATTGTAACTATTTGCAAACAACTCAGGTTAGCCGAGCTCGCCTTCTGAATTCATAATTATTCATGAGGGACTTGCTGCAAACTGACTTTCAGGGAAAGGACGCCCCAAAAGAAGCTTAAACCAAGGCTTTGATCCAAGCCTGAACTTCCTTGAAATTGGGATTTTCAGCAGAACGAAGCCATTCAAACAACACCATTTCGGTGGTTAAAAGTTCAGCCCCCGCCCCAGCCAAGCGATCAAAGGCGGCATCTCGATCTCGATCGGTGCGAGAAGCACAAGCATCCGTGACCACCCAGACTTCAAACTCGTCCTCCAACAAATCCAAAGCCGTTTGCAGCAAGCACACGTGGGCTTCACAGCCAGCAATGACCACCGAAGGTCCGCCTGCAGGTTCGGGTGGTTTCTGCAAATGTCGCGGCAAGCTCCGTGCATTTCCCTTTGGCGCAGCGGGGACAGGCGGGCTTAACCATTCCCCCAAGCCCTCCTCCACGCCACTGAATGCCATTTTGGCCAGTACACGTTGGCAATGTTGGCGAATTTCTGGAGAGGTATCACCTAAACCAGAAGGGTTCTGCTCGGTGGCCCACACTGGAACATTGAGCAATTTTGCGGTGCGCGCTAACACCTCTGCCCGCTGCCAAACCGCTTGAGCATCTTTCATGGCAGGCATTAGCTTTTGCTGGTAATCAACCAGAACCAATTGTGAGGATTCAACTTCAAGCAACATTTTTAAACCTTGGAACTAAGTATTCATGATTCTCGGGGATAAGCCTTCAAATGCGGGGTATCAACCAAGAGGAGATGGCATTAAACTGCCTCCTTATGCGCTTGATTCTATGTGGACTGGTATTTCTAACAACGGCAGCCATCGCGGTGCCCGTTGAGGATGACCTTGAGCGCATGCTCAAAGAGCGCGGTTTGGTCAATCAAATGACGGATCAGCTCACCCAGCAAATCATCAACCCGTTCAGTGGCCCCCTTCAGTCGGCTAGAAATACCTTTGGTGGCAGGGCGTCTGAGCTGGTGATTCAAGCCATGGGCCTTTTGGGAGTCCCCTATAAAAGGGGGGGCACCAGCGAAGAAAAAGGCTTTGATTGCAGCGGCTTTGTGCGTCACATGTATGAAAAATCTGTGGGCCTGGTATTGCCCCGAAGGGCTGAGGAGCAAGCCAAAGTCACAGAAGAAATCAATCGCAGCGAACTCAAGCCAGGCGACTTGGTTTTCTTCAACACGCTGAAGCGAACCTTCAGCCACGTGGGTATTTATGTGGGTGACGGCAAATTCATTCACGCACCCAGACCGGGCAAGGCCGTGCAAGTGGACGACATGCGCGAGGCCTATTGGCAAAAAAGATTCAATGGCGCACGAAGAGTTCAAACCGACAAACTTCAAGCAGAACCATTGCAAAATTAAATTCTTGGCTGACCGTGCCGGATCATTTCTTTGCAGGTGGCAAATCTGTGCAGCTGCCATGTGCCACCTCAGCGGCCATGCCAATACTTTCACCCAAAGTGGGGTGCGGGTGAATGGTCTTGCCAATGTCGATGGCATCGGCACCCATTTCAATGGCCAAAGCCACTTCACCAATCATGTCGCCCGCATGCGTACCTACCATGCCACCACCCAAGATCTTGCCGTGGCCATGGGCCTCGGGTGAATCATCGAACAACAACTTGGTTACGCCTTCATCACGGCCGTTGGCAATCGCGCGACCTGAAGCCGTCCATGGGAACAAGCCCTTTTTGACCTTGATGCCTTGCGCCTTGGCCTGATCTTCTGTGAGGCCCACCCAAGCAACTTCGGGATCGGTGTATGCCACGCTGGGTATGACGCGCGCATTAAAGGCACTGGCAGCCAATTCTTTGTTCCCTTGAATTTCACCGGCAATGACTTCGGCAGCCACATGAGCTTCATGAACCGCTTTGTGCGCCAACATGGGCTGGCCCACGATGTCACCGATGGCAAAGATGTGAGGCACGTTGGTACGCATCTGAATATCGACAGGAATGAATCCGCGATCGGTCACAGACACACCTGCTTTGTCGGCAGCAATCTTATTGCCGTTAGGTGTGCGGCCTACTGCTTGCAACACCAAGTCGTAAACCTGCGGGGCAGGGGCAGCAACGCCCTCCTCTGCCGATTCAAAAGTAACTTCAATACCAGCCTTGGTGGCTTTGGCACCCACTGTTTTTGTTTTGAGCATGATGTTGTCAAAACGATGTGCGTTCATTTTTTGCCAGACTTTGACCAAATCGCGATCTGCACCTTGCATCAAACCGTCCATCATTTCAACCACGTCTAGGCGCGCGCCCAGTGTGCTGTAGACAGTGCCCATCTCTAAACCAATAATGCCGCCACCTAAAATAAGCATGCGCTTAGGCACTTCATTCAATGCCAATGCGCCAGTGCTGTCGACCACGCGAGGATCGCTGGGCATGAAGGGCAAGCGAACGGCTTGGCTACCGGCAGCAATGATGCAGTTTTTGAAAGCAATGGCTTTCTTCACGCCCGTTTTTTCTTGGCCTGTGCCAGTGGTTTCTTCAACAAGCACATGGTTCGCGCTCAGAAATTGACCCGCACCACGAACCGTGGTGACCTTGCGCATCTTGGCCATGGCCGCCAAACCACCCGTGAGTTTGCCAATGACTTTTTCTTTGTGCGTGCGTAATTTTCCAATGTCAACTTTGGGTGCGCCAAAGTCAATGCCCAAATCGGCCATGTGGCTGACTTCGTCCATGACAGCAGCCACGTGCAACAGTGCCTTGGAAGGAATGCAACCCACGTTCAAACACACACCCCCCAAGGTGGCATAGCGCTCAACGATCACCACCTTAAGGCCCAAATCAGCTGCGCGAAAAGCGGCAGAGTAGCCGCCTGGGCCCGCGCCCAAAACGAGCAAATCGCATTCAATGTCGACGGTGCCACTGTAAGCAGAAGCGTTAGGAATGTTGACTGCAACGGCTTGAGTAACTGGCGCTGAAGAAGGCGCTGCAACAGGTGCGCTGGCTTGCGGTGCAGACGATACAGCAGGTGAAGCGGTTGAGGTCGGTGTGGCATCGGAAGCAGTGGCCTGCCCTTCCAACATCAACACCACAGAGCCTTGCTTGACTTTGTCGCCCAGCTTCACTTTGAGCTCTTTCACCACGCCCGCATGGGAGCAAGGAATTTCCATGGAGGCCTTGTCAGACTCTACGGTGATCAAACTTTGCTCAGCCTTCACCACGTCGCCAGCTTTGACCAGCAACTCAATGACTGCCACTTCGTCGAAGTCGCCGATGTCAGGAACTTTAATTTCAATCAATGCCATGGTTCAACCTCTTAAAGCAACACACGGCGGAAGTCGCCAAGGATTTGACCTAAATACGCATTGAAGCGTGCCGCGGCAGCACCGTCAATCACACGGTGGTCCCATGTCAAGGACAAAGGCAGCATCAAACGTGGCACAAATTGTTTGCCATCCCACACGGGTTCATGGGTGCTCTTGCAAACACCCAAGATGGCCACTTCAGGCGCGTTGATGATGGGCGTGAAATATTTGCCACCAATGCCACCCAAACTTGAAATCGTGAAGGTAGCGCCCGTCATTTCGGCAGGGCTTAACTTGCCATCGCGAGCCTTCTTAGCCAACTCGCCCATTTCCTGACTGATTTGCAAGATACCTTTTGTGTCGGCATTTCTGATGACGGGCACCATCAAACCATTGGGCGTGTCGGCTGCAAAACCAATGTGCCAATAGTTTTTGTAAACGATGGCATCGCCATCCAAGGAGCTGTTGAACTCTGGGTATTTTTTCAATGCCGCTACGCAAGCCTTGATCAAGAAAGCCAGCATGGTGACCTTCACGCCTGACTTTTCATTTTCTTTGTTGGTTGACACACGAAAGGCTTCCAACTCAGTGATATCGGCATCATCATGATTGGTAACTGCAGGAATCATGATGGCATTGCGCAGTAAATTGGCCCCGCTGATCTTCTTGATGCGACCCATTTCTTGACGCTCAATGGGGCCGAACTTAGCGAAGTCAACCTTGGGCCATGGAATCAAGCCCAGCGCGGCACCATCACCACCAGCAGGCGCTTTTGTCGCTTGTGCTTTGGTTTGGGTGGCACCCGCCATCACCGCTTTCGTAAATGCTTGAACATCGTCTTGTGAGATACGGCCTTTGGGGCCATTGCCTTTCACTTCTTCCAAAGGCACACCCAATTCACGCGCAAATTTGCGAACTGAGGGTGATGCGTGAGGCAGCCCAAGCGCAGGAGCGCCGGGGTTGTGTGCAGGTGCTAAACCACTCACTGAAGCGGCCACAGGCACAGCAACCGTAAGTTCCGAAACAGAAAGGGTTGCAACTACTGGCGCAGCAGCAACTTGCGCTGTAACCACTGCCGCAGATACAACTGGTGATTCAGCGGGGGCGGGGGCGACAGCGCCGACAGCTTCCAGCATCAACACCACCGAACCCTCTTTAACCTTGTCACCCAGCTTCACGCGCAGTTCTTTCACCACGCCGGCTGTTGAAGATGGAATTTCCATCGCTGCTTTGTCAGACTCAACAGTCATCAAGGATTGCTCGGCCTTGATGGTGTCACCCACCTTGACCATCAATTCAATGACCGCGACTTCATCGAAATCACCGATGTCTGGAACTTTGACTTCTACCAATGCCATATCTGTCTCCCAATCTAGTTATCAAGCGTACAAAGGATTGACCTTGTCGGTCTTGATGCCGTATTGCTTCAAAGCCTCAGCAACTTTGGCCACAGGTACAGCGCCCTCTTCGCTCAATGCTTTCAGTGCGGCCACAACAATGTAATGGCGGTTAATTTCAAAGTGCTCACGCAATTTGCTACGGAAATCGCTGCGCCCAAAGCCATCCGTTCCCAACACTTTGAAGGTACGGCCTTTAGGAATGAAAGAGCGAATCTGCTCCGCATAGTTTTTCATGTAATCGGTGGATGCAATCACGGGGCCATCGAATTTGGCCAATTGTTGCGCCACAAACGGCACACGTGGTACTTCCAAGGGGTGTAGCATGTTGAAACGCTCTGCGTCTTGCCCATCGCGTGTCAACTCGTTGAAACTGGGGCAGCTCCAAACATCGGCCCCAATGCCCCAGTCTTTGGCGAGCAACTCCTGCGCTGCCAAAGACTCTCGCAAAATGGTACCGGAGCCCATCAACTGAACTCGTGTTTTGTTTTTGCCCCCGGCCTTGCACAAGTACATGCCCTTGATGATTTGTGCTTCCGTGCCAGGCGTTAAACCAGGCATGGGGTAGTTCTCATTCAACAAGGTGATGTAGTAGTAGACGTTGTCTTGTGTTTCCACCATGCGCTTCAAGCCATGATGCAAGATCACACCCACTTCGTGCGCGAAGGTCGGGTCGTAACTGATGCAGTTTGGAATGGTGCCCGCCAAAATATGGCTGTGACCGTCTTCGTGCTGCAAACCTTCACCATTCAATGTGGTGCGCCCTGAAGTGCCGCCCAACAAGAAACCGCGCGCTTGCATATCGCCAGCCGCCCAAGCCAAATCGCCAATGCGTTGGAAACCAAACATGGAGTAGTACACATAGAAAGGCACCATGATGCGGTTACTGGTGGAGTAGCTGGTGGCAGCCGCAATCCAGCTTGACATACCGCCCGCTTCATTAATGCCTTCTTGCAATATCTGGCCCGCTTTGTCTTCTTTGTAATACATGACTTGGTCTTTGTCGACCGGTGTGTATTGCTGACCTGCAGGGTTGTAAATACCGACTTGGCGAAACAAGCCTTCCATACCAAAGGTACGTGCCTCATCTACCAAAATAGGAACAACACGCGGCCCCAGTGCTTGGTCACGCAAAAGTTGTGTGAGAAAACGCACATAAGCCTGGGTGGTGGAAATTTCACGGCCTTCAGCAGTAGGCTCCATCACAGACTTAAACACGTCCAATGAAGGAACGGTGAAGCTTTCATCGGCTTTGGTACGGCGGTGTGGCAAGTAACCACCCAAGGCCTTACGGCGCTCGTGGAGGTATTTCATTTCTGGCGTATCGTCCGCTGGCTTGTAAAAAGGCACATTGGCCAACTCACTATCGGGGACAGGAATATTGAAGCGATCGCGCATGTAGCGAATGTCCTCGTCGGAGAGCTTCTTGGTTTGGTGAACGTTGTTCTTACCCTCGCCCGCTTTGCCCATGCCAAAACCTTTGACGGTTTTGATCAGGAGCACGGTCGGTTGATTTTTGGTGTTCACCGCTTGGTGATAAGCCGCATAAACCTTTTGTGGGTCGTGACCGCCGCGTTTTAAAGACCAGATTTCGTCGTCACTCATGTGCGACACCATCTCAAGGGTGCGTGGATCACGACCGAAGAAATGTTTGCGAACGTAAGCACCATCGTTGGCTTTGAAAGCTTGAAAATCGCCATCCAAAGTGTCCATCATGATTTTGCGCAGGGCACCGTCTTTGTCTCGTGCCAAAAGCTTGTCCCATTCGCTGCCCCAAATGAGCTTGATCACGTTCCAGCCTGAACCGCGGAATTCACTTTCAAGTTCTTGAACAATCTTGCCATTGCCACGGACAGGGCCATCCAAACGTTGCAGATTACAGTTAACAACAAAGATCAAGTTATCAAGATTCTCGCGAGCAGCCAATCCAATGGCGCCCAAAGATTCGACTTCGTCCATTTCGCCATCGCCACAGAACACCCAGACTTTCCGGTTTTCAGTGTTGGCAATGCCACGCGCGTGCAAGTACTTCAAGAAGCGAGCTTGGTAAATGGCCATCAAAGGTCCAAGTCCCATGGACACTGTGGGGAACTGCCAAAACTCAGGCATTAGCTTGGGGTGCGGATAGCTGGACAACCCTTTGCCATCTACTTCTTGACGGAAGTTGAGCAACTGCTCTTCAGTGAGTCGACCCTCTAGGTACGCACGTGCGTAAACACCTGGTGAAACGTGGCCTTGGATGTACAAACAGTCGCCGCCATGATTTTCACTTTCTGCGTGCCAAAAATGATTGAAACCGGCGCCAAACATGTGGGCTAATGAGGCGAAGGAGCCAATGTGCCCCCCCAAATCGCCACCGTCTTCAGGATTGTGACGGTTGGCCTTGACCACCATGGCCATGGCGTTCCATCGCATGTAAGAGCGCAGCCGCTCTTCTATTTCGATGTTCCCTGGGCAGTGCACTTCTTGATCCGGCTCAATGGTGTTCACATAACCCGTGTTGGCGGAAAAAGGCAGGTCAATGCTGCTCTGTCTAGCGTGTTCTAAAAGTTGCTCTAACAAAAAGTGAGCACGCTCACCGCCCTCTTTCTCAATGACGGCGGACAGTGCATCCATCCATTCTCGAGTTTCGATGGCATCTAGGTCTGACAGGATGTGATTGGGCTGAACGGCTGACATGTTTGTCTCCTTTGTAGGCCGTGAATAAACTATTTTTTTGAATTCTCTCACAAAGTAATAATTATTTCAAATGGTGCTTTTGTATTTTATATTATGAAATTTATTGAGGCGGGATTACCCTAAACTCGAGGGGATGAAGTCGCAAACCGTCTCAAAAACAATCTTGACCATCAAACCTATCTCCTCATGGAGAAGGTGGTGGAAAAGGCAGAGTCCTGCAAAACAAGATCGGTTTGCCAGCTTAGCGCCAATTGCCTCCGTCGTGTTGTTTTTCGGCGCCATCGTCATTTCATTCTGGTACCTGCGAATGGAAGAAATCGACAGAGAGCAAGAAGCTGTCAGGCGCGATGTCGAATACAGCCAGCAACGATTGCGTCTGCGCCTGCTTGAACGTCAAGAACAAGTCATGAGATTGGCCAGAGATATTTCCAACAATGATGTAGACCTCAAAGAATTTGGGCGGCGTGCTGAAGCATTTGTTCTTAAAAACCCAGAAGTTCAAACACTGGCGTGGGTCGATGAGAAAAGAAAAATCATTGCAAGCCAAACAGCACCGAACGTGATGGTCAGTCTCAAATGGCGGGTCGGCGATGTTCTGAAATGGGGGGAATCTGAGAACAACTTTAGCTTGGCACGCGATTTGATGCAGCCTGTTTACTCACAAGAGGATGACGGTATTTTTGCAATCGGCAACACAAATGTTTCGCAAGAAAATTATGGACGCAACATGGTGCTGCAATTGCACACCCCGCTGACCAATTCTCAAGGCAGATTCAATGGTGTGATCATGGCTGAATACAACGCGGAAAGCCTTCTCAGATACGGTGTTCCCACAGAAATAATGGCCAAATATGCAGTCTCCCTGCTGGACAGTGATGGCAGTTTAATTGCAGGCCAATCGATGACCAAACGAGTCAACGTTTGGAATTTCATACCAGGAATGAATGGCCAAAATAATGAATTTGAAGTTCCAGTATCACCCGTTGGAAACGGTTTGATATTGCGTGCACAAACTTGGCGCACCTCACAAGATTTAGTGGGCAGAGGACTCTTTTGGTTGGTAGGCGCTCTGAGTTTATTGACGGCCTGGATGCTAATTGCAAATTGGCGGCACACGCGGAAAAGGCAACAAACTCAAAAAGAACTGGTGTCCGAAACGAATTTCAGGCGCGCCATGGAAAACTCCATTTTGACGGGCATGCGTGCTTTGGACATGGAAGGCCGAATCACCTATGTCAACTTGGCCTTTTGTCAAATGACAGGATGGGACGAAAGTGAGTTGGTCGGTGCAGTGGCGCCCTTTCCGTACTGGCCAGAATCTGACAAAGAATTGTTGATGACGCTTCTTGAAGAGGAGTTGAGCGGAAAAAATACTTCGGGCGGCTCGCAAGTTCGTGTTCAACACAAAGGCGGCAACATTTTTGACGCACGTCTTTATGTTTCTCCCCTTATTGACGCCATGGGCCAACAAACAGGTTGGATGACTTCGATGACGGACATTACCGAACCCAATCGAGTCAGAGAGCAACTCGCGGCATCCTACGAGCGCTTTACGATTGTGCTGGAAGCCTTAGATGCGTCTGTTTCTGTGGCACCGCTCGGCAGCGCTGAGTTACTTTTTGCAAACAAACTCTACCGACAGTGGTTTGAATCCGATACCCAAGGTCATTTGAATTTGGTTGAAAAAGCAGGCATGCTGGACGTTCGCACCACTGAGTCAGAAATGGACGATGTCGATGCCTTGGCAGGTTTGCCTACAGAAAGTTTGACAATTGCGCCCGCTGAACGAGCTGAGATTTATTTAAAACATTTAGACAAATGGTTAGAAATCAGAACCCGCTACATCCAATGGACCGATGGCCGTCTGGCCCAAATGGTCATTGCGACTGACATCACGACACGCAGGCAAGCTGAAGAACTCGCATCCCAACAAGCCGAACGCGCTCAAAATGCAAGTCGATTGATCACCATGGGTGAAATGGCGTCGAGTGTGGCCCACGAACTCAACCAGCCGCTGACGGCCATCACCAATTATTGCAATGGCATGTTGTCTCGTATCAAAGGTCAACAAATTGAAGAGGCCGATTTGGTTTGGGCCCTTGAAAAAACCTCACACCAGGCCCAAAGAGCCGGCCAGATCATTCATCGAATTCGGTCATTTGTGAAGCGCAGTGAACCCAACCGGTCCCAATCAGATGTATTGCAAATGGTCAACGAAGCGGTTGAATTGGCAGAGATTGAATTAAGACGACGCAATGTCCGACTTTCTCACTACGTTGCCGCCAGGCTCCCGAAATTGAGCGTCGACCCCATTTTGATTGAGCAGGTTTTGGTCAATTTAATGAGAAATGCGGCTGAATCCATCGACAATGCAGAGCGGCCTTTAGGGCGCAGGCACGTGGAATTGCGGGTGGTGCCAAAGCTCATTGACCACCAAAACACGGTTTTTTTCTCTGTCACTGACTCTGGCAAAGGACTCCCCCCTGAGGTCATGAACCGCCTTTACGAGGCCTTCTTTTCCACCAAGGTTGAGGGAATGGGAATTGGGCTGAATTTGTGCAGATCGATCGTTGAGTCACATCAAGGCAGAATTAAGGCTGAGAACCTCTACAATGCCGACGATGTGGTGGGATGTTGTTTTTCCTTTTGGATTCCTTCACCCACGACGGTACCCAGATAATAGACACGTAAAACGGGAAACCCTATGAGTTTGATACCGAAAAAAGGCACTGTTTATGTCGTTGACGACGATGAAGCTGTTCGCGATTCTCTTCAATGGTTGCTAGAAGGAAAAGACTATCGTGTCAGGTGTTTTGATTCTGCCGAATCCTTTCTAAGCCGTTACGATCCGCGCGAGGTCGCATGCCTCATTGTGGACATCCGCATGGGCGGTATGACGGGTCTTGAGTTGCAAGACAAGCTGGTTGAACGTCGCTCCCCCCTGCCCATCGTCTTCATTACCGGCCATGGCGATGTGCCCATGGCAGTCAACACCATGAAAAAAGGTGCGATGGACTTTATTCAAAAGCCCTTCAAAGAAGATGAGCTGGTCGGATTGGTTGAGCGCATGCTTGACAGTGCCCGTGATTCTTTCTCGGATCATCAAAATGCTGCCAACCGAGATGCTTTGCTGTCCAAACTGACAGGTCGCGAAGCGCAAGTTTTAGAGCGAATTGTTGCGGGTCGCTTGAACAAACAAATTGCCGATGACTTGGGCATCAGCATTAAAACCGTGGAGGCCCATCGGGCCAATATCATGGAAAAATTGAATGCCAACACGGTTGCAGATTTGCTCAAAATTGCATTGGGACAAAACGTGCAAAAAGCTTAAACGCATCCAATCCAAATCAACGCCCGTGACCTGCTAACTCGCGGGCGTTTTTACTTTCAAAAGACACTCAAAATTTTTATTTCTATGACCGCCCAACGCATTGACGGCAACGCACTTTCCCAAAAGCTTCGAGCAGACGTGACACATCGCACTGCAGCGCTCAAGTCCAAAGGTGTCACACCAGGCTTGGCTGTTGTTTTAGTTGGCGAAAATCCAGCGAGTCAGGTTTATGTTCGCAACAAGGTAAAAGCATGTCAAGACAGCGGTCTTTACTCAGTGCTTGAAAAGTATCCTGAGAACATGACAGAAGAAGCGCTGCTTGCTCGCATCAATGGTCTTAACAATGACGCCAGTATTCACGGTATTTTGGTTCAATTGCCACTGCCCGTGCAAATAGATGCTCAGAAAGTGATTGAAGCGATTTCCCCTGCCAAAGATGTGGACGGCTTTCACATTGCCAGTGCAGGCGCTCTGATGACGGGCATGCCTGGGTTTTGGCCCTGCACACCTTTCGGTTGCATGAAAATGCTGGAAAGCATTGGCTACGATTTAAAAGGGAAGCATGCGGTGGTGATTGGCCGCAGCAACATCGTGGGTAAGCCCATGGCCATGATGCTGCTTCAACAAAATGCCACTGTCACTATTTGTCACAGTGCCACAAAAAATTTAAAGGACATCACACGACAAGCAGATGTGATTGTGGCAGCCGTAGGCAAACGCAATGTCTTGACTGCCGAAATGGTGAAACCAGGCGCAGTCGTTTTGGATGTGGGCATGAATCGAAACGACGAAGGCAAGCTGTGTGGTGATGTGGATTTTGCGGGTGTCGAACAGATTGCCAGTTACATCACACCCGTTCCTGGCGGTGTGGGGCCAATGACAATTACCATGCTGCTGGTGAATACTTTAGAAGCAGCTGAGCGAACCGTCATTTAAAGAACCATTTTCAAAGCACCCTCATGAACACTGTTAGCACCCCCTTCAATCCATTGTTGCAACATGGTGGCTTGCCATTGTTTGATCAAATTAAGCCAGAACATGTCAAACCTGCCGTAGAAGAATTACTCCATAGAGCGTCAGATGCCTTAGAGACCGTAACGGCCTCTGACTTCCCATCCGATTGGCACGCCATTGCCAAGGCCCTTGATGTCTGCGCAGAGCGTCTGAGTTCTTCGTGGGGTGCCGTCAGTCATCTCAACAGCGTGGCCGACACACCCGAATTAAGAGCGGCCTACAACGAAGCTTTGCCGCAAATCACTGAATTTTGGACCCGCTTAGGGGCTGATGAAAAACTCTATGCCAAGTACAAACAGGTGAATGTAAATTCTCTGGACTTCGCCCAAAAGCAAGCGCTCAAGAATGCCCTTCGGAACTTTGTTTTGGGCGGTGCAGAACTTCAAGGGACGGCAAAAAAACGGTACGCTGAAATCCAAGAACGAATGGCAGAGTTGAGCCAAAAATTCAGTGAAAACGCATTGGACGCAACAGACAAATTTGCGTTTTATGCCGAAATCAATGATTTAGAGGGTGTGCCAGAGGATGTCGTGATGACAGCCCGTGAAGCGGCTGAAAAGGAAGGCAAAGAAGGTTACAAAATCACCTTGAAAATGCCTTGTTATCTGCCCATCATGCAATTTGCAAAAAACAGCGCCTTACGTCAACGCCTTTACAAGGCCTACGTCACCCGCGCCTCGGATCAATGCGATCCAGAATTTGCCTCTCTTGATAACAGCAAGCTTATTGCAGAGATTCTGCAATTGCGAAAAGAAGAAGCGCTGTTATTGGGATTTAAAAACTATGCTGAAGTTTCTGTGGCAACCAAAATGGCAGACTCACCTGACAAGGTCATCGCCTTTTTACGCGACTTGGCAACGCGGGCACGTCCTTTCGCAGAACAAGATTTGCAAGACATGCGCGAATTTGCTGCAATGAATTTGAATTTGCAAGATCCGCAGGCTTGGGACTGGCCCTATATCAGCGAGAAGCTCAAAGAAGCCCGCTACAGCTTCAGCGAGCAAGAAGTGAAACAATATTTCACTGCGCCCAAAGTGTGCCTTGGACTTTTTAGAATTATCGAAACCTTGTTCGAGGTCAGCATCAAGCCTGACAATGCGCCCACTTGGAATCCAGCCGTTGCCTTTTATCGCATCGAACGAAATGGTCAATTGGTGGGGCAGTTTTATCTGGACCCCCCTGCCCGTTCGGGTAAACGTGGCGGCGCCTGGATGGACGATGTGAGGGCTCGTTGGCTGCGCCCCGACACGGGACAACTTCAAACCCCCGTGGCACATTTGGTCTGCAATTTCGCTGATGGTGTTGATGGCAACCCGCCCTTGCTAACGCACGACGATGTCATCACTTTGTTCCATGAGTTTGGACATGGCTTGCACCACATGCTCACCCAGGTCAATGAACGCGATGTTTCGGGCATCAGTGGGGTGGAATGGGATGCCGTCGAGCTTCCGAGTCAATTTATGGAAAACTTTTGCTGGGAATGGTCGGTGCTTAAACACATGACTTCGCATGTTCAAACGGATGAACCTTTGCCCAGAGCCTTGTTTGACAAGATGGTTGCTGCAAAAAACTTTCAAAGCGGCTTGCAAACGCTTCGCCAAATTGAGTTGGCCATGCTCGATATGCTGCTTCACAGCGAGCACAATCCGAACAATGACCTCATGCCGCTCTTGCAAAAAGTTCGGGCTGAAGTGGCTGTTATCCAGGCACCAAGCTTTAACCGCATGGCTCACACCTTCAGTCATATTTTTGCCGGGGGCTATGCCGCCGGTTATTACAGCTACAAATGGGCTGAAGTTTTATCCGCTGACGCCTATGCTGCATTTGAGGAAACTGCTTTACCTGATGGTTCTCCAAACTTGGAAACAGGCAGACGTTATAGAGAGGCCATCTTGGAGGCCGGCGGCAGCCGCCCAGCAATAGAGTCCTTCATTGCGTTTCGGGGGCGTGAGCCTTCCCTCAACGCTTTACTCAGGCATCAAGGCATGTCGGCGAGCCAGGCTTAGGCCGAAGCTTTGGGCGATTAAAATTTCAATGTTTTAACGCCGTCAGCTGTACCCAGCAAACAAATTTGCGCCTTCTGATAAGCGAAGACGCCAACGGTCACCACGCCAGGCCATTGACTCACTTGAGATTCAAACGCCACCGGGTCAGTGATCTTCAAGCCCTTCACGTCAACGATGTGTTGGCCATTGTCAGTGACCCATGGCTCACCTTCTTTCAATCGCAGCGAGGCTTGTGCGCCCATCTTGGCAAATTGAGCGATGACCCGCGCGCTTGACATGGGGATCACCTCGACGGGAAGCGGGAATGCACCCAGTGTGTCGACCAATTTGGATTCATCGGCGATGCAAACAAACATCTTGGACTGGGCTGCCACAATTTTTTCGCGGGTCAATGCGGCGCCACCGCCTTTGACCATGTGTCCCTGACCGTTAATTTCGTCAGCGCCATCAATGTAAACCGCAAGTTCTGACACCTCATTGCTGTCAAAAACGGTGATGCCCAGTGCTCTGAGCCTTGCCGTAGAAGCCTCTGAACTGGACACAGCGCCTTTAATTTGGTCCTTCATGGATGCCAAGGCATCGATGAATTTATTCACTGTGGAGCCCGTACCAACACCCACGATTTGACCCGGCACCACATATTGAAGAGCGGCTTGGCCGACCAATGCTTTGAGTTCGTCTTGATTCATAAACTTTATTTGAGACAATGCTTGTATTGAAAGAGATTATCCAATGTCCCTGAA
Organism: uncultured Burkholderiales bacterium; assembly: GCA_903844775.1. Classification (GTDB taxonomy): domain Bacteria; phylum Pseudomonadota; class Gammaproteobacteria; order Burkholderiales; family Burkholderiaceae_C; genus Limnohabitans_A. The sequence continues at coordinate 17,592 of CAIMUZ010000006.1, read as the reverse complement.
CCTTTACGCCCTCGCCCGCCCTTTTTTATTCAGTCTTGATCCAGAGGCAGCCCATGATTTCACACTGAATCAATTGGCCAACACCCAGAACACCTTATTGGATCGAAGCTACAGACAACCCTGGATTGCAGATCCAGTTCAACTGGCAGGCATCACATTCCCTAATCGGGTTGGCATGGCAGCAGGTCTGGACAAAAACGCTCGGTGCATCGATGGCTTAGGTGCCATGGGCTTTGGTTTTGTGGAGGTGGGCACCGTGACACCTTTGGCTCAACCCGGCAACGACAAACCCAGAATGTTCAGACTCCCTGAGGCCAAGGCACTGATTAATCGTCTGGGCTTTAACAATGAAGGGCTTGATACCTTTGTGGCCAATGTCAAGAAATCAACATTCCGACAACAGGGTCGATTGCTTGGCTTGAACATTGGTAAAAATGCACTCACCCCCATCGAACGTGCCACCGACGACTACCTGATTGGGCTCAGCGGCGTCTACGAACATGCCGACTACGTCACGGTCAATATCTCCAGCCCCAATACCAAAAATTTACGTTCACTGCAAACTGATGAAGCCCTCGATCACTTGCTTTCTGCATTGAATGAACGCAAGCAAGCGCTGGCCGAACAACATCGAAAACAAGTCCCGGTATTTTTAAAAATCGCCCCTGATCTTGACGATGAACAAATTACGGCACTTGCTCACAGCCTACGCAAACACAACATTGACGGTGTCATCGCCACCAACACCACCTTGGCCAGAGAGGCTGTCAATGGACTCACCCATGGCAAGGAAACAGGTGGTTTGTCGGGCGCACCTGTATTGGCTGGTAGCAACCGGGTCATCCGTTTATTGCGTCAGCAGTTGGGGCCAAAGTTCCCGATCATTGGCGTTGGCGGCATCATGAGTGCTTACGATGCCGTCAGCAAAATTGAAGCGGGTGCAGATGTGGTTCAAATTTACACCGGCCTCATTTACAAAGGGCCCTGCTTGGTTCATGAGGTTGCGAAGGCTTTGAAGCAGCTAACTGCCACCTAATTTGTGCAAATGCGTTGACGAATTGACACCGCTCATCAACTCAAGCATTTTTTAACCTCATCGGCAATGGCCAATGAGCTGGTGAGGCCGGGTGACTCTATGCCCAGAAGATGCACCAATCCAGGTACACCATGGTGGGATGGCCCCAGAATACAAAAGTCAGCAGCAGTCTCATGCGGCGCATTGATTTTGGGTCGAATGCCAGAATAGGCAGGGATTAAAGAATCGTCTTTCAGACCTGGCCAGTACTTGCGAACTTCGGCATAAAAGCGATCACCTCGGTGCGGATCAACCGCCAAGTCTTGGGGCGAATCTACCCACTCTACGTCAGGTCCAAACTTGGCTTGACCGGCCAAATCCAAGGTGAGATGAACCCCCAAGCCAGCCGCTTCCGGCACGGGGTAAATCAAGCTTGAAAAAGGCGATTTGCCAGACAAACTGAAGTAGTTGCCCTTTGCGTAATACGCTTTGGGCATCAAAGCAGTGTCCATACCCGCAAATTTTCTCGCCACATTGGGTGCATCCAAACCTGCTGAATTGATCACCTGATGGGCCAAAAATTCAGTGCCATCGATCGTCCGAATTTCAAAATTTAAATCCGCGCCCGTACCGATTACTTTTGCAGACTCAAATGCAGACTGAAGGGCCAATATGCCACCCGCATTTTCAAAATCTCCCAGATAACTGAGCATCAGAGCATGGCTGTCGATAATGCCCGTGCTGGGAGACCATAAGGCGGCCTCACAATAAAGCGCGGGCTCCTTGGCAATGGCATCCTTGGCCGACAAAAGTTGCAATGCATCCTCTTGTGTCAAACCATTCAGAATCGCTTTGTGTTGAATATGGGTCAACTGCTCAACTTGCGCGGAGGAAGTGGCGACGATCAATTTTCCGCAACGTTTGTGTGGAATTTGTCTTTCTTGACAGTAGGCATAAAGTAGTTGGCGACCTTGAACACAAAGCTTTGCCTTGAGTGATCCGGCAGGATAATAAATACCGGCATGAATGACCTCGCTGTTGCGAGAACTGGTACCCGTACCAAAAGCGTCTTGCGACTCCAGGACAACGACTTCCTGACCCGAAAGCGCTAACTCACGCGCCACAGCCAAGCCCACGACGCCAGCGCCAATGACCACAGTTTCAATTCGATCCATTTAAACCCTGATAGCAATTGATAATTTTAAACACGGATGTGTCGCCCTGTGACACAAGCACGACAGCTTCACGCCTTGCGTCCTGTCATACTGGTATTTTGATGGCAAATGACCATTCGATAAAAGGAGAACTGTGAATCTATTTGACCTGACCAACAAAGTCGCCATCGTCACCGGGGCAAGCCGTGGCATTGGCCGATCTATTGCATTTCAATTGGCCCGAGCGGGGGCCAAAGTGGTTATCTCAAGCAGAAAGCTGGATGCCTGCGAGGCTGTTGTAAAAGAGATTCAAGCCGAAGGTGGCACCGCCATGGCCATCAGCGCCAGCATCGCCCTGAAGGATCAATTGGAGGCCATGGTTCAAAAGACCCGTGACACCTGGGGGCCCATTGACATCTTGGTCTGCAATGCTGCCAGCAACCCCTACTATGGACCGATGAGTGGCATGAGCGATGAGGTGTTTAACAAAATCATGCACAACAATGTTTTGTCCAGCAATTGGTTGTGCAGCATGGTCTATCCCGACATGAAGGCCAAGAAGAATGGCGCCATAGTGTTGGTATCTTCAGTCGGCGGATTGCATGGCTCTCCCGTCATTGGGGCTTACAACATTTCCAAAGCCGCTGACATGCAATTGGCAAGAAACCTGGCAGTGGAATGGGGGCCAGACAACATTCGTGTCAATTGCATTGCGCCTGGCTTGATTCGAACTGATTTTGCAAAAGCACTCACCGACGATCCCGTCAAAGCGGGCATGGTAGAAAACGAAACACCCCTCAGACGCATTGGTGAACCCGATGACATTGGCGGCGTTGCTGTTTTGCTGGCAAGCGCAGCTGGCAAATACATCACAGGTCAAACCATTGTTGCAGATGGCGGCATGATGATTCGCTGATATGGATTGAACTCAAAAAAAAGCCCCACCTTGAATGAATGCGGGGCTTTTTTGAAATTGAGAATCTTCATTGAGACGTCGTCCGTGACAACGTACTCAAGAACTTCATTTTCTAATTACGCAAAGTTTGCTTCTGCAAAAGACCAGTTAACCAGCTTGTCCAAGAAAGTTTCAACAAACTTAGGACGCATGTTGCGATAGTCGATGTAGTAGGCGTGCTCCCAGACATCCACGGTCAACAAGGCTTTGTCACCGGTTGTCAACGGAGTTCCGGCGGCACCCATGTTGACAATGTCCACACTGCCGTCAGCCTTTTTAACCAACCATGTCCAGCCCGAGCCGAAGTTGCCGACAGCACTTTTAACAAATGCTTCCTTGAATGCAGCGTAAGAACCAAATTTTGCGTTAATGGCGGCAGCCAATGCACCTGTGGGCTCGCCGCCGCCATGGGGCTTCATGCAATTCCAGAAAAAAGTATGGTTCCAAATTTGGGCGGAATTGTTGTAGATGCCGCCGCTGGATTTCTTGATGATTTCCTCTAAGGACATGGATTCAAACTCAGTGCCTTTTTGCAAATTGTTCAAGTTAACAACGTAAGCATTGTGATGCTTGCCGTGGTGAAACTCCAATGTTTCTTGACTGTAGTTTGGTGCCAATGCGTCGATGGCATAAGGCAATGCGGGCAGCGTGTGTTCCATGAGGTCCTCTTTAAGGTGCAATAAAAAATCAAAAGCTTATTGTAAGTTGATCGGCAAAATCCGTCTGCCCTTCAAAATCTATAGGCTCATTCATCAAAGGGTTGGTTAAAAAAGTAAACGATGGTTTTATTTCACTTGCAATTTCACCTGCCCGTCCGCCAAAGTCGCAGTGACTGACTGTGAGGACTTGAACTCTTCGGCATGGGTCAGTGCTTGTCCAGAATCATCTGTCAACCAAGCGTATCCCCTCTCTAACACCAGGTGCGGGTCGAGAAGACCCAATCTTGTGTGCATGTTGTGAATCAACTGTTGTTGACTCTGAACCTGAGATTGAAGCGCCCTTGGCAAGCTGTCTGCAGTTCTGGCCAAATTTTGTTTTTGTCGTTGTAACTGCGATTTGAGTCCAAACTGCAGAGCCTGACCCATCCGAGACAAGCTCGATTTTTGGTCACTGATTCTTCCAGAAGGACGGCCCAGTCGATTGCCCAGCCAATCAAGTCTTTGACTCATGCGGTCCAACACGTGGGTTAAAGAATCAGAAAGGGACTCTTGCATGAGTGACAAATCACTGAGAAGCTGACCACGCTCTGCGGCGACCAATTCTGCAGCGGCTGTAGGCGTAGGGGCCCGCAAATCCGCAACAAAGTCAATCAGTGTGAAATCAGTTTCGTGCCCCACTCCCGCAATGATTGGGATGGGACATGCGGCCACAGCCCTGACCAGGGCCTCGTCATTAAAGGCCCAAAGGTCTTCCATTGACCCCCCACCTCGCACCATCAAAATGACGTCAACGGCCAATGGTGCGCTGGGGCTGGACAACCTTTGGGTCAAGCCGTCGGATTGCCATGACACGAGGCTGTTCAAGCTTCGAAGCAACTCAAGTGGGGCATTGGCGCCCTGCACCGAAGCTGGGGCCAAAATAACAGGAATGTGCGGTACACGCCGTTGCAAAGCCGTCGCAACATCATGCAAGGCAGCAGCGCCCAATGAAGTGATCACCCCAATAGCCCGAGGCTGGGAGGGGATCTCTTGTTTTCGGCTGGGGTTAAAAAGCCCCACTGATTCCAGCGTGGCCTTGAGCTTTAAAAACTGGGCAAACAAATCACCTTGACCCGCCCTTTGCATGGACTCGACAACGAGTTGCAAATCACCGCGCGCTTCATAGACGCCCAACCTTCCGCGAACTTCCACCATGTCACCATCTCTGGGCATCAAGCCCACAGCACTGGCGGCCCTTTTGAACATAGCGCAGCGAATTTGACCGCTGTCGTCCTTGAGATTGAAATAACAATGCCCGCTGGCCGCGCGGGAAAAGCCTGAAAGCTCACCCTTAACAGTGACAGGGTTGAACCTTGTATTCAAAGTGTCTGCAATTGCAAGGCAAAGTGCCCCAACAGACCAAATACGTGGCTCAGTATCTAAGCGCGCCATTCAATTGCCTTATTTTTTGCGGTTTTCAAAGCCATTATTGATGCTAAGCCTTGTGCTTTGCGGTTCAAAGAGTCCACAGATTGAAGAAATCTGGCCATTCGCCCCTACTTTGCATCATGCATCCGCATACAACATCATAAGCCTTTGATTTTATTGAATTATTTCATGACTAAATAACAAGCACTGAACCCATACCCAATATTCATGCGGTCTAGCGTCCCGTTCCAGTCAAGTTCTTCACAAAGTTATCCACAGAAATGGCGAACAATTCGATCAGACATAATCAAAACTGAAACCAGAAGTAGAAAGATTCATTTTGCTAAGCATCATACAAGCCGCGGGCTGGCCAATTTGGCCTTTGATCGCCTGCTCAGTTTATGCCTATGGCAGCCAACTGGAGGGCAGGCGCACGCAAAATTTGCGTGAAGCTTTAGTGGGTTTCGACAAGGAAGATGGCACACTCCTGATCAAAGCTGACGCCATTACAAGCCATCCAGCTGTTGTCAATGTGCTGGAAGCAGCAAGCTTTAACGGCATTACCAAAATTGCTTTTGCCACGCAGCAAGCCATCCTCGTTCAGCTCGCTAAACCTTAAGTCACAAAATGAATCGCTGGCTTCAACGACTTCCAAGCTATTGGCAATCAACCAATGCAGTGACTTATTTGTTGTGGCCGATCGAGTGTTTGTACAGATTTGCACTTTTCGTTCGTCAAGTCCTGTATGCAACGGGCTTGTTCAAAAGTTACAGCGTCAATGCAACTGTCATTGTGGTTGGCAACGTGGTTGTTGGCGGGGGTGGCAAAACCCCACTGACCCTGGCCATTGTTCAAAGGCTCCTTGATCAAGGACACAAAGTGGGCGTTGTCTCTCGGGGGTATGGACGGAAAAGCAAGGCGCTTCAATTTGTCAATGCGCAAAGCTTGCCTCATGAGGTGGGAGATGAGCCCCTGCTTATCTTTCAGAAATGCAAGGTTCCCGTGGTGGTCAGTGCAAACAGGGTTGAGGCAGCGACGCAACTGCTTAGACAATTTCCAGATACGCAATTTCTGATCTGTGATGATGGTCTCCAACATTTATCACTCAAGCGTGACATTGAAATTTGTGTCATGGACGCCATGGGCATTGGCAATGGCCATCTTCTTCCTGCAGGACCGTTAAGAGAAGCTTGGCCACGGCAATGCGATTTGTTGCTCCACACCCAAACGCGGACGTTTACAGAAGGTTTTGAATCTAAGCGGGAACTTGGTCAGACATTAATCTCCAAAGATGGCCAACTCTCGCCGCTCAATCAATTGGCAGGCCTACCAGTCGAAGTTGTTTCAGGAATTGCGAAGCCCCAAGCATTTATCAAGATGCTTGAAGATGCCAACATCCGCATTCAAGTTGCAACAGCGCTGCCAGACCATCACGACTTTTCATCTTGGGCACCGAAGCAACCCAATCTCAGCCTGCTTTGCACAGAAAAGGACGCCGTCAAACTTTGGGCTCAATATCCCAATGCCATCGCAGTCCCTCTGATTTTTGAACCTGAACAGGCTTTTTGGATTGAATTTGAAGCACTCATCAGGTCTGTACAACGTTATCATTGAAACATGGACATCAAATTACTTGAACTGCTGGTTTGCCCTGTCACCAAGGGCCCCCTAGATTTGCAACGTGAATCGCAAGAATTGTGGTCACGAAGTGCGCGACTGGCCTACCCCATCCGCAATGGCATTCCCATTTTGCTAGAAAATGAAGCCAGGACCTTGAGCGATGATGAGTTAGAAAAACTCAAACCCAGAACGCCCTTGGTCTAAGCGCAATGTCGCAAGCTTTTACTGTAATTGTCCCAGCACGTTTGGCATCAACTCGCCTACTCAACAAACCTTTGGTCGACATTCATGGCCTCCCCATGGTGGTTCGCGTCGCGCAACGGGCGGCTTTGTCCAGAGCAACGCAGGTGGTGGTTGCCGCTGACAGCCCCGAAATTGTGATGGCTTGCGAGGCGCATGGCATTCGCGTTCTGCTCACCCAAATTGATCACCCCACTGGCAGCGATCGATTGGCCGAAGCCAGTGCATTATTGGGACTGGAACCCTCCGACATGGTCGTCAATGTACAAGGCGATGAACCCCTCATTGACCCAGACCTCATCAATCAAGTCGCAAGCCTTTTGAGCAAAAATCCCCATGCAAGCATGAGTACGGCGGCCCACGAAATTCACGATGTGGCTGAATTCATCAACCCCAATGTGGTCAAAGTGGTGATCGATCAGTCTCAAATTGCGCTTTACTTCAGCCGGGCGCCCATTCCTTGGTGGCGCGATGGATTTGCGGCGGCAGGCGTTCAGTCCCTCCCCAAACCAGCGGCCCTCAGACACATTGGCATCTACGGCTATCGTGTTGGTTTTTTACAAATGTTTCCTGGCTTATCGCCAGCCCCGATTGAACAAGGGGAGGCCCTGGAACAATTGCGGGCTTTGTGGCACGGGTACAAAATTGTCGTCCACGTCGCAGACAAAGCCCCAGGCCCTGGGGTCGACACCCCTGAAGATTTAGCCCGGGTTCAGGCACTTTTTAAATCCTAAATTACACGGGGTTAACTCGTCAGGAAAATCTAGGCTGACCATGATATTCTTCACAAGCGTCCAAGTAGGCTATGGCGAAAAATTAACAACAATTCGGAACTTCCATGAGACTGATTCTTCTAGGTGCACCCGGTGCAGGTAAAGGCACCCAAGCCGCATTCATTTGTGGCAAATACGCCATTCCACAAATTTCCACTGGCGACATGCTTCGAGCTGCGGTTAAAGCCGGCACGCCCCTGGGTCTTCAAGCCAAAGCAGTGATGGAATCTGGTGGACTGGTCAGCGATGACCTCATCATCAATCTCGTGAAAGAGCGTATCGCACAAGCAGATTGCGCTAACGGCTTTTTATTCGATGGTTTTCCTCGCACCATCCCACAAGCAGATGCCATGAAAGTTGCCGGCGTCAAACTCGATTTCGTGCTGGAAATTGATGTGCCATTCGAGGCCATCATTGAGCGCATGAGTGGTCGCCGTTCTCATCCTGCTTCGGGCCGCACCTACCATGTCAAGTTCAACCCTCCTAAGGTGGAAGGCAAAGATGATGTCACTGGCGAGCCCTTGGTGCAACGCGACGATGACAAAGAAGAAACTGTCAAGAAAAGGCTAGACGTTTACAGCCAACAAACCAGACCCTTGGTTGCTTACTATTCAGACTGGGCCAAGCGTGAACCCCAAGTAGCACCCCAATATCGGGCCATCAGTGGGATGGGCTCCGTTGAAGACATTACGCAACGAGCCATGCAAGCTTTAGGAGCCTGATTTTTAAATTGAAAATGGGCTACCGCTTTCGAACAAGTCAGCTTCAGACTTTTTTTGCTTGGACATTAAATCCAAGATCAAAGCCACTCTGGTTTTAACAGCATTTAATTCGCCAGCAGTTTTAAACACATGATTTTCAGTGGGTAGCACTGGGCCTTGATTGCAACGACTGGCCACACAAACCTGAACGCCATGGGATTGCGCACTGAGAAGCGCATCTTTGAGTGAAGCGCTCAAAGAACCATTTCCGGTTCCCGCCACCACAACACCATGAACGCCGGCCTTGACCAGCAAAGACAAGGCTCTGCCATTTGACTGAACGTGGTGGGTCACGATTTCAACCCATGGCCATTGCGCAACCTCAGGCAAGTCAATCGCTTTCAAGATGCCGTTAGAACCTGATTGAGGCTTATTCTTTTCAAACGATTTCAGCCATTTGATTTGATCTTCATGGACCGAGGCTGCAGCACCCCATTCGCCCGAATCGAAAGCATTCAATCGCGTCGGGTGAACTTTTTGAACATATTGACTGTGATGGATTTCTCCTGCTGCCACCAACCAAACACCTCGGCCCCTCGCTTGAGCGGCAAAATTCAATGCATCCCGCAAATTTTGCGGTCCGTCTGCATCTTTAAAGTTGGCGGGTCGCATGGCGCAAGTTAGAACAATGGGCTTGTCAATGTGAATGACTTGGGACAAAAAATAGGCCGTTTCTTCCAGGGTATCGGTTCCGTGCGTAATGACCACCGCTTTCACTTCATCCCGACTTAAGTGATCACTGCAACAGACCGCAAGTCGTCGCCAAACCTCAAAATCCATGTCTTTGCTGTCGATCTGAGCGACTTGTACCGCTTCAATTGCAAACGGCTGAATCGAGGCGGGTCCTTGCATTGTTTGACCCGAGATGGGCTTCAATAGGTCGGCAATACTGCGCTGCGCAGCTTGGTAGTTCAGGCTTTCAGTTTCAGAAGCGGACTCCCCTGCAATGGTGCCGCCCGTGCCTAAAACAACAATTTTTTGATTATTTACTTGCATTTCTGAAAAGACTGGTAAAAAATACAGTTACTGGATAAGAAAACAGTTGTTTAGGAACACGGCCACCTCACAAGGACTGCATCATGATCGATCACCCCAAACTCACGGCTCGCCAACAAGAAATCTTGGAGCTCATCCAAAAAACCATTGCAGAAACGGGCGCCCCCCCTACCCGCGCCGAAATAGCCCATGTATTGGGTTTCAAGTCAGCCAATGCGGCAGAAGAGCACCTTCAAGCTTTGGCCAGGAAGGGTGCCATTGACTTGGTCAGTGGCACCTCTCGCGGCATCCGCCTCAAGGGCGCCTCTCGCCAAGCTATGCGCAACTCAAACGACCTGTTCAGTCTGCCCTTACCTGGTTTTGCCCAACTCGCCTTGCCTCTCATTGGCCGTGTCGCTGCAGGATCCCCCATTTTGGCGCAAGAACACATCGATCGCACTTACCATGTAGAAAGCCATTTGTTCCAAGAGCAACCCGACTACCTTTTGCGGGTGCGAGGCATGTCCATGCGCGATGCCGGCATCATGGACGGCGATCTGCTGGCAGTCAAAGCCACCAAAGAAGTCAGAAACGGTCAGATCGTCGTGGCTCGCCTAGGCGACGAAGTCACCGTCAAAAGATTGCGTCGTCAGCAAGATCGCATCGAATTACTTCCCGAAAACCCAGACTACCCCATCATTTTGGTCAACCCTGGCGAGCCCTTTGACATAGAGGGCTTGGCCGTTGGTCTCATCCGCAACACCCTTCTGATGTAACAACCTATTTGTCACTCTTTCTATTTTTAAAGGCTTTATATGGCAATCGCTCTGTTCGGTATTTCAAGCATTTACAACGGCATTCACAAATTCATGAATGCATCGGCACAACTTCAAAATGTCAATGCATTGCGCAATCCGCAAACAACCCACAATAAGGCCAAACAACAGCGCGCCTTGAGGGTTCTGAGGATTTCAGAATTAGGGGAAACCCCCCAATGTGCAGGCCGAATGATCATCTCAGGCCGCATGGCAGACGTCTGTGCAGAACTCGATCGTTTGGTTGCCCTTGAAGCCAAAAACAAACCCTCCTTGCCGCACTGATTCAATGAGCGCATTCAGAGCGGGTATATGCCAAACGTTAAAGAACAAAATTTGAGCGCGCCAGTCCTCTAACAGGCTCAGGTCAAGGCACAATAGTGCCTATGAATATTGTGATCCTTGACGACTATCAAGATGTCGTCCGAAAACTCGACTGCGCTGCAAAACTAGACGCTTACAGTGCCAAGGTCTACACCAACACCGTCAAGGGTTTGGGGCAACTCTCCGTTCGACTGAAAGATGCAGACATCTTGGTCCTGATTAGAGAGCGTACTCACCTCAATCGACAGTTGCTTGAAAAACTGCCACGCTTGAAACTGATTTCACAAACAGGTTCCGCGGGTTCACATATCGATTTAGAAGCCTGCTCTGAACGCGGCATCGCTGTTGCACAAGGTACCGGATCCCCGGTTGCGCCTGCCGAATTGACATGGGCCTTGATCATGGCCGCGGCGCGTCGATTACCCCAATACATCGGCAACCTCAAACATGGCGCTTGGCAACAATCCGGCCTGAAGTCAGCCTCCATGCCTACCAACTTTGGTTTGGGCAGCGTTCTCAGAGGTCGAACGCTTGGCATTTGGGGCTACGGCAAAATTGGCCAACTCGTTGCAGGCTATGGGAAAGCATTTGGCATGCAGGTCGTAGTTTGGGGCAGCAAAGCATCCAGAGAAAAAGCAGCAGAAGATGGTCATATACCTGCCAGCACCAAAGAAGCACTTTTTGAGCAAAGCGATCTGGTTTCTTTGCATCTTCGATTGAACGAGGCCACTCGCGGCATCGTGACGCTAGAGGATCTGTCGCGCATGAAAACCAGCGCTATGATCGTTAATACATCTCGCGCAGAACTGATTGAGCCTGATGCATTAATCAGTGCCCTCAATCGTGGACGACCCGGCCTCGCTGCCATTGATGTATTTGAGCACGAACCCATCCTTCAAGGGCATGCACTTCTCAGATTGGAAAATTGCATTTGCACGCCTCACATTGGCTACGTAGAAAAAGACAGCTATGAGTTGTACTTTGGCACCGCATTCGACAACGTGGTGAACTTTATCAAAGGAACACCGACCAACATCGTGAATCCCGGCGCATTGCAAGTTAGGCGTTAAGGTTTCTTGATGCGTTTGCCAATTGACAATATTTTCATCTATTTAGAGCCTACACAATGACCATTGCGTTCACTCAAGTTGCAGTCATTGGCGCCGGTGCCATGGGGCGCGGTATTGCGCAAATTGCCGCACAAGCTGGCAGCCAAGTTTGGCTCTATGACACTCAATCCGAAGCCACTCAAAAGGCCAAAGATGCTGTCTTTCAAGTTTGGGACACCCTGGCCGCGAAGGGCCGCTTAGATCCCGCCACAGTGACCCAGTACAAGTCACAGTTGCACACTGCGGCCAGCTTGCATGAGCTTCAGTCTTGTGAACTGGTGGTTGAGGCCATCATTGAACGTCTCGACATCAAAAAGAGCTTGTTCTTGGAGCTCGAAAACTTGCTACCAGAATCTGTCGTTTTGGTGACCAATACTTCGTCCTTGTCTGTCACGGCCATCGCTGCCGCGTTGAAAAGACCTTCTCAATTTGCGGGCTACCACTTCTTCAATCCAGTGCCCTTGATGAAAGTGGTGGAAGTCATTGCGGGCTTAAAAACTAACCCGCTAGTCTGCGAGAGGCTCACCACATTTGCCAAGCAAATGGGTCATACCGCTGTTCAAGCCAATGACACACCTGGGTTCATTGTGAATCATGCAGGACGTGGTTACGGCACTGAGGCTTTGCGAATTGTGTCAGAGGGCGTTGCAGATTTCGCCACCATCGATCGCATCCTGAAAGACCAAGTCGGCTTCAAACTCGGCCCCTTTGAGTTGTTTGATTTAACAGCCTTGGACGTCTCTCACCCTGTGATGGAGTCAATTTACAACCAGTACTACCAAGAACCACGGTACCGGCCCAGCGTCATTACAGCGCAACGCTTGGCGGGTGGCGTCGTTGGAAAAAAGGTCGGCGAAGGTTTTTACGCCTATGTGGACAGTAAAGCTGTGATGCCAGCGGAGCAACCCGTCCCTGACGTCGCAGTCTTTCCACCTGTCTGGGTATCACCCCGAGCTTCGCGCCGACTTGAGTTACTGCAACTGCTCAAAGATTTAGGGGCCACCATCGAGTCGGGTGCATCACCTTCACCTCAGGCACTCAACATCGTGGCGCCTTTAGGCTTTGACATCACAACGGTTGCAGTAGTTGAGCGACTTGATCCAGCGCGCACCATTGGCATCGACATGTTGTTTGACGACGCTGCCACCAAGCGCCGTGTATTGGCAACCAATCCTGCAACACGCTTGGACATGAGAGATGCTGCGCATGCTTTATTCGCAAAAGATGGTAAAGCCGTTAGCGTCATTCGAGACAGCGGCGGCTTCATCACACAACGGGTGGTTGCCCATATTGTGAACATTGCATCCGACATGTGCCAGCAAGGTGTTTGCACACCGGATGACCTCGATGTGGCCGTCACTCTGGGCTTGGGTTACCCAGTGGGTCCATTGGCATTGGGTAACAAATTGGGGCCTACCAACGTGCTCGAAGTCCTTTTCAACTTGCAAACCGTTTATGGCGATCCTCGCTATCGCCCAAGTCCGTGGCTGCGCCGACGGGGCGCCATTGGTCTGTCCTTACTGCACACTGAGGATTAATGCCATGTCTGCACAATTACTCAGCACCACTGAAGGTGGCACCCTCATTCTGACCATCAGCAATCCCGAACACAGAAATGCACTCGGCCCAGAGATGTATGCCGCCGGGGTTGAAGCCTTGAATGTAGCTGAGTCAAGTCCAGATGTGCGAAGTGTGATCATCACGGGTGAAGGTGGCTTGTTCAGTGCGGGGGGCAACTTGCAGCGCCTTCAAAACAACCGCCAGCAAGCTCCCGAGATTCAAGCGCAAAGTATCGAAGGTTTGCACAACTGGATTGAATCCATTCGCACCTTCCCAAAGCCCATCATTGCAGCCGTTGAAGGCCCTGCGGCGGGCGCAGGTTTTTCTTTGGCCCTGGCTTGCGATTTGATTGTGGCTGCACGAAACAGCATCTTTGTCATGGCCTACAGCAACATCGGCTTGTCGCCTGATGGCGGCGGCTCATCGCACTTAATGAGTTCTGTGCCCCGACAATTGGCCACTGAACTTTTAATGTTGGGAGAACGAATTGGGGCAGATCGATTGCAGGCACTTGGCGTGGTGAACAGACTGTGTGAACCTGGCCAGGCCCTTGGTACTGCCCTCACATTGGCCTCACAGTTGAACCATCGTGCACCCAATGCTTTGACCAGCATCAAAGAACTGCTCAATGATGCCGAATCAGCTTCGTTGAACCAGCAACTCGCATCGGAACGTGATCATTTTGTTAAAAACTTGCACAACGCCAATGCGGGTATTGGTATTTCAGCTTTTTTAAGCAAAGAAACGCCGCGCTACGAATGAGTCTGGGTCTCCCAGGCGACAACTTTTCACCTCACAGTCACTCAAAAGACAGGCCATGGACGAACCCATTCTTACGATGGAAGAAAGAGAGGCCATCAACGCCGGCCGATGGTTTTCTTCCCTTTCACCTTCATTGAGACACGACATACTTCGATGCGCGTACGTCAAACGACACAAAGACGGCGAGCTGATTGCAGCTCGCGGCGACCCGCCAGAGCAATGGATTGCTTGCGCGAAGGGCGCGGTGCGTGTGAGTTCCACTTCGGTCTCAGGCAAACAGATCACCCTCACCTATGTCGAACCAGGCATTTGGTTTGGCGACGTCTCCATCTTCGATGGCGATCGACGAACACACGATGTGTATGCCCACGGGGAAACGACCACGCTCAATGTGGCAAAAGCAGATTTCAAGAAAATTCTCGACACTCATATCGAGCTTTACGACGCGATGTTGAGATTGCATGCACGTCGAATCCGTCAACTTTTCGGCCTGGTGGAAGACCTGAACACTTTACCGCTGCGTGCAAGATTGGCGAAGCAGTTAAATCACTTGGTCAGAAGCTATGGTGTGCCCAGTTTGTCAGACGCCAAAGCCATTCGCATCAGCTTGCAATTGGCCCAAGAAGAACTGGCCCAGTTGTTGGGTGCATCAAGGCAGCGGGTCAACCAAGAGCTCAAGCAAATGGAGCGCGAAAATGTCATCAAGATCGAGCCTGGTGGTTTAACCGTGATGGACCGACAAGCCTTGCTCAAAATTGTGAACTCAGACATTTGAAGTCAAAGTTTTCAGCCTTTCAACAGTCGTTAAAAGATAGCGGTCATCTCACATGAGCCAGTTTGATCATTTTGTAGGCACCCGCCCCGTCACCGGCAGTCATGTCTTTGATTTATCCGCACTAGAGCAATGGCTGCTTGCCAACATGGCAGGATTTGAAGGCCCTCTTAGCGTAGAAATGTTCAAGGGCGGTCAATCCAATCCCACCTACAAATTGATCACACCCAAGTGCGCCTATGTGATGCGCGCCAAGCCCGGCCCCGTGGCCAAACTACTGCCTTCGGCGCATGCCATTGAGCGTGAATTTGCGGTCATGAACGGTTTAAACGGTACGGCTGTTCCCGTGGCCAAAATGCATGTTTTGTGCGAAGACGAGAGCATCATAGGTCGGGCTTTTTATGTCATGGAGTTTGTCGCTGGCCGCGTCTTGTGGGACCAGTCATTGCCCGGCATGACCCCAAACCAGCGGGGTGAAATTTACGACGAAATGAACCGCGTGATTGCGGCACTTCACAGCGTCAAATATGCCGATCAAGGATTGGCCAATTACGGCAAGCCAGGCAACTACATTGAACGTCAGGTTGGGCGCTGGAGCAAGCAATACCTTGCGTCACGTACGCAAGACATTCCTGAAATGGACCGCATCATGGCATGGCTCCCTGCCAACATGCCAAACAGCGCAAAAGACGAATCGCTTGTGAGCATCGTGCATGGTGACTTTAGGCTGGACAACCTGATGTTCCATCCCACAAAGCCCCAAGTTTTGGCTGTGTTGGATTGGGAGCTTTCGACCTTGGGGCATCCCTTGGCCGACTTTAGTTATCACTGCATGGCTTGGCACATCAAACCTGGCTCGTTCAGAGGAATTGGTGGACTCGATCACAAAGCCCTTGGCATCCCGGAGGAAGCCGACTACATCAATCGTTACTGCAATCGCACGGGTTTCACGACCCCCGACAAACTGGCAGTGGATTGGAACTTTTACATGGCCTACAACCTTTTCCGCATTGCCGCCATTTTGCAAGGCATCGCAAAACG
The DNA here is from genome assembly GCA_903844775.1 of uncultured Burkholderiales bacterium. Lineage (GTDB taxonomy): Bacteria > Pseudomonadota > Gammaproteobacteria > Burkholderiales > Burkholderiaceae_C > Limnohabitans_A. The sequence continues at coordinate 1,650 of CAIMUZ010000006.1, read as the reverse complement.
TGTTGAAGACGGCACAGCCTCAAGCGAACAGGCCAAGTCCTCAGGTGCTGGGGCCAAACCCATGGCGGAACTTGCGTGGCAATTTGCAGCGCAAGTTTCTTGATTTAGATTTAACAGGAGATCCTTTATGCAATTCGAATACTCGGACAAAGTGAAAGTCATGCAAGCTCGCTTGTTGGCCTTTATGGATGAGCACATTTACCCAAATGAAGCGCGCTTTTTCAAAGAAATCGACGAAAACCGTGCCAAGGGCAACGCTTGGGTTCCAACGAAAATTGTCGAAGAGCTCAAACCTTTGGCACAAAAAGCAGGGCTTTGGAATTTGTTTTTACCTAAGTCAAACCGTGCACCTCAAGGCTTGTCTAATTTGGAATATGCTCCAATGTGCGAAATCATGGGTCGTGTGCCCTTTGCAGCCGAGGTTTTTAATTGCTCGGCACCCGATACAGGCAACATGGAGACTTTCGAACGCTACGCAAGCGAGGAACTCAAAGACCAATGGTTAGAGCCTTTACTGAGAGGCGAAATCCGATCAGCATTTCTCATGACCGAGCCTGAAGTTGCATCCTCTGATGCAACAAACATTCAATGTGAAATTCGACGTGATGGTGATGAGTTCGTCATCAACGGTCGCAAGTGGTGGTCATCTGGTGCGGGCGATCCTCGTTGCGCAGTTTATATTGTCATGGGCAAAACAGATCCTGAAGCTGGAAGGCACCAGCAACAATCCATGATCATCGTGCCTTCAAATACGCCAGGAATCACTGTTGTTCGAGCACTCTCAGTATTTGGCTACGACGATGCTCCCCACGGACACATGGAGGTCATTCTCAAAAATGTTCGAGTCCCTGCAACGAATATTTTGCTAGGTGAAGGCAGAGGCTTTGAGGTCGCACAAGGTCGCTTAGGTCCTGGACGTATCCATCATTGCATGCGCTCCATTGGCATCGCAGAAAGAGCACTGGAATTGATGTGCAAAAGACTCAACAGTCGTGTTGCGTTTGGCCGTGAAGTTGCTCGCCAAACTGTATGGCAAGAACGAATCGCTGAATCTCGTTGCATGATTGAACAAGCAAGACTTCTCACGCTCAAAGCCGCCTACATGATGGACACTGTTGGCAACAAAATCGCTAAAGCTGAAATCGCGATGATCAAAATTGTGGCACCGAACATGGCTTGCCAAATTATTGACTGGGCTATCCAGGCACATGGCGCTGGCGGCTTATGCCAAGACTTCCCATTGGCCTATGCATATGCTCACCAACGTACACTTCGATTTGCCGATGGTCCTGATGAAGTCCATCGCAACTCACTGGCCAAACTTGAACTGGCAAAGCAACTTCTGATCCCTGGCGAAGTTGAGATGCCAATCACTCGGGGCGCCTGATAGGAACCTTTGAAAATTTCGACCGAACTTTTTAATCCCTTTTCAAGAATTTCCCAGATCAAGGATTAGAATACGAGGCTTGTCGGAGCGTAGCGCAGTCTGGTAGCGCATCTGGTTTGGGACCAGAGGGTCGAAGGTTCGAATCCTTTCGCTCCGACCAATATTCCAAAAAGGCCCGACCACCATGGTTCTAGGGCCTTTTTATCTGCCCGTAGCTCAACTGGATAGAGCAACGGCCTTCTAAGCCGTAGGTCGGGGGTTCG
>CAIMUZ010000005.1 GCA_903844775.1 uncultured Burkholderiales bacterium | reverse complement strand
GCCACGCGCTAAGCGGCTGTCCGGAACGGGTGCCGCTCCGAGCGCATATTTGCCTGTGAGTATGCCTCTGGCGATCGGACTGTAGGGGGCAACGCCTATGCCGTAATGGGCGCAAGCTTCTAATATTTCAACTTCTGGCAAACGGTTGAGCAAATTGTAATAAGGCTGGCACACCACAGGGGCTGGCATGTTCATTTGCTGGCACAAGCGCATCACCTCTGCAATGCGCCACCCTCTGAAGTTAGACAGACCCCAGTAACGAATTTTACCGTCGCGCAGTAAGGATTCGATGGCGCGCAAAGGCTCTTCCAGGTCCATGCCGTTGAAGTCACGGTGCAGGTAATAGATGTCTAAGTGGTCAGTTTGCAAACGGCTCAAGCTGTCCTCGCAAGCGCGCAACATCCAAGTGCGAGAGAGTTGTCGCTCGTTGATATTGTCTGACATGTTGTTGCCAACTTTGCTGGCCAAGATCCACTGGTTGCGACTCGCTTTGATCAACTCGCCGGTCATCACTTCTGATTTTCCAAAGCTATAAACATCAGCGGTGTCAATGAAGTTACAGCCATTTTGCTGCGCATGGTTAACGATACTGCGAGCCTCTGACATGCTTGTTTGGTCTGCAAACATCATGGTTCCAAGGCAGATCCGAGAGACTTTCAAGGGGCTGCGACCTAAGTTTTTATAAATCATTTGTAGTCTCTTTAGATTTGATTAATTAAAAATATATTTTGGGGCTGCGCATCGTGGGCGTGAGGTCATGTGATGCGGCGTGTGAGGGCTATGTCCAATTCATCCAGTATCAAGGATGTGGCCCCCAAGGTGCAGCCAACATCAGCTGGACATTCTGCGCATGAATGAGTGGTCGAATTTTTTTAGCAAAAGACATGAAGGATTTGTCGGCGAAAAGTCTTGCCCAAAAGTCTCGCCGATCGGCGTCGTTGTCAAAGCGCCAGAGGTGAATAAGTTGATGCAGATTGCCCGTATCGCTTACAAAATAGCCAATCAGTTTGTTGTCAAAACCCCCAGCACTCAACGCGGCCCAGCCTTCTGTTGAGTACAGTTGCTTGACCTGTTGCATCTCCCCAACTTTGACGTCGTAGGTGCGTTTTTCGTAAATAACAGTCATTGATTGGACTCTTTGGGGTGAATTTTTTGGGTGTTTTGCTAAGGCCTTTGATTGGCTCATTCAATCACCTGCTGTACTTGTCCAATATAGCGCGGTCTACCTCTATGCCAAGACCCGGTCTTGAGGGGATATTTACCCAGCCTTCTACCAAATCTATTGGCGTGGTAGTGAGTTGTTGTCGGAATGGGTGTGAAGAGCGATCGTATTCAAGAACAGGCTGCTGCGCAAATAGGGAGTGATGGGTCACTGGTAGCGCTGCGATCAGTTGAAGCGAGGCAGCCTGTGCGATAGCCGAGCCCCAGACGTGCGGATTAACTTGAACGCCATGGGCCTGCGCAAGCGCAACGATGTGACGTCCGGCGCTAATGCCGCCACAAGAACCCAAATCTGGTTGAGCAATGTCCAGGCCACCCGCCCCCAACAGTTCACGATAGCCATAAAGCGTGTGTTCGTTTTCACCACCGGCAATGGGCATGCTGAGTTTCTGCCTCATTTCCACATAGCCCTGGATATCTTCCGGTACCACTGGCTCTTCGTACCAAAGAAGGTCGAAAGCTTCAAGTGCTCTGCCGAGGCGCAATGCCTCTGCTCGGCCATAAGCGTGATTGGTATCTACCATGAGCTTAATGGGCTTGCCTTGGATCGCCTTGCCGATGGCATTCATACAGGCAATGTCGTCGTCAACCCCATAGCCAAGTTTGACTTTCATCAAAGTGAATCCAGCCTCGAAATGTCGAATGGCTTCATCGGCCAAACGCTGCGATTCACCTTGGCCTTGGATGCGATAAAAACCCGTTGCGTAGGGTTTGACTTGAAGGCGGAAGGCACCACCCAACAACTTATAGATGGGTTGGCCGTAGAACTTGCCAGCAATGTCCCAAAGCGCAATGTCCACAGCACTGATGCCGGATATGACGGAACCTTTTCGGCCAAAGTCGCGCGTCATGTTGTACATGCGGTGCCATAGCACTTCAATGTCCAGTGGATCGGCACCGATGACCAATGGCTTTAAGGCCTTGTCAATCACGGTTGCTGCAATTTCAGGGGGCTCTAGTCCCTGCGCAAATGATTCACCCCAGCCGCTGATGCCCTCGTCTGTCAACACCTCGACCAGGGTGGCTGACCGCTGCTTGACCCAGCCTTGGGAAAACGCAAAGGGCTCGGCAAGAGGGCTTTTGAGAACATGAATTCGGATATCGGTAATTTTCATGGTGTATGAATTCAAATTAACTGGGGTCAAATTAATTGGGGTCAGATCAACATTAATTTACTGCGCAAATTAATGTTGATCTGACCCCAATTAATTAGTTAATGCCATCGATTAATTGGCCGAAGGCTTGTTGCATTAGGCCAGTGTCAGTGCCTGCGGCGAGCATGGTGTAGCCCATGGCTTTGGCTCTTTCAATCCAAACTTGATCGGTGGCCATGAATCCTGCCACCTTACCGTGTTTGCGTGCCACTTGGGCTACATGGGTCATGGCTTCCGTGAATTTGGGGTGGTCAAATTGTGCAGGGATGCCCATAAAATTGGACAAGTCAAAGTGACCGACCCACAATACGTCGACCCCGTCTACGGCTGCAATTTCTTCAACATTTTCCAAACCTCTCTCGGTGTCGATTTGCGCAATCAGCAAAGATCGCTCATGGTACTGCCGCATTTGTTCGGCCACATCGCCTCCTAAGTAGTCGCATTGGGCAAAACCAAATGCAGCGCCTCTGCGGCCTATGCCCGGATAACGGCAAGACTGCGCCAGTCGCTCGGCCTGAGCACGGCTTTCCACCATAGGCACCATGACACCGCGCGCACCAATGTCTAAAGCACGGGCAATCCAGGTGTACTCACCGGTAGGCACGCGCACCATGGGTTCGATGGGCAAACCACGGCATGTGGCAAACAACCACTTCAGAGTTTCATACCCTAAGCCAGTGTGTTCCATGTCGTAGATGGCAAATCGGGCCCCAGCATTTGACAGGATGCTTGACATGCCGGGTGTGAAAAATTCAAAAATCATAGCGCCGGCAACTGTTTCGCCGGACAAAATGGTTTGCTTCAGGGGCAGTTGGGTCGTCATGTATTTCTTTGTTTAAAATTTTTTAGCAAAATGGCTTAGGCTGTCACGACATGCGGAGGTGTCTTGCCGTGCATCACATCAATGACTGCTTTAAAGGCACTTTCGGCCAAGCCCTGCATGCATTCATCGGTAAAACAAATGCCATGGGGCGTGACCACCACATTGTCCAATTGCAGCAAAGGGTTGTCTGCAGGCGTGGGCTCTACCTCAAACACGTCCAGGCCCGCACCGGCAATTTTTTTCTCAACCAAAGCGCGGTAAAGCTCGGCCTCATTGACGATGGGGCCGCGTGCAGTGTTGATCAGGTAAGCCGTATTCTTCATGAGCGACAACTTGCTGGCGTTGACCATGCCGCGTGTGGTTTCGTTCAAGGGACAATTGACTGTCAAAAAATCTGAATGGCGAAACAAGTCGTCCAAACCGACTAACTCCACACCCAAAGCAGCCATTTGAGAGGCATTGGCATAGGGGTCATGGGCGATGAATTTCATGTCAAAGGGCTTGGCCAGTCTAAACATTTCTGCCCCAATATTGCCAACGCCAATCGAGCCCAAGGTGCGGCCAGTCAGGCCTGTGCCAATGTGATCAGATTTTTCTGCCCACCGACCCGAACGTGTCAGTCGGTCTTTGATACCCACTTTATGGGCCAGCATGAGCATGAATGTGATGGCAGATACCGCCACAGGCCGGCGCACGCCATCGGGCGCAATGGTCAGGAAAATGCCTGCCTTTTGGCAGGTGGGCACATCGATGGTGTCGTAGCCAACACCAAACCGAGCAATCAGTTTCAAGCGTGGCTTGTCTGCTCCAATGCTTTCCGGATTGAATCGAACCAACATGGCGCAAATGGCATCGTAACGAGCGGCATGTTCGGGGCGAATCACAGGTGTCTCCTCCATGAACTCCCAAACCAAACCAGGTTGATTGAGCCATTCAAAGACTTTTTGTCCAAAGATGGGCTGCCCCTGACTGGTTAGGACATCGCGCGTAATGCCGACACGAAAAACACCCGACTCAAAATCATTCATCTTTGCTCCTGTTTGATTGGAAATGGCTTCGGGCTAGGCCATTAGATGGACCCTTTGCCTACTGTAAAACCGGTTGAGCCGAACATCAATAGGTAAAACATCTCCTCGAAAACCCGAATAGCGGTGATTTGTATCAACTTCATAATGAATGTTAGTCAGTCTTTTTTCGTCTTGTCTTTCAACAACCTCGATAGGAGTCACCGAATGAAATTGAGCAAACTAGTTTTGGCCATGTGCTTGGCCACAGGCTTCATGTCCACCGCCGTTGCGCAAGTTGTGATGCGAAATGCCATTTCGGTTGCGCAAAACTCTCATGCAGGAGAGGCCGTCGACACTTTGGCCCGAGAAGTAGAAAAGCGAACCAATGGCCGCATTGTGATCAAGAACTTTTACTCTGGATCGTTGGGTGGCGAGCGCGAGGTGATGGAGTCTGTGCAGCTTGGCACGCAAGAGCTGGGTCACAACTCAACAGGCCCTGTGCCCAACTTTGTGCCTGAAACCCGCATCTTGGATGTGCCTTTCTTGTTTCGCGACAAGGCGCACGCACGCGCTGTTTTAGATGGTCCCATTGGCCAAGAATTGCTGGCTAAATTTGAATCCAAAGGTTTCAAGGCTTTGGCTTGGACTGAAAACGGCGTTCGCCACATGACCAACAACAAGCGCCCGATCAATG
>CAIMUZ010000004.1 GCA_903844775.1 uncultured Burkholderiales bacterium | reverse complement strand
TTCGCGCGCTGCCCCAACACGCTCTTGGCTGTGGTTTGTCATCAATTTTTCAGGGGCAATGCCTTTTAAAACATAGGCCAAATGCCAGCCTAATGACTGTGCATCTTGGAACGCGGTGTTGGCCCCTCGCACGCCAAAGATGGGCAGCAAATGTGCAGCATCACCCGTGAACACAATTCGATCATGCACATAGTCAGGCAAAGTGAGCGTGCGTGCTGAGTAAACAGAGCTCCAATCCATTTCCCAAGTCTTGCCTTCAAAGCCAATCATTTTGAGTTGGGCATCGATGCGTTGCTTGAGTGATTCTGGGCGCAATGCTTCTTCAGGGGTTTCGCCGGGCGGCAGTTGGTAATCAACGCGCCAAATACCATGAGGCTCTCGGTGCATCAAGATGGTGTTGCCACGATTCCAGTCAGGGTCAAAAAATGCCAAGCGCTCAGTGGGGTAGGGCAGGTCAATTCGAATGTCGGCAATGACAAAGATAGTTTCAAAAGATGCACCTTCCAGTTTTAAATTCATGTGGCTCCGAACTTCAGAGCGCCCCCCATCAGCAGCAATCAACCATTCTGTTTCTAAGGCGTAAGGACCTTCTGGCGTATCGACGTGCGCTTTCACGCCGCCCTCAAATTGTTCAGCTTGAACCCACTTGTTGCCCCAACGAAAATCAATGAGCGGATGTGCTTTGCAAGCATCGTGCAGGTACTCTTCTAAGTACTGCTGCTGAATATTGATCATGGGAAAAAAACGATCATCGGAGTCGTGTGGTGTTTCCATGCGAAACACTTTTTGGCCACGATAAATCGAGTTGCCACAACGCCATGGCAAACCGTTTTCTGTGATGCGATGTGCGACCCCTACTTGCTGCAAAATTTCCATAGAGCGCCGAGTAAACACAATCGCGCGCGAGCCTTGAGAAAATTGCAAATCGGCGGCCAACACCACAGAGGCTACGCCATGCCGCGCAAGCTCTAAGGCTGTGACCATGCCAGCTGGCCCCGCGCCCACAATCACTGCCTTTTTCTTGTCTTGACGCCCATTTTGAGAGGGCAGCCAGGGCTTGAAAACTTGGTAGTTGTAATAAATAGAGGGGCGAGCTTGCTGGCTGGGTTGATGCATGAAAACTCTCGGGGTTGATTGCTAGCTTGAAACTTTGAGATGTTCTTCTCGCAAAATCATGAGGCCAGAAACCACTAAAAGTAAGATACCCGTCCAGGCCATCAGGTTGGGAAGCTCTTCCCAAACCAAGTACCCAATGAGAAGTGCAAAAAGTAGCCCGCTGTATCTGAACGGCGCCACCAAGCTCATTTCGCCAGAGCGCATGGCCACAATCAAAAAATAGTAGGCCAAGGATAGAAACACGGAAGCTCCAAACAACATCAATAAATTAGCGTCTGTGACGGGGGCCCAAGTTTGCGTCAAAGTGGCCAAACCCGACCCAATCGAAACAGCGACGGCGGTTGACAAGGTGATGAGAAGCACGGGAATGCGAAGGCTGATTACGCGCGTTAGCGTATCTCGCGCGGCGTGCAGTAAGGTGGCCACGACACAAATGACGCCATACACGTTGAACCCATCGGAGGCCGGTTGGACCACCATGAGTACACCGCTAAACCCTAGCAAGATGAATGCACCTCGCTGAAAAGTGACACGCTCTTTGAAGTAGTAAATGGCAAACGCCGTGATGAACAAAGGTGATGCCAAATTGATGGCGGTGGCGTTGCCAAGAGGCAAGTGAAACAATGCAGTGAGAAAAGTCATGGACGCTACGGCATCAATCACACCACGAACCCATAACATGCGATTGAGCATGAGACGCCAGTTTTTCAAATGCCCCATAGCTTGCGCCATGATGGCAATGAGGCCGGTGGCCATCAGACCGCGAATCAAAATGAGTTGAAATCCAGGCAGTGTGGCGCTGACTTGTTTGACCAAAGCATCGTTCGCAATGAAAAATGCCATGGCCAAGCTCATGGCCAAAATACCGCGGCGATTGTCAGCGTGCATGCAGCATGTCCATATCTTTCATGAATTGACCATGAAAAAAGCCCCCGGTGCGTTCACAGGGGGCTCTAAGTTTGGTGGCTCTTCACGGATTCGAACCGCGGACCTGTGGATTATGATTCCATCGCTCTAACCGACTGAGCTAAAGAGCCTGAGCCAAAAATTATAGCAAACGATTGGGTTCAATTGTTAGAACTTTTGA
>CAIMUZ010000003.1 GCA_903844775.1 uncultured Burkholderiales bacterium | reverse complement strand
ATGTTTGCACGCAATTAAATGCCCCGTTCACATGCACATTGAAAATTTGTTGCCATTCCGATGGGGTCATATCAACCAAGAGTTTTCTATTTTGATTGCCCGCGTTATTCACAAGGATATCCACCCGAAAGCCCTGGCTTTCTAATTGGTCCTTAGCGTTTTGGACAGCTGCATGGTCAGCCACGTCAAAGCAAACCGAACTCGCTGAAATACCCTGCTTTTTGAGCAATGCGACGGCCTCCGAGCAAGCGTTCTCATTGAGGTCACTGATGACCACATGAGCCCCCGCTTTGCCTAATGAAGTTGCTATCGACAAACCTATGCCACGTGCTGCACCGGTAATTAGAGCGGTGCGGCCATTCAAACCAAAAGTTTGACTTAAATAATTTTCCATCGCATTTGTCTCCAGAGATTCATGAATGACTGAAAGTTGGCATCAAAATATAAAGTGGAATAGTATTCCACTTTATATAAATATTCAATAAAATCCTCTTTGAATTGAAAAGGACCGCCACATGAAGGGCGTACAAGAACGAACTTTAGGAATACTGGAGCTACTGGCAAAACACAGCGAAGGCTTAGAACTCGTTGCCATTGCCAACGCGCTCAATATTCCCCGCAGTGCTGTTCATCGCCTGCTCTCAGATTTGGTGATATCAGGATATGTCCGACAAATTCGAGAGCACGGTGATTATTTGCTGACCACCAAATTGATATCGATCGGCTTAAGCTTTTTAAGCAACAGTGGTGTGGTTGACATTGCACAGCCATTGCTCAATCGATTGGCAAAAACCTCTGGAGAATTGGTCCGTTTGTCCATTGTGGATGGCGATTGGCTGACGTGGGTTGCACGCGCACAAGGTGCACGTCAAGGATTGCGCTACGACCCTGATATGGGAACAAATGCGCGTTTTTCATGTTCCTCTACCGGCTGGGCATGGCTTAGCACCCTCTCTGACAAAGAAGCCATTGCCAAAGTCAAAAAACAAGGCCTTGGCAAAGTGCGAGACTATGGCCCAAACGCACCTCAAAGCATTGCTCAATTATTGCCCATGATTCAAGCCACACGAAAGCGTGGCTTTAGCATGACTGAAGAAACCTACGCTCATGGTCTCAACGCCATTTCGGCCCCGGTCAGACTTGCTGAGCAACCTGCCATTGGCATCCTAACCATTGCGGGGCCTCATTTTAGGTTGACCGCCAAGCGCATGAAAGACCTAGGTCCTGAATTGATGGCCTGTGGTTCACAACTTGCTGCAAGCAGTGGCAGCTCTCCTTATTTCAACCAATTGATGAGATCTGATAATTCTCATGATGGCATTGGGCGTAAACTTATTTATATGGAATGAAACAATGCAGCAACGTACTTTTTCTCTCGCCTATTTGTCTTCACACCGATGCTCTCCGCAAGAAGCCGTCCAGGTAGCCGCACAAAGCGGCTACAACCATGTTGGCTTTAGGCTTTGGCCCAATGCACCTAAAGCACCACAACAGCACTTAATTGGCAACTTCCAAGCGCTGAAAGAAACTTTAGCGGCCATGAATGACACTGGTATCGGGGTGTTTGATTTGGAACTGATCCGAATCAACGAATCATTTGATGCGCACACATGGGACGCCTTGTATGAAATCGGCGCACAACTCAAGGCGAAAGCCATTTTGATTGCCGGCGATGACCCTATTGAGTCTAGGCTAACAGACAACTATGCGAAGCTTTGCGAAGCCATGAAACCCTTTGGCATGACAGCCGATCTTGAATTTATGCCTTGGACAGCCGTACCCAATGCGACATCTGCATTAAGAATCATCACAAACGCGGGCACCCCCCAAAATGCGGGCATTTTGGTAGACGCCATACACGTTGGACGCTCGCACACTACGCTAGAAGACATTCGCGCAATCAATCCTTCGCTTTTGCATTACAGCCAAATCTGCGACGCACAAGCCGGTACGAACTTTACAACTGAAGAAATGATCCATACCGCTCGATGCGCTCGTGAATTACCTGGTGACGGCAATATTGATTTAAATGCTTTGTTTAACGCTTTACCAAGAGATTTACCGATCAGTGTTGAAGTGGTTCATTTTGAAAACGAAGCACAATTTTCTAATATTGACTGGGCAAAAAAATGCCTAGAAAAAAGCAAACCTTATTTTGACTAAAGCACAACCCTAGGAAAGAAAAAAATGGATTTTTCACTGAATGGTGATCAAAAGATGATGATTGAAACGGTTCGACGTTTCATTTCTGAAGAACTCAAGCCGCTGGAAGATGAGGTAGAAGAAAAGGGCCATTTAGACGTTGCTCATGCGAAGGCCATTCATGAAAAGGGCAAGGCGCTTGGCTTGTACGGAATGAACATGCCCGCTGAATTTGGGGGCGGTGGACTTTCAAATATCGATCGGATTATTTGCGAAGAACAATTTGGACACACCACTGACATCTTGATACGCCGTGCATTTGGCAATGTTTACGAACCCTTGCTGCATTGCAAAGGTGATCAAGTCGAGCGATGGCTTAAACCCAGCGTCGAAGGAAAACGTACATGTGCCATTTGCATTACCGAACCTGCCGCAGGATCTGATGCCGCAGGTATCAAAACCAACGCACAGAAAAACGGAAAAGGCTGGGTGCTGAACGGCGCTAAGCATTTCATCAGCGACGGCGAATGGAGCGACTTCTTTTTAGTCTCAGCCAAAACCGGGGAAAAAGAAATCAGCATATTCATGGTGGACAAAGGGCTTGCAGGCTTTACGGTCGGCAAAGATCAAAAAATGATGGGGCTGCGAGGCACACCCCACCTTGAACTCTTTTTCGACAATGTGCAACTCGATGACTCAGCGTTGCTAGGTGAAATTGGTCAAGGGTTTAAATTGGCCATGGGCGCATTGAATGTCGTCAGGCTGGCTCAAGTAGGTGCACGTGCCGTTGGAAAAGCTTCTCATGTTTGTGAAATCATGTTGTCTTATGCAAATGACCGCAAGCAATTCAATACACGTATCGGTGATTTCCAAATGGTTCAAAAAATGTTGGCAGATAGCGTGATTGAAATCAATGCAGCCCGTTGGATGGTCTACCAAGCCGCATGGATGCTAGACCAAGGTCTTGATGCACGAGAACAAATTGCCATGGTCAAAGTACATGCTGCCGAAACGCTTGGCCGCGTAGTGGATCGGGCGGTTCAAGTT
>CAIMUZ010000002.1 GCA_903844775.1 uncultured Burkholderiales bacterium | reverse complement strand
TCAACACCATCCTGAACCTGGGCTTCCCTGGTTACTTTTTGATTGTGGGTGACTTCATCAATTGGGCTAAGAAAAATGGCTGCCCAGTGGGGCCAGGTCGAGGCTCCGGTGCCGGTTCCTTGGTCGCGTATTCTTTGAAAATTACCGATCTCGATCCGCTGCAATACAACTTGCTGTTTGAGCGTTTCTTGAATCCTGAGAGGGTCTCCATGCCCGACTTTGACATTGACTTTTGTCAGGCCAATCGCGACCGCGTGATTGACTATGTCAAAGACAAATACGGCCGTGATGCCGTGAGCCAAATTGTCACCTTTGGCACCATGGCGGCGCGAGCCGCCATTCGTGACGTTGGCCGTGTGCTCGACATGAGCTACACGTTCTGCGATGGCATCAGCAAGCTCATTCCCAATAAGCCTGGCCAACACATCACCATCGATGGCGCCATCAAAGCGGAGCCTATTTTGGCTGAGCGATTGGAAAAAGAAGACGAAGTTAAAACCTTGTTGGCGCTGGCGCAAAAACTCGAAGGCATGACCCGCAACGTGGGCATGCACGCCGGCGGTGTTTTGATTGCACCGGGCAAGCTCACAGATTTTTGCCCCTTGTACCAACAGCCTGGCAGCACTTCAGCGGTGAGTCAGTACGACAAAGATGACGTGGAAGCCATTGGCTTGGTGAAGTTTGACTTCTTGGGTTTGGCCACTTTGACCATTTTGGAGTTAGCTCGCGAGATGATCGTGAAGCGACACAAGGGCCAAGAGAATTTTGCCTTTGAGAACATTCCGCTTGACGATGTGGCCACCTACAAATTGTTTGCCGATGGTCGCACCGAGTCTGTGTTCCAGTTTGAAAGTCGCGGCATGCAGGGCATGTTGAAAGATGCGCGGCCTTCGCGCTTAGAAGATTTGATTGCCCTTAACGCCTTGTACCGTCCGGGTCCGATGGATTTGATTCCCAGTTTTGTGGCACGCAAACATGGCCGTGAGGTGGTGGAGTATCCCCACCCCTTGGTCGAAAAAGTGCTGTCCGAGACCTACGGCATCATGGTCTACCAAGAGCAAGTGATGCAAACTGCGCAGGTGCTGGGTGGCTACAGTTTGGGTGGCGCCGATTTGCTGCGCCGAGCCATGGGCAAGAAAAAAGCCGAGGAGATGGCCGAGCACCGTCAGATTTTTCGCAAAGGCGCTGAGGTCAATGGTTTGTCTGAAGTCAAAGCCGACGAAGTCTTTGACCTGATGGAAAAGTTTGCGGGCTATGGTTTTAACAAATCACACGCCGCGGCTTATTCTTTGTTGGCCTACCACACTGGGTGGCTCAAGGTCCATTTCACGGCGGAGTTTTTCTGCGCCAACATGACCATTGAAATGGACGACACTGACAAACTCAAAGTGTTGTTTGAAGATGCGTTGAAGTTTGGCATGAGCTTCGATCCGCCCGATGTCAATCGCGGCACGCACCGCTTCGAGCCGGTGTCCAATAAAGTCATTCGCTATGGATTGGGCGCCATCAAGGGCACGGGCCAACAAGCCATCGATGCCATTGTCAAAGCGCGAGAAGAGGGCGGCCCCTTCACCAGCTTGTTTGATTTTTGTGTCCGCGTCGACCGAAGCCGTTTGAACAAACGCACAGTGGAAGCCCTGGTCAAGGCGGGCGCCTTTGATTCCTTGCAACGTAACCGTGCTTCCTTGGCGGCTTCCATCGATCGTGCATTTGATTTTTCCACGGCCACTTCTGCCAATGCCAATCAGGGCGGCCTGTTCGACATGATGGGCGATGACGCACATGGCTCCAGCACGCAAGAGCCCGACTTGGTGGACATGTTGCCTTGGGGCGTGAAGGAGCAGCTCACCCATGAAAAAACGGCCGTTGGTTTTTACTTGTCAGGCCATTTGTTTGATGCGGTGGAACGAGAGGTCCGCTTGTTTGCCAAGCGCAAAATTGACGATCTGATTGACAGCCGCGAGCCACAATTGTTGGCAGGCATTGTGAGCGACTTGCGTGTCATCAATGGCCAGCGCGGCAAGCTGGCCATCTTTAAACTCGACGACAAAAGTGCGGTCATGGAAGCCACGGCCGACGAGGCCATGATCAATGCCAATCGTCATTTGCTGAAAGACGATGAGCTGGTCATTGTGATGGCCAAGATGCAGGCCGATCGTTTCTCTGGCGGCTATCGTTTGTCCATTCAGCAAGTCTGGGATTTGCCATCGGCGCGTTGCCGTTTCGGCAAGTTCTTGCGCGTCTCTGTGAATGGTCGCGCACCCGAGGTAGAGAAGTTGGTGAAAGCCTTTCCACCGCAACGCGAAATGACAGAGCAAGGTGAGTTGCTTCGAGGTTTGCCGGTGCGTTTGAGGTTGGAACGCAAGTCAGACAGCTTCGCTGCCAGTGCCGAATTGCTATTGGGCGAACAAGCCAAATTCTTCCCAAGCGACGCAGCCCTTTCAAGCTGGGTAGCCCAAGCCGATCAAGGCAAAGCCGAAATCATCTACGAAATTTAATTATTAATCTTTCGGGCGGAAGCTGATTTCTAGAACGGGGGGGACTCGGCCATCTTCGTCGCGTGGCAGGCTGGCGGTTTTGTCGATGGCTTTTAGAACGGCTTCGTCCCAAGACTTGTTGCCGCTGCTGGACAAAAGTTTGCGGCTAAGGATGGTCCCATCGGGGGATGTGCGGACCTCAACTTCGGCTTTGGGGTTGCTGGTCACATCTTCGGTAAAGGTGATGTTGGGTTTGATCCGCGCGCGAATGCGGCCGGCATAACTGGCGGAGGGACCTGATGACCTTAAGGCGGCGCCTTTGGCGTTTTCATCGCCTGAGGCGCCCACCATGCCTTGCATGCGTTTCAGGTTTTCATTGCGAAGTGCCTCAGCACGCTTTTCTTCAGCAGCTGCTTTCTTGGCGTCCTCTTTGGCCTTGGCAGCGGATTCCTTTTTCAAGGCCTCTTCTTTTTTCTTCTTCTCGAGATCCTTGGATTTTTCTTTTTCTTTGTCTTTGTCTAATTTTTCTTTCGCGAGTTTCTCTTTTTCAAGTTTCTTTTTCTTCTCTAACTCAGCCTCTTTTTTCTCTTCAATTTTCTT
>CAIMUZ010000001.1 GCA_903844775.1 uncultured Burkholderiales bacterium | reverse complement strand
GGCCATGGCAAAACCTGTGAGCAATGCAGGTGCAATGGATGGAAAAATCACCTTGCTAAATGTTTGCCAACGCGATGCGCCCAAACAGGTAGCCGCTTCTTCCAATTCTTTTTCTGCATCTTCCAGCACGGGCTGCACTGTACGCACCACAAAGGGTAAGCCTATGAAGATGAGCGCAATCACAATGCCGTTGGGGTTGAAGGCCAACTGAATGCCGAGTGGTTCAAGGTATTGCCCCACCCAGCCATTGCCAGCCAACAAGGCTGTTAAAGAAATACCAGCCACTGCGGTGGGCAAAGCAAATGGCAAATCGACCAATGCGTCGACCACCTTTTTGCCAAAGAACTGATAACGCACCAGCACCCAGGCCACCAACAAACCAAACACCACGTTGACCAGCGCAGCAATTAAAGAGGCACCAAAGGTGAGGCGGTAAGACGCCATCACGCGAGGGCCTGTGACTGCCGCCCAAAACTGATCCCACGTGAGTGTGAACGTTTTGAACAACAGTGCCGACAATGGAATGAGCACAATCAAGCAGAGGTACATCAAGGTGTACCCCAAGGTGATGTTAAAACCGGGCAAAACCCGGGCGGGCGCTCTGCGCTTGGCAGGCGCCGCCGCAGCGGAACGAGAGAGCATGAATTACTTAACGGTGTACAGCTTGTCGAACTGGCCACCATCGTTGAAGTGCACTTTTTGCGCTTCAGCGAAAGAGCCAAACACTTCATTCACAGTGAACAATTGCTAAGGCTTGAAGGTTTTGCTGTATTTTTTCAAGATGGCAGGATTGGTGGGGCGCAAGGCATGCTTGGCCGCAATCTCTTGCGCTTCATCAGAGTAGAGATAGTTCAAATAAGCCTTGGCCAAATCGCCAGTGCCCTTTTTGGCGACAGTGCGCTCTACAACAGCCACAGGGTTTTCAGCCACGATACTGATAGAGGGGTGAATGGCATCTACTTTGCCGACACCAAATTCGTTGTCAACAGAAATCACTTCAGATTCAAAAGTGACCAGCACATCGCCAATGTTGCGTTGTAAGAAGATGGTGGTGGCATCGCGGCCACCTTTGGCCAACACAGGCACGTTTTTGTAGAGCTTCGCGACGAAGGCTGCGCATCAGCTTCGCTGCCGCCCTTTTTACGCACATAGCCCCATGCCGCCAAATAAGCCATGCGGCCATTGCCACCGGTTTTGGGGTTGACCACAATCACTTGAATACCGGGCTTGATCAGGTCGTCCCAATCTTTGATGTTTTTGGGATTGCCGTTGCGCGTTAAGAACAGCATGGTGGAGCTGGTGGGCGATGCGCTTTGTGGGAAACGTTTGGTCCAATCGGCCGCCACGATGCCTTTGCTGGCCAAAAAGTCGATGTCGGTGGTGGTGTTCATGGTGACCACGTCGGCATCGAGACCGTCGTTGACAGCCCGCGCTTGCGCACTGGAGCCGCCATGGGCTTGATCAACCTTGACGTCTTTGCCGGTGGTCTTTTTGTAGTTGGCCACGAAGGCGGCGTTGTAGTCTTTGTAAAACTCGCGGGCCACGTCGTAAGAGGCGTTGAGTAAGGTTTGGGCTGAAGCGTTGAAGCCTGAAATCGCCAGTAAAGCGGCTATGGCAATGGATTGGGTCTTGTTCATAAGGCGTCTCAAAAGAGTAAGAACGCGATTCTGGAAGCACTTCTTCAAAACTCAAACGAATCATTTATTGTTTGTTTATTCTTTTAAGGCATATAAATGAACTTGTTAGGCATTGAAAGACTCTTTTAACTTGAAACCGAATATGATGCATATCAATGATATGTACCAAATTTAATTGAAGACAGGAATTTCCATGGACACCGCAAAGATATTTCAAACGGGCAGAAGCCAAGCAGTTCGCCTGCCAAAGGAATACCGTTTTAATACCAAAGAAGTGCTCATTAAACGAGTCGGCGACGGTGTTTTATTGATGCCCATCGAAAATCCTTGGCGAATGATTGAAGCGGCATTGGACTCATTTGAACCAGTATTCAAGATTGACCGACAACAACCTGAACATCAAATTCGCCCAGAGGTCATGTTGTGATTTTGTTAGACACAAACACATGTCTCTACATCATCAACAATCGACCCCCTAAGGTACTTGATCGTTTCAACGCTTACAAAGCAGGTGAAATCGGCATCAGCAGCATTGCCGCATCAGAGTTGGCATACGGCGTCGCAAAATCAGGGTCGATCAAGAATCGAAAGGCGTTGGACATGTTTTTAGCGCCACTGCAGATTCTTCCTTTTGACAGACAGTGCCTTTGGTTTTATGCAGACCTGAGGGCTTCATTAGAAAAGAAAGGTTTGTCGATTGGCCCAATGGACTCTTTAATTGCAGCGCACGCACTTAGCATCAACGGAACACTGGTAACCAACAACTTGAAAGAATTTTCTCGTGTGCCACAGCTCAAACTAGAAAACTGGTTTGAGGGCACTTGAATCGATTGATCAGGCCACCAAGGCAACAGACTTCACTTGCGCCCAAACCGGCATGCCTACTTGCAAAGCCAATTCATCGACGGCCCTCCTCGTGACGCGGGCCGATACTTCTTCAGCGCCACACTTTAATACCACCATCACTTGGGATGGATGTGCATCAGGTGTGATGCTTTGAATGCTGCATCGCAGTTGGTTTTGAATGCTGGTGTTCTGCGGCTCCGACGTGGCCAAGCTCACATCGCGCGCCAAGATGCGAATTCGCACCGCTTTGCCAATGTGCAGGCCTGCATCGCGCATCCAAACACACCCTCCTTGAAAGTCGACTCGAGCCAAATGCCACTTCGAATCGATGACACCAATGCAACCTGTCATCAGTGCGCCCGCATCTTCGCCCACCATCACTGGATTGACGATCTGGGTCAGAACAGCACCGACAGGTCCTTGTGCTTTCACCTGCCCTGTGTCCAAGACCACCAAGTGGTCAGCCAGGCGCACGACTTCTTCCGAGGAGTGCGTGACATACAACATGGGAATCTTTAGGTCATCGCGCAATCTCGCCAACCAGGGAAAAATTTCTTGACGGCGCGCGGCATCTAACGAGGCCAAAGGCTCGTCCATTAAAAGCAGTTGAGGCTGCATGGCAATGGCCCGCGCAATGGCCACACGCTGGCGTTCACCACCAGACAGCTCATGCGGCATGCGTTGCAACAAAGCTTCAATGCCCAAGAGTTCAATGGACTCTTGCAATGACTTTGTGGCATCCAAACGTGCGCTATTTGATGACTTCAATGCGCGCTTCAAACCAAAATTTAAATTGTGTTGAACGTTCAGATGTGGCAACAAACTCGCTTCTTGAAATACATAACCCAAAGGACGCTGCCATGTGGGCCAACAAATATTTTGCTGAGTGTCTTGCCAAATTTGTGACCCCACTCGGATGAGCCCATGCTGAATTTTTTCTAAGCCGGCCACGGCGCGCAACAAGCTGGTTTTGCCAGAGCCTGAGGGCCCAAAGATGGCGGTAATGCCTTGCTCTGGCAACTGCAGGTTCACGTCCAGTTCAAAATCTGGCCGTGTCAGTTTCACCTGCAAATGAATGTTGTTATTCATCGCAGCATTTGTCCCTGACGACGATTCAACAAGGCCAATGCGATGAGCACCACGAAAGAAAACAGCAACATACCTGCAGCCAACAAGTGCGCTTGTGCATATTCCATCGCTTCGACGTGGCCATAAATTTCAGTCGACACCACGCGAGTTTTGCCGGGAATGTTGCCCCCAATCATGAGCACGACGCCAAACTCACCCACCGTATGGGCAAAGCTCAAAATGGCCGCCGTGACCAAGCCAGGTTTGGCCAGGGGCAAGGCAACATAGAAAAATGTATCGATAGGACTTGCACGCAAAGTAGCCGCAACTTCTAGAGGACGTGAACCCATAGCGTCAAAAGCATGCTGTATGGGCTGAACCGCAAAAGGCAAGGAAAACAAAATAGAACCGATCAGCAAGCCAGTAAAAGTAAAGGACAAAACCCCCCACCCCATGGCTTGCGTGAATTGACCCAGAGGACCCAAAGGACCCATGACGATCAACAAGTAAAAACCCAAGACGGAGGGTGGCAGGATCAGGGGCAATGTGACCAGTGCTTGAATGGGCGCTCGCCATGCAGAATGAGTTTGCGACAACCACCATGCCAAAGGCGTCGCCAATACAAGCAAAAACAGGCTTGTGAGGACGGCCAATTCAAATGTCAGTTGAATCGCTTGCCAAGATTCGGGCGTTAACAGCATGTGAAGGAGTTTACGACGAAGATTACATGCTAAAACAAGCTTTTATCGGTAAGTTATTTGGATTTCATGATGTAATTCGTGAACTTTTTTCGTATGCGGAGTTCTCATGTTGCATTCCTCTTTATTGAGTCGCTTTTTAAAACTCATTGGTCTTGCTTCGTGCCTAAGTTTGAGCTTTGCGCTTGTTGCTTGCAAACCACCCTCTTCGGACGCCGACAAAGCAGCCGAATCTGTTGCGCTCAGTTTGGGCCTTGAAGATATTTTGCAATTGGGGACTTCCGAGCACGGCACGGGTCCAGTGATCTCGGGCTCCTTACAGCCCGAGCGCCGTGCCGATTTGCGCGCAGAGATCAGCGCCATGGTGATCAAAGTTCACAAAGAAAATGGTGAGTTTGTTCGCAAAGGTGATTTGCTCGTAAGTCTTGACGGTTCGGTACTGAGAGACAACCTCAATTCAGCGGAAGAATCATTTCGCGCATCAACCCAGTCATTGGATGGGGCCGAACGTCAATACCAGCGGATGAAATCATTACAAGCGCAAGGCATGGTTTCGACGCAAGGTCTTGAAGAATCAGAAGTGAAACGCAATGCGGCCCAAAGCGAATTTGTGGCCAGCAAGGCGCGCGTTGCAGCAGCCAATCAACAACTCGAGCGCACAGAAGTACGGGCCCCTTTCAGTGGCGTGGTGAGTGCGCGCAAAACCTCTTCAGGCGACACCGCACAAATTGGCAAAGAACTCATTCAAGTCATTGACCCCTCCAGCATGCGATTTGAAGGCCAAGTTTCTGCCGATCAAATGGGTGTGGTCAAGGTGGGGCAACGCGTTAACTTTCGCATCAATGGCATGCCTCAGTCAGGCGGTCAATTGGCCAGCAAGGGCACTATCAAGCGCATTGATGGTGCGGCCAATCCCATTACGCGTCAGGTTTCAGTCATTGTGGAAATTAGCGGAAATGATCGTCCACCGGTAGTGGGCCTCTACGCGGAAGGCATGATTGAAACGCAAATTAAAGCAGCGCTCATGGTTTCTGAAAGCAGCATCCGAAGGGAGGGCGACAAGGTATTCGCATGGGTTTTGGACAGCAACAAAATCAAAATGCGCAGCCTTGAACTTGGGGATCGAGATACTCGTCTAGGTCAGTGGGTTGTTAAATCTGGCTTGGAAGCAGGCGACAAAATATTGCGCAATTCTGGCAGCTCACTGAAAGATGGACAGCCCTATACCCTGCGCGCAGACACCGCTGGCAAAGTAGATTCTTAAAAAATGTTCCTGTCTAATTTCAGCGTAAAAAAACCGATCATCACGATCGTTATTCTGTTGATGCTCATGGCCGCAGGGCTCTTGGCGTTGAAGAAACTCAAGGTCAACCAAATTCCAGATGTCGACATGCCCTTGCTGGTTATCGATATTGTCTATCCGGGTGCATCCCCCGATACCGTCGAGCGCGAAGTGCTAAACCGCGTTGAAAAAGCATTGCAATCCGTCAATGGCGTCAAAGAATTGCGTGGCACTGCCAACGAGAGTAACGCCAACATCAAAGTGTTCTTTGAATTTAAAAAGAACATGGTGGAAGCCACCGATGAAGTGCGCAACGCCATTGGAAAAATTCGTTACAAACTACCGACCGAAATTCGAGAACCGGTTATCTTGCGCCTTGATCCCGCTGCGCAACCCATCATGCAGCTGGCCTTGTCTTCTTCGAGCCAAAGTCATGCAGAAATATCAAGATTGGCAGAAGACCAGATTGCGGACAAGTTTCGGGGGATTGCAGGTGTCGCACAAGTCAATGTGAATGGTGCACTCAAGCGCGAACTCAGTGTATTGCTACATGCCCAAAAATTACGTGAAGTTAATTTATCCGTTACAGAAGTTGTGAATGCACTGCGGACCCAAAATGCCGCTGCGCCTGTTGGCAAAATTCGGGGCGTACTTGAAGATCAAAGTATTCGATTATTGGGTCGCATTGAAACACCCGCCGAATTCAATCAAATTGTCATTAAAAGAAGTGGCAACGAGCTCATTCGCTTAGGTCAAGTTGCCACTGTCTCTGATGGATTTGCTGAAATGACGGGCTTGAGTGTTCGCAGTGGCAAAACCAATGTGGGTTTGGCAATTACACGCTCACGCGATGGATCCACAGTGAGTATCGCCAAGGAAATTAGAAGTTTGGTCGCTGAGCTCAATCAGTCCTTTCCGAAAGGAACTTTGCTGGAAGTGACGCAAGATGGCGGCAAAGAAGCCCAAAATAGTTTGCGCAATGTGGTGGATGCCTTGATCTTTGGCGCAGGACTTACCATTTTTGTAGTCTATGTGTTTTTAAATTCATGGCGCTCAACACTCATTACGGCACTCTCCTTGCCCACCTCCGTCATCACGGCATTCATTGCAGTATGGCTCTGTGGATTTACCCTGAACTTTATGAGCCTGCTGGGGCTGTCTTTGGCCATTGGCGTACTCATTGACGATGCCATTGTGGTTCGAGAAAATATTGTGCGACACATGGAGCGAGGTGCCGATCGTCGAACTGCAGCGCTGAACGGTACGGCAGAAATTGGCATGGCCGTGATGGGAACCACCTTCTCCATTGTTGCGGTTTTCATCCCTGTGGCTTTCATGCCAGGCGTATCAGGCGAGTGGTTCCGGCCATTTGGACTTACCGTAGTGGCGTCTGTTTTAGTGAGTCTGCTGATCTCATTCACGCTCGACCCCATGTTGTCCGCCTATTGGGGTGACCCACCCAATGAGCATCTGAAAACTAAAACGGGCATCAGTCTCAAGCTCAAACAATTCAATGAGTGGTTTGATCATCAAGCCGATCGCTATGGCAATGTCATTGCTTGGGCACTCCATCATCGCCGCTGGATGATCGCATTTGCAGTCATTAGTTTTTTCAGCGCCATCTTTTTACAAGTCAAGTTTGGTGGCTCAAGTTTCTTGCCGCAAGCGGATGGCAAAACACTGGCCATTGATGTCCGAACACCCGCAAGCAGCAATCTTGAATACGCTCGCATCAAATTAGAGTCTGCCGCTGTGATGGCAAGAACTCTGCCAGAAACCATCGCCACCAACAGTTATGTCAATCCAGGTGGTGGGCGCATTTATATTGATATTAGCGAAAGCACCAAACGCAAACGCTCTGCACAAAAAATTGCAATTGAGCTACGTCAAAGAACAGCCCAACTGGTGGGTGCCGAATTCACCGTCCTCGATGATTTATCACAAGGCGCCGCCAAGCCAGTTCAAATTCGTTTCAACGGAACCGATTCCAGAAAACTGTTGGCCATTACCAATGACTTTATGGCGCAATTACGACAAGTGCCAGGTGCAGTCGATGTGAGCTTGTCTCAGCAAGATCCTCAAAACGAATTGCAAATTGAACTTGATCGCGGCTTGGCAAACTCTCTGGGCATTTCTGTAGCCGATACAGTCAATGCATTGCGCGTCGCGTTTGCTGGCATTGAAGTGGGTGATTGGGTCGACCCTACCGGTGAGTCGCGCGATGTCGCTGTTCGATTGGCCCCCGAAGATCGATTGAATACGTCTAACATAGAGCGACTGCCCATCACAGTCACCGGCATGAACACGGTCGTGCCCTTGTCTCAAATTGCCAAAGTTTCCATGGGCCAAGCGCCTTCCAAGATTGAGCACTCAGACGGCAAACGCACCATTGGCGTCTCTGCCAATGTCCAGGGTCGCTCATCTGGCGAAGTCACAGCCGACGCCTTAAAGATTGCCAAAAGCATTAACTTTCCAGAAGGATATGGAATCGCTTTAGATGGCGCATCCAAAGACCAAAAAGAAGTCTTTTCTGAAATGGGCATTGCGCTTGTTTCAGGTATCGCATTGATGTACTTTATTTTAGTCATGCAATTTAATTCCTTCACTGCGCCCTTGGCTGTGATGTTTTCTTTGCCCTTATCGCTCATTGGCGTGGTGCTGGCACTGCTCTTAACGGGTAGCACTTTGAACCTCATGAGCCTGATTGGTGTGATCATGCTGATGGGCTTGGTGGCGAAGAATGCCATTTTGTTGTTGGATGCGGCCAGACACCTGGAGTCAGAGGGTGTAGAACGCGAAGAAGCGCTGATGGCAGCTGGGCGTAAACGTTTACGCCCCATCATCATGACCACTTTCGCGTTGATTGCAGGCATGTTGCCTGTCGCCATTGGCATCGGTGAAGGCAGCGAATTTTACAGGCCCATGGCGGTGGCCATCATTGGGGGCACCATCACCTCCACCCTACTCACCCTGCTTGTGATTCCAAGCTTTTACGACAGCATTGAATTGTCCAGAGAGGCTTGGGGGAGACGTATACAGAAACTGGCTCAGCGCTTCCGATGACTTTGATCCACGGTTAACTGTCTGAGAGATAATGAACGCAAGCATCAACGTCACTCAAGGCGCTTGCCCCCTCTAGGACCTTCTAATGAAAAAAAACTTTCCCCTCCAATTTGAAGGCAAAAACCCCGACCGTGTGCTGGAGGCTGTGAAACACGAAATCCGTAAATACTTCAAACGTGAACGCAATCGTGCAGTGCCCAAAGATGTGGACTTCTGGGACTTTGATTGCAAAGTGGGCACTACTGCCGAATCGGCAGTGGTCGTCAAAGTCAGCGCCGTGGTTGAAAGCCTGGATACGCTGGCCAAAGAAGGTGCCGCGTCGGTCTATGTTGAAATTTTGAGCAAGCATGGCATTAGAGTCATTCGCCCCGAAAACGATCCCGTGATCATTGAGCGGGTTGACGACGCTGGCTTTGCCAGCCGATAAAGAGCCCAGCGCCAATGACCACAGCGCAACCCAGCAACATGGCCGCATCCAATTGCTCGTCAAATGCAATCACCCCGATTGAAATACCAAATAGCAGTCGCGTGTATCGGTAGGGTGTTACCGCTGCGATTGAGCCTGTGCGCATGGCTGTCATGAGGGCGGTGTAAGCAAAAACGCCTGCGGTCAAGACAGCGCAAATGATCAACGTCTGCTCCACTTGCAGCGCCACCAAAGCTTTGCCATCCCAAGCGCCAAAGCATGCACCCGCAATCACCATGGTTGTAAAACCATAAAAGCCAAGTACTTCTTTCGTCAATGCCAACGGTGCGGTGCGCGAAAACAAATCCCGTCCGACAACGCCCAGGGTTCCTATCACGGCCAGCAATGAAAGCGCAGAAAAATCGTCTGCAGAGGGCCGCAAGATAATGAACACACCGAAAAGCCCAATCCAAATAGCCGTCCAAGTTTTGGTATCTACTTTTTCTTTCAAAAAAACATGCGCCCCGAAAGCAACAAACAAAGGCGCAGCCTGCAAAATGGCGGTTGCAGATGACATGGGCGTGAGTGAAATCGCCAAGACGTAACACAAGCGACCCATGAACTCAAAGACAGCTCTGAAGAACATGCGCCGGGTAAAGACTTGCGGATGAAACAAATCGGCATTAACGCGCTTTGCCATGAGTGCGAAGACGCACATGCCCCCCACACCAAACATCATCAAAACTTGGCCAACAGGCACCTGCTTGGTGACAATTTTGATGAAGGCGTCTTCAATAGCGAACGCAGCCATTGACGCAATCATCCAGGCAATTCCCAACAAATTCTCTTGGCGCCTGGACTCTAAATTAAGCATGGTGTTTAAATTTTATGCCGTCGATTTGCTCAATTTTCAGACAAATTGCACATTGCAATTTGCAATGGAAAAATTCAGTGCAAATTGCGTTTTCCGGATTCACTGCTGAGAGCGTCCAGCACAAACATGGGGATGTCGACTTCAAATCTCTCACCATCTTCGGCAACACAATAATAGCTGCCGTGCATGGTGCCAGTTGGCGTTCTTAATCGCGTGCCACTGGTGTATTGAAATTTCTCACCGGGCTGCAACAAGGGCTGATAGCCCACCACACCCAGGCCTTTCACTTTCTCGTGAGTGCCATTGGCATCGTTCACACTCCAGTACCTTGAGATAACCTGGGCGGCAATGTTGCCATTGTTGGTGATCGTGATGCTGTAGGCAAATGTATAAAGATCGCCCTCAGGATCTGACTGTTCAGGCAAATATTGAGGAATCACTTCAACTTGGAGCTTGTAGTTTGACATGAGGTGATTTTGATTGAAATGCAAATTCAAGCATTGAGCATGGATTATGCCTTCAAAGGCAAAGATCTCAGCCTTTGGCCTGTGAGCTTGAACATGGCGTTGGCGACTGCGGGTGCTAGCGGAGGCACCGCGGGCTCACCCACACCTTCAGGCGCACGGGTGCTGGGCAGAATCCAAGTTTCTACCACTGGAGATTGGGCCATTTGCACCAAGGGATAGTTGGTGAAATTGGTTTGCTGAACCACACCCTCTTGAATGTCAATTTTGCCAAACAAGGCTGCACTCAACGCAAAACTCACAGAGCTTTCTACTTGCTGCGCGACTGTAGCTGGGTTGACCACGGTACCGCAATCAATGGCGCACACTACGCGGTGCACGCGCAGCATGCCACCCTGTAAAGAAACCTCGGCCACTTGCGCCACGATCGAGCCAAAGGACTCGTGCAAAGCCACACCGTGCGCATGCCCTGATGGCAAGCCAATGCCCCACTTGGCTTTTTCTGCAGCCAACTTCAAAACAGCCGCATAACGCGGCGCCTGCTTTAACAACGATAAGCGAAATGCCACAGGATCTTGTTTGGTTTCAAAAGCCAACTCATCGATGAAGCTTTCAGAAAAGAATGCATTGTGCGAGTGGCCCACAGAACGCCAGAACCCAACGGGCACACCCATGCGCGTTGACACATGCGCCATGTGTTGATTTGCAAACCCATAAGGCAAATCAAACAAGCCCTCTGCCGTCGTTTTGTCAGGTGCATCAAAGGGCCCCGACAATACCGGCAAAACGCGTGACATCCAGCGTGGCGAAATAGCATCACCCGCCGACTTGATTCTCAAACTCTCAACCTCACCCATGGCATTCAAGGCGGCGCTCAGCTGGGCCACATGCATCGGGCGGTAAAAGTCGTGCGTCATGTCTTCTTCACGAGACCAAACCAACTGGACGGGTGCACCATCGAGTGCCATGGCAATTTGGGTGGCTTGCGCGACCACATCAACTTCTAAACGACGACCAAAACCGCCGCCCAAAAGCGTGACGTTCACTTTCACTTTATCTTCAGACACATTGGCCACTTTGGCAGCTGCAGTTCGTGCCAAACCGGGCACCTGCGTCGGCGCCCAAATCTCCAGTGCGCCCGCTTTGAACTGCGCTGTGCAGTTCATGGGCTCAAGGGTGGCATGCGCCAAATAAGGGGCCTTGTACTGCGCTTCAACCATTCGCGCTGCGCTAGTTTCAGCTTTGGCAGCATCGCCTTTTTCGTAAAACGTAAATCCCTTTTCTGATTTAAGTTTTTCTTTGAGTTCAAGCTCAATGCGCCTTGTATCGATGGCGCCGTCTGCACGCTGCGCCCATTGCGCCTTGACTTTGTCTGCGGCTTGCTTGGCGTGCCACGTAGATTGAGCAACCACTGCAAAGCCTGGCGCAGAACCCGCCACACTGGCCAACTGAATACACTTCACCACACCTGGCAGTGCCAGCGCTTCTTTGGCATCGAAGCTGGTTAAAGTGCCGCCCATTTGAGGCGCTTGAACCACGCTCGCAAAAAGCATGTTGGGCAAGCGTACGTCGATACCGAACACAGCGGAGCCGTTTGTTTTACCAGGCACATCTGCACGCGCTGCAGGTTTGCCAATGAGCGTCCAGTCTTGACGATCTTTCAAGGCAACATTCTTAGGCGCTAGACCTGCTGCACCTTTTGCAAACTCACCAAAGTGAGCCGACTTGCCAGAAGCATGGGTGATCACACCCTCTTTGACCTTGATCTCTTGCAAAGGCACTTTCCATTGGTCAGCAGCAGCCAGGCACAAACTGGCTTTTGCGGTGGCAGCGGCCAGACGTAAATGCTCCCACGCATCTTTCACAGACGACGAACCACCTGTGGCATTGACGCCCAACTCGCGCGCTACTTTGCCCACAATCCACTCGCCACTGTGAACGAGAAAAGGTTTTTCAACGCCCTCCGATTGCAAGGGGTGAAAGGGCAAGGTGCCTACAAACATGGCCACGTTGCCGTAGATGGCGTCATGGCCTGCTGGCTCTAAACGAATTTGAGTCAAGGGCACCTCAAGCTCTTCAGCGACCAGCATTGCCAGTGCGTTGTGAATGCCTTGCCCCATGTCACTGCGGTGCATGGCCAGCACCACAACACCGTCTTTGGCAATCTTGATCCAGCCATTGAGGGCTATTTCGCCCTCGGTCAGACGCATGTTATCTGGCTTGCCCATGCGGGACCGTGCAGGCATCACGCCCCAACCCACCAGGAGTGCGCCTGTGATGCCAAGCCCGCTAAGGATGAGATTACGGCGCTTCATGCTTGCGCACCTGCAGCGCGGTGAATGGCTGCGCGAACACGTTGATAGGTGCCGCATCGGCACAAATTGGTCATGGCTTCGTCGATGTCGGCATCGGTGGGTTTGGGTTTTCTTGCGAGGAGTGCGGCGGCTGCCATGAGCATGCCGCTTTGGCAGTAGCCGCATTGGGGCACTTGTTCTGCAATCCAGGCCAGTTGCAAGGGGTGCGGCTTTTCTGTCGTTCCCAAAGATTCGATGGTTTTGATGTTGGCGCCTGCTACGCTGCCCACGGGTGTGACGCATGATCTAACAGGTTGGCCATCTTTGTGAACTGTACAGGCACCGCAGGCTGCGACGCCGCAGCCAAATTTGGTGCCGGTGAGCTTGAGTGAATCGCGAAGGACCCAGAGCAATGGCATTTGAGGGTCTACCTCAAGCTTGACGTTGGTTCCGTTGATGGAGAGGTTCATGGGTCGCTTTGTTCAGAGGTTTTTTGGGGTTCGCGTTTTGGCATTACTTGGTACAGGATGCTATCAGGTCATGCTGTATCTTTTGGCTAGACCGTTGAGCAGCAAGGCTAAGGACAACTTCCTCATACTGGGGCAGCAGAAATTGTCAGCCGGCTGGAGCGTTGAGCAGCAAGACTAAGGGCAGCTTCCTCATACTGGCCACCAGAAATCGTCATCCGGCTAGAGCGTTGAGCAGCAAGGCTAAGGGCAGCTTCCTCATACTGGGGTACCAGAAATCGTCAGCTGCCCTTAGCCTTGCTACTCAACTTCTTGACGGCGGAAAATGTCTAAACACCATCACTTCTGTTCGCAGTCTGGGTGAGGGTGTATTGGGCGGGCAACGATTTCTGGTAGCCAGTATGAGGCGCCCGCCCAATACACCCTCGCCCAGCGAGCTCAGTAAGCTCAGTAAGCTCAGCAATAATCGATACATGCTCACCATCCAGCAACCCCAAAGATGAAAAAGAAAGTCGCTTTACCGCTGTTATCGATCGTCCTTTTAGGCGTGATCGCTTCACACATCAGTTTCAAACCTGCTGACCACAGCTTTCTGATGGTGGTAGACGGCATTGAAATTGACGTCATCGGAAAAATCCAAAATCAGTGGCTTTCACACACCCAAAATTGCGAAGGTGTCTCACAAGCGCAAGAAGGCCAAGCCGACTTTCAGGCCATTCAATACGCAATTCAATCCTACAGCCCTCCTCAGTCCCAATCTGCACGAATCGCAGGTCTATGGACACTCGGCGAATGGACTCTGACCGAAGTGGAGTTTGAGGCGTTAATGCCTGCAGTCGTCACTCTTCGAAAAGATAACAACGAACAGAAAATTGTCTCTCGAGGCATTTGGAGTGGCCATACCAAACCTTGGATGGCGGCGCCTTTGATTCGGACCTATCTCACAACTCAAGTACCTGAAATTCCCAGCCAATTACTCAATTGTTTTGAGCCTCGTTCCAAATCCTTCAATTAGCATGATCCCGTCTTCTAGGTTTTGATGGGCATTGATGTTTTGGCTAGAGCGTTGAGCAGCAAGGCTAAGGGCAACTTCCTCATACTGGAGTACCAGAAATCGTCAGCTGCCCTTAGCCTTGCTACTCAACTTCTTGACGGCGGGAAATGTCTGAACACCATCACTTCCGTTCGCAGTCTGGGTAAGGGTGTATTGGGCGGGCAACGATTTCTGGTAGCCAGTATGAG